>RZZM01000060.1 GCA_009929845.1 Spartobacteria bacterium
TCCCCGGTTTGCGTACGGCTACAGCCACGGGCCCGTATGGACACCGTTGTCACGCCCGGTGCTGGTAGGCATCGTGCTGCTTGGAGCGGTCGGCCTGGCGCTGCTGGCATGGCGTCCCGATCCGTTTTTCTACCTGACATGGCTGGCCCCCCTCGCCGTGCTGGGCGGCGGGCTGTACTTGGCCGACGCGCCCACGCCCTTTGACGAATTGCGACAGGGAAATTACCGGGTGCTGTTCAGCCTGGCGGCGGCCGCGCTTGTCACCGGACTGTTCTGGGAGATGTGGAATTACTTCAGCATGCCGAAATGGCACTACAGCATCCCTTACGCGGACGCCGCGCATGTTTTTGAGATGCCTGTGCTGGGGTACGCCGGCTACCTGCCGTTCGGCCCGATATGCGCCTGCTTCTGGACCGCCTGGCAGCGCCTTGCGGACGTTCGCCCCCTTTGAAAACGATCTGCCTGTTAGCTCCCTGCGGAGTGACCTCCGGCATGATTGGCGATCAACGAGTTCGATGAATATCCGCGAACCCCAGCCTTCACCTCTCAGGTTTCCCTGAACTCTGGTAACTCCAAAGAAATCTCAAATATCTTAGGCTAGTCTTCTGTGGCAATGTAACGTGCGTACGCCATGGTACGTTCGATCCGGAAGGCAATCTGTGAAAGCACAAGCCCCATCAGACCCAGAATAAACGTGGAAGAAAACGTCAGAATCAGGATGCCCCAGTCCTTGACTTCCATTTCCGATTTGGTGCCCGAGATAATAACCCATGCCAGCGAAGCGATGGCCACCAGGACGCCCGTGGTGCCCAGGGCCATGGCCGCCACACGCAGGCCGGTCCCGGCGACCTCGTCGTCGATCTCTTCTTCTACATCCTCGTAGCGGTCCTCGTCGTCGACCTCTTTCGAAGCCGAGGGCGCGATTACAATCTTCTTTTTGGGAATGCGAATCACCCGCGAAGGCGCGTGCTCGTCTTCGTCGTCTTCGGACTCCGCCTTGGTTGCCTTTGTCTTGATCATGGTTTTCTTGCTGACGCCTTTTTTCTTTGCCGGTTTTACCTCTTCCTCTTCCTCTTCCACATCGGGCACCAGTTGAATTTCACCACAGGACGGACACTCGAATTCATCGCCAACCTCGTCATAACCTGCCGACAACTTGGCTCCGCACTCACCACAATAAAATACCAATTCACTCACTGTTCGGCCCCTCCTTTTTTTTTCGGGCTCACAGATTTCTAACCAACGTTGGATACATATGCCACACGCCCCTTTCAGGTGTCAAGTGAAACGGGGAATAATTCACTCCGATATTCCGCTTGAACTGGCTTCGGGGTTTCGTAAAGATGAGCCGCTTGTGGAACACCTAACACCGGACAATTTATATATGACACATAGAAAGCAGCCCAAACCGATCAGCGCATGCATACAAAGGAGCGTGCTCCTTCTGGCCCTCGTCCTGCGCGTCGTCACCCTGCAGGCCGGGGTGTTGGAAATTGACGACGGGCTGTATAAGCAGACAGAGGATGCGCGGAAGGCCTGGCAGGCCAAAGAAGGTTCGCCCCCCGTGGTCGTAAAAAATCCCGGCGCGCGCGGACTGATTTTTGAATGTCCGTTCACGACTGATCGGGACCGGGTGTACTGGGACAAGGATGTGCGCCTGGATTTGTCCGGCTACAGCAGTTTTGATATTGAGCTTTCCTGCAGTAATCCCGGCGCGATCCGGGCGTTGCGCATTTACTTTAAGAGCGGCGACGGCTGGTATGTCTGGGGGGGGGCGATCCGGGAGGCCGGACGCCAGACCCTGAAACTGTTGAAGAGCGAATTCAGCACCGAAGGCACGCCCAGGGGATGGCACGCCATTGAGCGTATCCGTTTTTCCCCGTGGAAAGGGGTGCCGGCATCGACATCAATCATTCTCTACAACATGCGTGCGCAGCAGGACGGGGTGGCCCTGATTCAGGGAACCCTGTCGGCGGGCCCGCCCGCGGAGCGCAAGGCCGCCGAACGCGCCACGCGACGCGTAAGTAACTGGCTCAAGGAAGCGGGTATCTCACACCACATCCTTACCGATGAAGACGTATCCCGACAAACCCTCGAACACGTTCGCATTGCCGTCTTGTGCTACAACCCTACCCTGCCCCTGCGCGAACGCGCCGTCCTTGAAAAATTCATGCGCCGCGGTGGACGCCTGGTGGTGTTCTACTCGTCGGACGCCGCGCTGGCCAAGCTCATGCACATGAAACTGGGGCCCTATAAAGCCGCGGACAAGGCGGGGCAATGGTCCTCGTTTCTCTTTCAGCGTCCCGGCGAATGGTTTGTGCCGCACCGGATTTACCAGGACTCGTGGAACATCCGGCCCGTTCAGCCCGCCGACCGGACCGCGCAGGTGATCGCCACATGGCTGGATGCCGAGGGCCAACGCACCGCCGATCCGGCCTGGGTCGCCTCGGAACAGGGGCTCTGGATGTCGCACATTCTCCTGAATGACGACGCGCGCAATAAACAGGACATGCTGGTCGGACTGCTGGGAAAACTGGATTCCACCCTGTGGCCGGACATGGCCTGGCACGCCCTCCAGCGGGCGGGGAAGATTGATTCGTTTCGCACCATGGGCGAAGCCGTTTCCGCGATCACGCTTGAAGCCGAACAGACCGGGACGCTCAAGGTTGTCGCCCCGCTGCTGGAACAGGCGCAACGCCTGTTCCGCAACATGCTGCACGCGTACGACCGGCGGCGCTATCCCCAGGTGATTGAATCCGCGCGGGAACTGCGCGACATCCTGATCCGCGCCTATGCGCTCACACAGAACAGCCGTCATGGCGAATTCCGGGGCATCTGGGACCACGAAGGAACCGGCTGGTATCCGGGCGACTGGGAACGGACCGCCCGCCTGTTGAAAAAACAGGGCTTCAACGCGGTCTTCCCGAACGTCGCCTGGGGCGGGGTCGCGCACTACGCTGGACGGGCGCTTCCCCGTTCCAATACCGTCCGCCTCTACGGCGATCAGCTCAGCCTGTGCACCGAGGCCTGCCGCAACAACGGCCTGCAGGTACACGCATGGAAGATATGCTGGAACCTCGACGGCGCGCCGGAAGATTTTATCGCGCGCATGAAAAAAGAAAATCGCCTTCAGGTCGCGCCGGACAACCATGTACGGACCTGGCTGTGCCCCTCGCACGCGGCCAACCGGGAGCTTGAGCGCGCCGCCATTCGCGAGATGGCCGAACGCTATGAAGTGGACGGCATCCACCTGGACTACATCCGCTATCCCGAAGGGCCGCCCTGCTGTTGCGCCGCCTGCCGCGCACAATTCGAGCAGAACACCCATCAACGCGTCGGCCGCTGGCCCCGCGACATCCTCCAGGGCGGCAGCCTTTACGACGCCTTCATGGCGTGGCGCGCGCGCCAACTCACTGCTTTTGTCCGGGACGTTAAGAATGACCTCCGAAAGGTGCGCCCGGAGGTTAAACTTTCCGCGGCGGTCTTCGGCAAGTATCCCTCCTGCAAAACTGCCGTCGGACAGGACTGGGCCACCTGGCTGGCCGAAGGCACAGTCGATTTTGTTTGCCCCATGAATTACACCACCGACGCCGCAACCTTTTCTTCGCTTACCCACCAACAGCTTGCCCTGCCCGGCAGCCGGGGGCGCGTCTATCCCGGTCTCGGGGTCACCGCCGCCGAAAGCCAACTCACCCCGGACCTGGTGATCGAGCAAATCCGCATCCTGCGCAAGCTGGGCGCGGATGGATTTTTGCTCTTTGACCTCAACCCGACCCTGCGCGAAGAAACCCTTCCCATCCTGAAGCTGGGCATTACCCGGTGAACCCCGCAGGTTTCCATGCTTTCTCCTTTTCAATGCCGTCAAAAGAAGCTAGCTTCTACCGCTTACAAAACGACAACGAGGACGTAACATGCGAAGAACAAAAATTGTCTGTACCATAGGACCGGCCACCTCCGAGCCGGCCATGCTCGAACAGCTTATCGGGGCGGGCATGAATGTCGCCCGGCTGAATTTTTCCCACGGCACGCACGAGACGCACGGAAAAGTAATCCAAACCATCCGCGAGATTTCCGACCGCCTGAAAAAACCCGTGGCCATTCTCCAGGATATCGCCGGCCCGAAAATCCGCGTTGGCCAGATTCAGGATGGACCGGTGGAGATCAAGACCGGCGACGCCTTTGTCATCACCGATGAGGACATCCCCGGCACCAGCGAACGGGTCACCGTCAATTACAAGGGCCTGCCCCAACTGGTCCGCGCCGGCGACAGACTCCTTTTAAGCGACGGCGCCCTGGAGCTGGAGGTCATGAGTACCGGACCGCACGAAATCCAATGCATTGTACGGGTCGGCGGGCTCCTGAATTCCCACAAGGGGGTCAATCTCCCCTCGCGTTCGACCGGGATTCCGATCCTGACGGAAAAAGACCGCGCGGACCTCGCGTTCGGCATGGCGCAGGAAGTCGACTTCATCGCCCTGTCTTTTGTACGCACCGCCGCGGATGTGAACGAGGTCCGGAATGTGCTGGATGAAAATGACAAACAGATTCCGCTGATCGCGAAAATCGAAAAGCCGGAGGCGCTGGACAACATTGATGAAATCATCGAAGTGGTGGACGGCATCATGGTGGCGCGCGGCGACCTGGGCGTTGAGCTGCCATTTGAAAAGGTGCCGCTGGCGCAAAAAAAACTGATTGCCAAAGCCAACCGCGCGGGCAAACCGGTCATCACCGCGACGCAAATGCTCGAGTCCATGGTGGAGAATCCCCGCCCGACACGCGCGGAGGTAACGGATGTGGCCAACGCCATCCTGGACGGCACCGATGCCGTGATGCTTTCGGAAGAAAGCGCCATGGGCAAGTATCCCATCAACGCCGTACAGAGCATGCACCGCATTGCCGTGGATGTTGAACAGGGCTTTCCCTACCGTGAATGGACCCAACGACTCTCGCAGGAAACCGGTTCCACCGTCGGCGAATCGGTGGCGCAGGCCGCCTGCCGCCTTTCCGAATGCCTGGATATCGGCGCTATCATCACCAGCACCACCTCGGGTCGAACCGCGCGCGAGGTCGCCCGCTACCGACCGCCGGCCCCTATTCTCGCGCCTACCCCCAGCCTGCAAACCTACCGTCAACTGGCGCTGGTCTGGGGGGTCATCCCGCTGGAACTGCCGGTTATCGAGCATACCGACCAAATGATCCGGGAGGCCTACAAGGCCGCGCGCAAATCAGGGATTCTTTCCAAAGATCAAAAGGCCGTCATGACGGCCGGCGTGCCGGTAAGCAAACCGGGCAACACCAACATGGTGCTGGTCATTTCGGAAGACATGATTGCCTGACCCTCCGTGTCCATGAGCGCACAGGAAACCAGCCCTCCCCTCATGAACGACGCGCCGACAACACCCGGCGCCATACGGGCATGCAGTTATCTGCTTCCGGGTCCGGAGTCCTTAGCCGAAAACGGCCGCCATCGGCGCTGGGCGCCCGAGCGCTTTCCGGAAATCGTCTCTCCCCGGTTACGCTTTATCCCCGATCCTGTTCAGTTGCTTTTCCATGCCCTCTGTCCCTTGTTTGAACACATCTTCGGGCCGCCGGAACGTACCGGGCTCTTCCTGGACTCCGGGCCTTCGTTTCGTGGCCTGCAGAAAGAATTCTACCTGCCGGTGCGTCAGGGCGGTCGGGAAGAGGCCTCCCCGCTCCTCTTCCCCTACACCACCGACTCCTGTGCAACCAGTCTGGCCGCCATCCACTTCCACATCAAGGGCCCCTGTATTGCGCTGCACACCACCGAACCTTCGGACCTGGAACAGCTTGCCGGGTGGTTCCTGGATGCCGGGTTGATTGACTGCGCGGTGGTGGGCGGACTGAATTATGCCGATCCGGAATGGGGCGCGGAGATCATTGCGCACACCTGCGACAGCCATCATGTTCCCTTTGTCGATTGCGCCGCGGGTGTCTTGCTGACATCATCAGCGGTTCCCCTGCTGCCAGAGCCGCCGGAAGACTTCAGGGCGCGACACGGGTTTACCGGGGCTGCGGAACGGTTTCTTGCCTACGCCCTTGGGCACGGAGTCGCGATATGACACCAAAGGTGCTGCTGATCTCCGTGAACAGGGAATCCACCCCCTACCCGGTTTTTCCCGTCGGCGTCTGGATGCTGGCCAATTATTTGCGCATACAAGGCATCCATGTTGACGTGGCCGACATGTACCTGCTCCAGGACACCGCCACACTCGAAAATGAATATCTCGCTGACCGCACCTACGACCTGGTCGGCCTTTCCATCCGCAATATCGACAACCTTTCCTGGCCCGATTCCGTGAGCTACCTGCCCGCCATCCGGGCCTGCGTGGATGGTGTCCGGCAGTGGGTTCCCCCCGAAAAGATCGTGCTGGGCGGGTCTGGATATTCCATCTTCGGCGACCTGCTGCTTGAACACCTGGGGCTGACTCAAGGCATCAGCGGCGCGGGCGAACAGCGGTTCGCCGCCCTGCTCGGAATGAAGAACCCGCCACCGCCCGATTTCCACTACGCGCAAGCCGTGCCCGGCGACATCCTGCAGTATTACTACCGGGAATCCGGTATGCTGGGCCTGCAAACCCGTCGCGGCTGCCCCCTGCACTGCGCCTACTGCACCTATCCCTATATTGAGGGCCGCCAGGTCCAGACACGCCCGCCCGATGGCCTCCTCGAAGAAATCGCCTTCCTCGATGAGCGCCACGCCATTGATGTGTTCTATTTTGTCGACAGCCTTTTTAACTACCCCAGGGCCTACACCATGGAACTGCTGCGCGCCATCGTCGCCGACGGACGAAAATTCCGCTGGTATGCCTTTGTCAATCCCGGCTACTTCGACCGGGAAATGGCCGAACTCATGAAGCAGGCGGGCTGCGCAGGCATTGAGTTCGGCTCGGAATCAGGTTGCGACGCCACCCTCCGGAGCCTGGGAAAATCCTATACCGCCGATGCTGTACTCGCCGCCTCGAACATCTGCCGGGAGCTGGACATCAACTACTGCCACTACCTGGCGCTGGGCGCGCCGGACGAGACCGAGGCAACCCTGGTCGAAAGCATCGACCTGCTCAAACAATGCGAAGGCTGCACTGTCATCGTCTCCATCGGCATTCGCGTCTATCCCCATACCCCGTTGGCCGCCCGCCTCATACATGACGGCCTGATGGACGCAAACCAGCCGCTGCTTGAACCTTTTTTTGTGCAACCCCGCCAAATAGACTTGCATGGTATATTGGATTATTGTAAGCGTTCCTGCCCTTTGCATTGGGTTTATCCCGGTGTGGAGGACAGTCTGGACCGGGAAAAAATGAGATATTTACGAGAACGGGGCCTGCGGGGCCCGCTGTGGGATTTGTTATGAGTGAACTGTTAAAAGGTAAAAAGGCGCTGGTTACCGGCGGCACCAAGGGCATCGGCGCCGCCGTGGCGCGCCTGATGGCCGCGCAGGGCGCCGAGGTGATGTGCTGGTATCATGCCGACGCGGAGGCCGCCGACGCCCTCGAACAGGAAATCCCCGGTCTCCAGACCCGGTCCGTTAATGTATCGGACCCCGACGCGGTTCGGGACGCCGTCAAGGCACTCGTCGAAGAGGCCAAAACCATCGACATCCTGGTCAATAATGCCGGCATACAACAAGGAGGCATGCTGGCGGGCATGGATGACAAGACCTGGCACCGGGTGATGGATACCAACCTCGACGGCGCCTTTTATGTCTCGCGCGAGGTCATGCGCCAAATGATTTTTCAGCGCAGCGGACGCATGGTCAATGTCGCTTCGTTGGCCGGCGTCGTCGGACTGCCCGGCGCCGCCAATTACAGCGCCTCCAAGGGCGGACTCATCGCCTTCACCAAGGCCCTCGCCCAGGAATGCGCCCGCTACGGCATCCTGGTCAACGCCGTCTCTCCGGGTATGATCCAGACCGAACTGACCGACCATGTCCCGCCGGAAAGCCGCGACGAAATCATCCGGATGATCCCCCTCGGACGTATGGGAACTCCCGAAGAAGTCGCCCAGTTGATCCTTTTTTTGTCTTCTGATTTAAATACATACATAACCGGTCAAAATTATATCATCTCTGGTGGACTCTAAACTATGGACGAACTCAAACAGCAAATAAAAGACCTACTGATTAAACGCCTTCGGCTGAAAACCACACCCGACGCCATTGCCGACGACGCCCCGTTGTTCGGCGATGGCCTGGGACTCGATTCCATCGACGCGCTTGAACTTTCTATCGCCGTCGAAAAAACCTTTGGCGTAGAAATCCGGGATGCCGAGCAGGGACTGGTGGCCTTCCAGTCGATCAACGCCCTGGCCGCCTACATTCAGGAAAAGCGCGGTGAAACCCCACCCGCCTGAAAATCCACATGCCTATCCGTTTCAACTGATCGACCGGATAGACGCCTGCGAAATTCACCGGTACGCCATCGGCCTCAAGAATCTAACCGCCAACGAACCCTTTTTCCAGGGACACTTCCCCGGACAACCGGTGATGCCCGGCGTGTACCTTATCGAAGCCTGCGCCCAAACCGCGGGCCATGTCATCCAGGATGGCGAACAACCGGTGCGCTCATGCTACCTCTCCGGCATTGAAACCTTCCGCATCCGCCGTCCCGTCGTCCCCGGCGACACCCTCGCTATCCGCGCCGAACTCGAACGCCACATCGCCACACTCTACCGGTTCATCTGCACCGTAACCCGCGAGCAGGAAATCGTCGCCAACGGCATCCTCATCCTCGCCCTGCCCCCCGTATGAGCGTATCCCCCCGCCTTCTTGTCCCCAACTTGCAAAGGCTTTCTCCGGGGAGAGGGCAGGTGAAAATTGCCGATTTTTCGCGGGAAAACGGCAAAAACGATGAATTTTCGTCCTTTAAGGGCCAAAAATGCGTAAAAATGGGGTTTTGGAGCGAAAAAATGGCCAAAAATCCCCTATTCACGTCGTATGCACTTGTTTTTCATACGACGTGAACGGAAAAATCACCACAGTGTGAGTGTCCGATCCGATTTATACCGTCTTATTTTGGGAACAGCACTCGATATCTAATACTCTATTATGATTTTTGGAGATTTTTCCAATCATTGGAAACTCCTGCTGCGGGTATTGAGTATGTAAAATTGCACTTTGTTTTCAAAGCCTTCACCATCACTGAGGTTTTGAATGCAAAGTGCTGATTTCTGTAGGCTTTTCGGGGTCGTGGTTGCGGCTGTTTTGCAGGGGCTGGCGCGGAAAGTGCTTTAGCACTTTGCGTGTCAGCTATGGGGGGAAGGGTGAATGACGTGATGTACTGCCGGATTATTGGAGGCAGTACAGCACGGCAGAGGGGAACCGGGTTTTTTAAGGGGGTTCCCCTTCTAAGGACGAATGTCCGCTTATCGGGCCGCCGGTGGTGGGTGAACCGTTTGCAGGACCAGTGTGGTTTGATCGTGGCTTGGGGCGTTACTGTCACGAGTTGCCCAGCGGCCCTTGTTGAGTGATCCCGCCAACAGGGCGGGAGAACAAATCCGACCTGGAGCAGTTGGCGCGATGCCTGCTTCTCCGCAGGGATCGTGCGAACTGCGATACGGCTGCGGTGGTCGAGTGAGTGCGCCAGCACGAACGAGGTCCGACCGAAAAGCCGTTGGGATCGATTTTTTAGCCGCGGATGGACGCGGATTTGCGCGGATTTAATGACGTAAAACCGGTTTTGGATGGTCGTTTTGGTCGTAAAAACGGGTGTAAATGACATTTCAAAGAGCAAAAATAGCCAAAAACGGCCGTTCTGGTCGTGTTTTCGACCATAAAAAGCCTATTTTTAGGTGATTTTCCCGTTTTCGTGGTGTTTTTGGCGCAAATATCGCGTTGGTGATGAAAAAATGACCTGCAAAAACCGAAAAGTGCCGTTTTCGTCATAAAATTTGTGTCAATACGACGATTTTGGCCGGTTGGAGGGTGTGGAGATCAAAAAATGGGGGTTTGGAGTAAAAAATGGCCGAAAATTCTCCCGTTCACATCGTATGCACTGTTTTTTCATACGACGTGAACGGAAAAATGACTACAGTGTGAAGTTCAGACCTGGTTCATAGCGTCTTATTTTAGGGAACAGCACTCGATGTCAATTTGGGCGGTAACAATTAATTGTCGAAACGGTGAGGAATTTCTAGAAAATTCAATGCATCATCAATACTGTTCTTTATATCTTGATGTGTTGAAATATCCACTTTACTTATGGCTATTGAAATTACTCGATCAACACCTATTTCTATAGGGATGATAACTGTTTCATTGGTTTTGACATAATGAAGTTGATCACGTTTAGCTATTTTAACTTCAAAATTATCAGAGCATGCTGAATTAGGACCTGTTCTAGTGAACGTCATTTGTAAATTATCCTCTTCAATTCCGGTCTTGTTGCATCATGAATAATGATTTTTTTTACTTTTGGATTCAACAATAAAGTAGGCTTCTCTATCCTACTCCATACGCTAAGCGGATAAGCTCCACCAACCCATGCATTCACTGTACCTGATGCTTCAGATGCAAATTCACGAGATAGATTCTCCCAAGGAATAATTGCCTCATCATATGACATTTTTGAAAAGAGATCCTGTGCATCAAGAGCTTGACCAGCAGGGGTCATTTCGAGTGTTGTTAGCCCTGACATATCAGCAAGTTTACGGTTTTCTCCTGACCTACCAGACCAAAATGCAGCATCATCAATAAGTGTTTCAACTCCGCTTTTCGAAGATTTGTCTACACCCAGATTATCACACATGCGTACGTCATCAAGGTTGTCGATGACGTCTGCGATTTTGTCTGCGGTTTTATATCCTTTGTTCATACGGACCATGAAGGCCAGTGAGGCGAAGAGTGCGTCACCGGGATCCGGGAATCCGTTGGCATAGCAGAATGCTTCTACATCATCGAAGGTAGCACCAAAGTTGTTATAGGAAAACTGATCGACAGCATCAGCGGCGGCGAATGCTTCTTTTGTTCCGCCGTAAATGGTGTTGTAGAAGAAGGACATGGCGTTGTGCACTTGTGCGTAGCCGGTGTCCATGAAGGTTGTTCCGGAATAGTATGAATAGCTGCCTGTGGGTACAGGGATTAGACCCAGTAGTCTGGGATTCTGGATTTCAATGAGTTCAAGGCCCAATGGGTCAACATGATTGACCGGATCGTTTGCGCAGAAGGCGGTGAGGTTGATGCCGCCGGCTTCGCCGAGTGGATCGCGGGTTAGCCATTTGTTCAGGCGGGGGTTATAGTAGCGGTAGCCGTAGTAGTAGAGTTCGGTTTGCGGATCGAATTCTTTGCTGTTGTACAGGTATCGGGCGGTTGTGTCCTGGGTTTGGTCGGTGCGTTGTCCGAAGGAAGAATAGCTGTAAGTTGTTATCTCCCGGCCGTTCTGATCGGTCAGCAGTGTTGTGCTGCCCTGGGCGTTGGGGTGGTAATAGATATTGGATGTGCTGCCATCAAATGTCCGTTGTGAGAGCAGTCCTCCAATGCCACCTGCTCCACCCAAAGTTCCGCTGATATCCGGACCATGGGTATAGAGTTCTTTGAGCTGGTCATTGCCATCAAGAATGGCCAGTACCAGGAAGGTTCCGGGCAGATATACATAACGCTCAATAACCCTCACTCGAAAACGCGAAACTAGTAATCCGGAATACTAATGGCAAGAATAAATTACATTAAATGTTAAGAACCAGGCTTGTACCGCATAATTGCGCTTATGCTGGTCAAATTGTATTAGAATGCCGGGGAGAGGGCAGGTGAAAATTGCCGGTTTTTCGCAGAAAAACGGCGAAAACGATGAATTTTCGGCCTTTAAGGGCCAAAAATGCGTAAAAATGCGCTTTCTGATGCCGCACAAGGGCTATTTTCGCGAAAAATGGCCTGTTTTTTATCAAAATTCGTGAAATCCGTGCGATTCGTGATCACAAACCGGTGATTCGGTGATCACGCATCGCACAAATTGTCCTATTGCAGATTTACAGGAAGTGTGGATAATGATCGGCAGTTTCAACAGAGGAGCAACGAATGAAAATGCGGTGTATCAGGTATAGTGCGGCGACCTTTCTTTTATCCTGCATGCTGGCGCATGCCCAGGCGGATTTCACCAACACAATCGCGGTGTCTTCGGCCTACATCACCAATCTCATGGCTGAGCTGAACATCCCCGGAGTGTCGGTTGCGCTGGTCAACAGCCAGGAGGTGGTCTGGGCACAGGGGTTCGGTCTGGCCGATGTGGCGCAACAGACGCCGGTTACCACGAACACAACATTTTATATCGGGTCGGTGACCAAAAACCTTACCGCGTTGATGGCCATGCAACTGCGTGACGCGCGGGTGGTCAACCTGAACGTATCCGTGACCAACTATCTGCCCGAGTTCAGTATGCTGCCGCGTTATCCCGGCGATGATCCCATGACCATCCGCAATTGCCTCAATCATCATTCCGGCATGCCCGGCGACATCTATAACGGGGGCATCAGTTCCAGCGCCTACTGGCCCGACTACACCGCATGGCTGATCGACTACTTCTCGCTTGACTACCCCCTGTATCCGGCTAATACCGTGGCGAGCTACTGCAACAGCGGGTTCAATATTGTCGGCGAAATCGTTGCGCGCCACGACTCGAATGATTATCAGGTTTGTGCGGCCAACCGTGTGTTCACACCGCTGGATATGCTCCATTCTTCGTTTGATCCGTCCGATCCGTCCGTCGCGGACCACCTGGCCACCGGGTATATCAACGGCGAAGCCATGCCTCCCATGATTTTCAATATGCCGGCGACCGGCGGGGCGATTTCACGTCCGTTGGATATGGCCAACATCATCCGCATGTATTTTGCAGACGGCCTGTTCAACGGCACAAATTTCATATCCACCAATGTGATGGCCGAAATGGGAAAAAGCGCCGATGCGCCCCTGGACCTGAGTTCCTATTTTCAGCCGGGCCTGGGGTGGGATACGGTGTGCGATCCCGTCATGACCTATGCCGGACCCGCCTGGGCCAAGGATGGCTCGGTCGGCTCATTCGGCGCCCTGCTGGAAATTTTGCCTGAGAAAAAACTGGGGGTTTTTATCGTCATGAATACCGAAAGCGCGGGCAAATACGGCATGGCGCGCACCATGCTCAAAGAGGCCCTGAAGGAGCGCGACCAAATGCTGCCGCCCCCGTGTCCGGTTATGCCGGACTGTCCGGTGACCAACCTGCCGCTTTCCAAATTGCTCCCCCTGGAAGGCTACTACATCACGGCCACCGGCGTGAACCGGTTCTATGCGGAAGCGGACGGGACACTCTCGTGCATCATCGGCATGCAGACCAATGATACCCGCACCTATCAGTACCGGGCGCTGACCAACGGCCTGTTTACGGACCCGGCGCATACCAACCTGTTTTACGCCTTCACCAATATCGCCGGGTACAGTGTGATTAAAGCCTACGGCGCGACAGAAAGTGAGCGGGACCGCTTTATCAGCGAAGGCTTCGGCATGGCACTGCTGGGCACCCGCTACATCCCCTCGCCCATATCGACCACCTGGTCCAATCGCCTGCCCAAGGTATGGATTATCAACAACCTGCTGCATGATGATTACATGTGGCTGGATGCATCGCTGCCCGCGTTTCAGTTACAGCGAAAAAACAATATCCTGTGGACGGATATATTTCCGAATGATATACTGACCATCGCCAGCGACACCCTGGCCTTTGTTAACGGCCTGAGCGCACGCGGCGACAGTTGTCTGCGCGTGATGACCAATCACCTGGGGCATGAGAGCCTGACAATCGGCGGATATCATGGTATTGACGCCGACACCCTGACGGTGCTGACCAATGGCATGCAGATCGCCACCTCCCTCACGCCCCACACCAGCGCCTTGTTCCGGGTAACGGTGGCCGTCGCGGGTGAATCTTACCTTTTCCTGACCCCAACCAATGCCCCCGATGTGGCACTCCGTCTGTACGATTCGACAACCGGCGCGATGGTCGGCATGGGCTCAGGACATCTCGCCTTGACCAATGCGCAGGCCGGAGACTACTTCCTCATACTCTCCAGCGCGCACGACGGTAATGTGCAGTTGAAAACCGTTGAAACCACCTACTTGAAAACCTGCATGCGGCAGTTTCTGGACCAGAACCCGAACGTCCCCGGAATCAGCGTTTATGTGTCCGGGCCCGACTTCCCGCCCATGGCCGTCACGGAAGGCTACGGCTACCTGGCCCCGCTGTTTCCCATCAATAACGTACCCCTGCGCCCCGAGGATCATTTCCACATGGCCAGCATCTCCAAGACCTATACCGCCGCGGGGATATTCAAACTGCAGGACCGGCTTTTGCTGAGCATCACCAACACGATTGCAGACCTCGCGCCGGAGTTGTGCGTACCCCGCAACGACGAGATTACCGTGGAAATGCTGCTGGCCCAGCGCAGCGGACTGCCCGATGCCAACAACACCCCCTGGATCGACGACAAACTGATCAGCCAACCGCTGCTGGAATTCTCCGTCGAAGAAATCGTGGCCATCGCCTCGAACATGTATCCCGAACTGATGTTCGAGCCGGGGACTGCTTATCATTACACCGATACCGGTTATAACATCCTGGCCCGCATCATCGAAAATGTCAGCGGCACGAATTACCAGCATTTCATTGCCGAAGAATTGCTCGCGCCCCTGGGACTGACCAACACCTTTGTCCCGATGAACAACGAATACGACATCCCTGAACCCGCGGCGCACTCGTACCAGGTGTATGACGGCGTCTACCAGGACCGCAGTTCCTATAGCCCCTCCGCCGAATTCGGATGCGGCAGCATCATCGCCAATACCCGCGACCTGGCTACCTTCATGCAGCAGTTGTTCTGCGCCACCAACGTCATCAGCGAATCCTCCAAGGCCCTGATGATGCAACAGATTTCCGGCAACTACGGCCTGGGGTGTATGTACACCGATGGACTGGGCTGGGGCCATTCCGGCGCCATGTGGGGATTCCTCAGCACCGCCGCGGCGGACCCCGCCACGGATGTCGCCGTTGTCGCCATGATGAATTTCATGTATGCGGACGACCAGATGGACCGCTTTGTCAACGCCCAGCTCGCGCTAAACAGCCTGGTCGGCATCGCCAAGAACCTGCTGGGCTATGACGCCCATGATTACGGCATGAAACCACCCCGCTCCCTGCTCGCCCATACGACACTGCGGGAGCAAGACCCACTCGAGCTGCTCCCGATGAGCGGCAACTTCCCCACCAACTGGTTTATCACCGGCCTGCCCGATGGCCTGGACTACGACATCGTCACCGGACTGATTACTGGTATCTTGCCCGCCGCCGGGACCTACACCGTGGAAATGACCCCGCAAAACCAGTTTGGCAGCCGCACCTCGACCAACGAACTGGTCATTGACCGCGGCTACACCAATACCAAGGCGGCGGTCACCGCTCTGTTGAATGACATGGCCGCCAACGGGGATTTTGTGGGGCTGAGCCTGGCCCTGGTGGACGGCGACGAAGTCGCCTGGCAAACCGGCTTCGGCTATGCCGACCGGGAGAACACCATTCCGGCCACCGCCGACACCGTGTATCGTATCGGGTCTGTTTCCAAAATGTTCACCGCCGTCGCCGCCCTTCGGCAGCAGGATCGCGGCGAGCTGGACCTGGCGGACACCATGACCAATTACCTGCCGCAGATCAATCTGCTGGCGCGCACCGACCAGACCCTGCCGCCCATTGATTACCAGACCGCGCCCGTAACCGTGCGCTCCCTGCTCAATCACCTTTCCGGCATCCCCAGCACCTACATCCGCAATTCAATGACCACCCAGCCGTATGGCAATTATGTGGACGAAGTAATCGGGCAGATGAATGGGGACTACGCTTCCTATCCCGTGGACTTCGCGCCCGTGTACAACAACAACGCCTTTGAACTGGCCGCACGCATTGTTGCCCTTGCCGCGCAGGCCCCTTATGCCCAGCACATCCATTCCAATATCTTCATGGCGCTCGACATGATACATTCCGGTTTCGACGTGACCGACGCGGGGATCGCCCCCACCCTTTCTGTATCGTATGACTGGGACCTGAACCGGATGCCGACCGAATACCTGAACATGCCGGGTTCGGGCGCGGCGCTCTCCAGCGCGTCGGATATGGCCCGTCTGATTGCCATGTTCCTGTCGGAGGGCGAAGGCCCCTACGCGCCGTTGCTCACCCCCGACGCCATGCAGGCCATGGCCAACCGCGAAGCCACCAACGCCGCGCTGCATATCGGCACAAGGTTCTTTTCCCCCGGCCTGGGATGGGACACGGTGGAGTACCCCGACATCGCCTATGCCGGAGGCGGGTGGAGCAAGAACGGCGCGACCACCACCTACGGCGCGTTTCTCGGATTGGCCACCAATCAGGACCTGGGCGTCTTTGTTATACACAATTCCCCCGGCGCCGAACTGCCGACCACCGTCGCGCGGACTCTGCTCACCAACGCCATTGCCGAAAAGAGCGGCCTCTATCCGCCGGCGCCGGCCGTTCTTCCCGACTCGCCGGCCATTTCCCTGGCCGAATCGAACCTCCAGGCCCTCGCGGGCGCCTATGTATATGAAAACGGCTACAGCCTTTTCGAGGCCGGCAGCAACTGCCTGATCTATGGCGGATCGGTCCTCTATCCGCGCGCCGACGGCTTTTTCGGCGCGACGAGCAGTCCGCCCTTCCTGTTCAGCTTCACCAATGTGGACACCTTCACCTTTGCCGTCCTTCACCTACCCTACAACAACTATATTGAAAATGTCCTGCTCGGAGAACGCTACGAAGAGGGCCCGCTGCCGGCGGCCTGGAGCAATCGCATGGGCAACGCCTATCTGGTCGCGAACATGCCCGACATCTCCTATATGCGCGCGCACCGGGGCACGATGGCGGCGGAACTACGGATGATGAACGGGCGTCCCCACCTGCTCATCCCCTCCATTTTCCTGGATGATTATTCCGGCGGGCCTTTCAGCCGGAGCCACATCCCATTCAAAGGCGTCGACGCCACGCAGGCCTTTGCCCTGGGCGTGGGCGGCAAGATGGCATGTTCCATCCAGGCATGGGAAAGCAACGCGGTTGCGTATCTGCGCGCCGCCAATTATTCATACATCGAAACCTCCGCCATCGCCCCCATGCCGTTAGGGCAACCCACCAATCTCGCGCTTACCAGCAATTCTACCGTGTGGGTCTCCTTCGCCGGACGCGCGGGCAGCATGTACAACCTGCAAAGCGCCAACAGCAACAGCGTGGAACTGATCCTTGTGAATGACCAGTTCGCCTACGAAGGGGACGGGACATCCGGCGCCCTCATCAACTGGCTCTGCCCCTCCAACGGCATCTATTACCTGGGCCTGACCACGCGCGAACCCGGGACGTATGCCCTCACATTCAACCGGTCGGTGTGCTGCAATATCCTCGATTTTGACGGCGATAACATTTCAGACCTGGCCGTCTACCACCGTCCGGACGGACGCTGGTATATCCGCTTCAGCGGCTCCGGCGATATCCAGGTCACCGACTGGGGCTGGGAGGCGGCCTATCCGATGCCCGCCGATTATGACGGGGACGGAAAAACCGATATTGGCGTGTATGACCCGGCTGTGGGCGACTGGTACCTGCTGTTAAGCGGGGTGATCTGGATGTACGAATGGGGCTGGCCCGAGGCGTTACCCGTGCCGGGAGACTACGACGGCGACGGACGCTTTGATGTGGCGGTCTATGACCGCGCGACAGGCGCCTGGTACATCCGGGAGAGCAGCACCGGGACCTTGCGCATCGAAACCTGGGGATGGGAAACCGGACTGCCCGTGCCCGCGGACTACGACGGCGACGGGCTGACGGATGTGGCCGTCTACTGGAAAGACATGGGACAATGGTTTATTCACGGCAGCGCCGGTGTTGACATCCTCGGCAAAAACTGGGGATGGGCGGGCGCCTTTCCGGAACCGGCCGATTATGACGGCGATGGCAAAGCGGATATCGCGGTTTATTATCCGACCGAAGGCGACTGGTACATCGAATACAGCGGCGGGGGCGGCCTGACGCGGAACTGGGGCTGGGACGCGGTCTATCCGGTCCCCGGCGATTATGATGGCGACGGCAAGGCCGACCTGGCAGTCTACGATCAGGCCAGCGGCAACTGGTACATTTTGCGCAGCAGCGACGACGACGCCTGGATCCCGAACTGGGGCTGGCCGGAAGCCTGGAATGTCTGGCCGCAGTTCTGGATCAACGGCATTTTTCCTCCTCAACAGTCTTTTTAGGTCAAAAATCCAAATTTTTCGTCAATTTATCCTTTTTCTCCGCGTCTCCGCGCCTCTGCGTTTACTACAAAAGCCCCGCAAAGCATCCGGTGGACTCGTGCACCCGCTAAAAACCTACCACCTACCCCCCTAAACACCTAACCTCACTCATCGCGCAGCTTGGCAGCCATGGCCTGCTGCTGCATACGGGTGGCCATAACGGCCGAAGAGATATCCGCTGAGGACGGTGAAGGGTTGGCCATGGCGGCGCGGCGCATGCGGCTGGCCCGGTGATACATGGCAGCCGGACTGTCCCCGCCGAACCCGGTCCGTACCACAATCGATCCCCCATCAGCATACATATGACCGTCTGGACCTATTTTGTATTTGTAGCGTATCGCACCGGCATAAGGACCTAAAACTGCTGCATGGGTCTGCTCATGCGTACGGACTTCCCGATCCCGCTTGCGCAACGCCATCAGCTCCTGTTCATCCAGGACATCACCAATATCCTGTTTCCCATGACCAGGCTGATTGTTGCGATATTGCGCTATCACCCTCGCCCGCGAATAAGTCACCGGATCCGACATCGTCTGCTCAAGACGCGACGCGACAAACCGGTCCGTCGGTTTGCGAAAAACCGCCGGATCAGACTTGCGCGCCGGGTCGGCCTTGTAGCCGGACAGCGCCGCGCTGCTGCCCTGAATGTCATCTATGCCTGTCATATGCTAACCATAATCGTACACATAACCGATTGCATCGTTTAGCAATAAATGCTTTGATCCCGTCCATATGAAAAAACTATATTTACTGAGACTAGGCATAATGAGCGTGTTTTTTACCCTCCCCCTGTACAGCCAAGCCCAGGAGGATGACCCCGAGGAAGAGTATTTTCCCCGGCGCGAAATAACTTCCATGACATATACGTATGAAGGCAAAGCGGACTTCAAGGACCAGGAAGGGCATGGCGAGACCAGCAGCGCGGAAATGCATGAATTGCGTCTGCGCCTGACCGCGCCCCTGTATTTCGGTGAGCGATGGCGGTTGATGTCCGGGCTCTCCATGCAATGGAATCACTTCAACTTTACCGGGGGCGAAACCACGGATGAAGACACCTACATGTTTTCCGTCCCCTTCCGGGCCATGATTGATCTGACCGAAAAATGGAAATTCATGGGCACCCTGGCCCCCAGCATCTACAGCGACATGGAACGGTTGTCCGAGGACTCCCTGAAAGCCTCCGCCATCGCCCTGGGCATGTACACGTATTCCCCGCAATGGACCTTTGCCATTGGCGCAGCC
>RZZM01000386.1 GCA_009929845.1 Spartobacteria bacterium
GGTGGAATACCAGATGTCCGGTATTAACCAGGTGAACGTGCGCGGCGATATCGGGTTGACCTTCGCCTCCGCGCTGCGTTCGATCCTGCGCCAGGCGCCTAACATCATCATGATTGGTGAAATTCGCGATATGGAAACGGCCGAAATTGCTGTCAATGCGTCCCTGACCGGCCACCTGGTGTTCAGCACGCTGCACACCAACGACGCGCCCGGCGCGATCACACGTTTGATCGATATCGGGGTGAAGCCCTTCCTGGTCGCCAGCTCCACGCGCGCGATCATGGCCCAGCGCCTCGTTCGCAAAATTTGTGACAAATGCCGCGAGGAGTACACCCCCACACAGGCGGAATATGAATTGCTCGGACCGGCGGCGCAACAGTTGTCGCAGGTGCAGCTCTTTCACGGACGCGGCTGCAACGACTGTTCCCTGACCGGCTACCGGGGCCGCGCGGGCATCTTCGAGATTTTTGTCGTGAACGACGAGGTACGCCACATGATCTACGACCAATGCAGCTCCGCGCACTTGCGCGTGCGCGCCCGCGAGCTGGGCATGCGCACCCTGCGCGAGGATGGCTTGCGCAAGGTGGTGGGCGGCATGACAACAGTGGAAGAAATCCTGCGCGTGACCATGGGAGACAGCCTGATATGAACACAGCCGATATCCGTATTAGCGACCTTTTGCAACTCGTGGTGGATGAAGGCGCCTCCGACCTTCACTTGTCTGTCGGCGTGCCCCCGGTCCTGCGTCTGCATGGTCGGTTGCGTCCGTTGGACGCGGAGCCGCTTCGCCCGGAAGATACCGAACGCTTCATGAAGGCGATCACCTCGGAAGAGCATCAGCAGAATGTGCGCGAGGGAGGCGGCACGGATTTCGGTTTCGGCTTCAGTGAACTGGCCCGTTTCCGTGTGAGTGTTATGCGCCAGAAGGGCTACCTGGGCATGGTGCTGCGTCTGATTCCCTCGAACCTGATGAGCCTGGAGGAAATCGGACTGCCCCCGCAGGTCAAGGAACTGCTCTACAAACCGCGCGGCCTGGTGCTGGTGACCGGGCCGACCGGGTCCGGCAAATCGACCACCCTGGCCAGCATGCTCAATGTCATCAACCAGGACCGCGACTGCCATATCATCACCATTGAAGACCCTATCGAATATTACCACACCCACAAACGCAGTATCGTCACGCAGCGCGAAATCGGGGTGGACGTCCCCGATTTCACCGAGGCCCTGCGCCGGGCGCTGCGCCAGGACCCGGATGTCATTCTGGTCGGTGAAATGCGCGACCTCGAAACGATGGAAGCGGCCATCACCGCGGCGGAAACCGGCCACCTGGTGTTTGCAACGCTGCATACCACCGGTTCGGCCCGTACGGTCGACCGTATCGTGGATGCGTTTCCGACCAACCAGCAGGAGCAGATACGCACGCAGTTGGCCTCCAGTCTCGTGGCCGTGGTTTCCCAGTTGCTGCTGGTGCGCAAGGACGCCCCCGGCCGTATCGCCGTGTTTGAAATCATGATCGCCACCCCTTCGATCCGCTCGCTGATCCGCGACAACAAGACCTTCCGGATCACCTCGGATATTCAAACCGGCGCCCGCTGGGGCATGGTCACGCTGGATACGCACCTGATGTCGTTGTACCAGCGCGGCCTGATCAGTTATGAGGATGTCATCACCAAGTGCCAGGACCCGGAAGCGGTGCTTGAGAAACTTTCCGCGGAAAAAAACAAAAAGAAATAAGGATGTGGCATGCAGGACGTAGCATATAAAGATCCGTTGCTGCAGCAACTGGTGGAAGAAGGACAGGTGGCCCCCGCCCAGGCGGAGGACGTGGTGGATGAGCACGAACGTACCGGAAAGGCGGTGCGCCAGGTCCTCATCGATATGGGCCTCATCAGCGAAGATGAACTGCTGGAAATCATCGCCATGCAATTGGGCGCGGAAGTGGTCAATCTCATGGCGACGGATATTCCGCAAAAGGTCATCAAGGCGGTGCCGGCCAGTGTCGCGCGCATGTATAATGTCGTCCCTGTCTCCGTCGATCCTCACAATATCGTGCTGGCGACCTTTGACCTCTTCAGCACGGAGGTGGTGGACGAACTCATGTTCGTGCTGACGCGCGATGTGTCCTTTGTCGTGGCCCGCGAGGAAGATGTCAAAACCTACATCATCCGTTTCTATGGCGACGAGAGCGAATCGGTTACGGAAATGCTCTCCGCGCTGGAAACCGAGCTGGAAGGCACCGAAGAGCTGATCGAGTTCGGGGAAAAATACCAGGAGGTGGAGGACCTGGAGCACGCGGCCAACCTGACGCCGGTCGTGCGGTTTGTGAATCTGGTGCTGTACCAGGCCGTCAAGGACCGAGCCTCCGATATCCATTTCGAGCCGTTTGAAAGCGAATTCAAGATCCGTTATCGCGTGGACGGCGCGTTATACGAAATGGCACCGCCCCCCAAACACCTGGCCCTGCCGGTGACTTCGCGTATCAAGGTGATCTCGGGACTGAATATCGCCGAGCGCCGCCTGCCCCAGGATGGCCGTATCCAGTTGAATATCGCGGGCCGCTCGATTGACTTTCGTGTATCCACCCTGCCGACCCAGTTCGGCGAGAGCGTGGTGCTGCGTATTCTCGACCGCAGCGTGGTGCAATTGGACCTCGAAAACATCGGAATGTCCGAAGACCTCTTCAATGATTTTGTGGCGGACATCAAAAAACCCAATGGAATCGTCGTGGTCACCGGCCCGACGGGTTCGGGCAAAACCACCACATTATATTCCGCCCTGCGCAAACTGAACACCATTGTCAACAAGCTGCTGACCGCGGAGGATCCGGTTGAATACGCGATTGAAGGCATCATCCAGGTGCCGGTAAATGAAGCCCTGGGCGTCACCTTCGCCAGCGTGCTGCGCGCCTTCCTGCGCCAGGACCCCGATATCATCATGGTCGGTGAAATACGCGACCTGGAAACGGCGGAAATCGCCATCCAGGCCTCGCTGACCGGCCACCTGGTGTTCAGTACGCTGCACACCAACGACGCCGCCGGCGCGGTGACGCGACTGATTGACATGGGCGTGGAGCCCTTCCTGATCGCCTCGACTCTCGAGGCCGTGCTGGGGCAGCGCCTGTTGCGCACCATCTGCACGGGCTGCAAGACCGGCTACCACCCGGACATGGATATGCTCAATTCCCTGGGACTCGCGCCGCAGGATGTCGGCGACCGGGAATTCTATTTTGGCGAGGGGTGCGGGCACTGCAACGATACCGGTTATCGCGGACGACGGGGCATCTATGAATACCTGAAGATCAGCGACCCGGTCCGGGACCTGATCAGTGAACGAAAACCCACCCTGGTGATCCGGGACAAGGCCGTTGAAATGGGTATGCGCACACTGCGCGAGGACGGGATTCGATGTGTGCTGGACGGGTACACTACCGTGGAAGAAGTCTTGAGATATACATAAGCAATTACGTCGCGGACGTAACAGGACGTCAGGAGAAGTACAATGCCGAAATTTAAATTTACAGCACTGGATGCCGCCGGAAAAGAAACCTCTGGCACCGTGGACGCCGAAAGCGAAACCATCGCGCTGTCCTCCATTCGCAAGCAAGGCCTCTTCCCGACCAACGTGGAACTGGCCGGCGGCGCCAAGAAGAAGGCCAAGGCGGCCGCCAAGGGCGATAAGAAAAAGGGCGCCCTCTCCATGGAGCTGAAAATCGGGCTTCCGCACTTTTTGCAACGGGTCAAGGCCAAGCAATTAATGCTCTTTACCCGGCAGCTTTCCACCCTGATCAACGCGGGCCTGCCGTTGCTGCGCTGCCTGCAGGTGCTGCAGCGCCAGGAACGAAACCCCGCCTTGCGGCGCGCCATATCGAGTATGTCTGACGCTATCCAGTCCGGCAGCACGTTCGCCGAGGCGCTGGGGCAGCACGGACGGATTTTCAATCGCCTGTATATCAACATGGCCAAGGCCGGCGAGGTCGGCGGTATTCTCGACCAGGTGCTGGAACGGCTGGCTGAATTCATGGAAAAAGCGCAGGCGATCAAGGGTAAAATCATCGCGGCGATGGTCTATCCCGTTGTCGTCATGATTATGGCCCTGTGTATTCTGGGCTTCCTCATGGTGGTGATTATTCCCAAGTTCGAGGATATTTTCGCCGAATTGCTCAGTGGCAAACAGTTGCCCCCGCTGACCCAGTTTGTCATGAACTCCAGTGACCTGGTGACCACCCGCCTTCCCATCATCATCGGGGTGGTGGTCGGCGTGGTCCTGCTGGTTAAATTGCTCAATGCCAGCAGCACCGGACGCTATCTGCTGGACCGCATGAAACTGAGCGCCCCCGTCTTCGGCACCCTCACCAAGAAA
>RZZM01000387.1 GCA_009929845.1 Spartobacteria bacterium
GGACGGCGAGGAAGGGTTGGCCCGCTTCATCAACGGCGCGATGGCCCCGGACGGCGGGCGCGATGGCAACGGCATCAAAGACATCAAGCTGTATTTCCATACTTATTCCTACGGAGGAAACTGACGGATGAAAAAATTGGGTGGCACAGCGATTCTTTGTCTGTTGGCGGCAGCGATGGCGCAGGCCGGTGTCCCGCAGCCGTCTGCCGTCGTCTATGGCATTGTACGGGACGCCTTCGGCTATCCTTATGACACCGGCGCCGCGGTTGTTGCGCTCGCCGGCGGGAATGAGGTGGCGCGATACGCGCCGGGTGGCTTGTTGCCGGGCGTTGCCAATTATCGAATCTCGCTGGATATGGATAGCGGAGGAAACCCGTATGCCGATTATGCGGTGCATGTGGGTGCCGCGCTCGAGGTGGTTGTCGAGATCGGAGGCAGCCTGCGGGCCACCATTCCCGACGGCGGGATATCGGCCCCCGGACCGGGTGGCCGCTTGCGGCTGGACCTCGTGACCGGAACGGACAGCGACGGCGATGGACTACCTGACGAATGGGAACAACAGTTGATCGACCAATCCGGCGGCCAGTTGAGTGATTTGTCCGATGTGATGCCGGAGGATGACTTTGACGGCGACGGGATGTCGAACCGGGAAGAATTTCAGGCGGGTTCGTTTGCCTTTCTGGTTACCGATGTGCTGGCCGTGGAAGCAATGGAACAAGTGGACGGAGCCCGCATCAAAGTACGCTTCCCTACAAGCTCCGGGCGTACCTACCGGCTCATGGCTGTGCATCGGCTGGTTGGCGAAGAAAACCTCTGGATGCCCCTGGCCTTTGCCACCGAGGCGCTGGGCGATTGTCGATATCAAGCCCTGACAGGCGATGGGGCCTATCAAACGGTTTTTGTGGACACCTGGCCGGATGCCAGCTCCGTCTTCATCCGCCTGGGGGTGGAATGAAGAGGTCGCTCCGAAGCACATGGCTGCTCCTGCCGCTCGCCGGGTTGTGCCTGGGCGCTGTCCAGAGCAGTCACGGTGAACGCTGGACCAACACCGCCGGCCACGCTATTGAGGCACGCTTGATGGCGCTTGATGCCGGGGTGGTGTCCTTCCATTTGCCCGATGGTTCAACGATGAATCTACCCCTGGCCAGTTTGGCCTCCAACGAGCAGACTCGTGTGCGCCAAGCGCTGGGCCGCGTCGAAATACCGCCTCTTGTCCGTGCCGACTTCGAGCAGTGCCGCCGAACCTTATTGCGATTGGAGCAACTGCGAAGCAAGAAGGCCCTCTCGGATGAAGAGTGCGGAAGGCGACGCGCGGCGGCATTGGCGACATTGCGGAAAGCCTGTGCGCGTGAAGCCTTGAGCGCGCCGCGGACGGATGAAGTCCTGCATGAGGCGGGGAGGGGACCATCATGAGTCGGCAGGCTATCGATGGGGTATGCGTTTTTTCCAGGATAAGAGGGTGGCTGGCCGGATGCTTCCTGGCCCTCGGAGTCATTACCGGCGTAGCGGCGGAAGTACTCACAACCGAACCCATGGCCTGGGCGGTTGATGCGGGCCACACCAACCGTCTGCAAGCGGTATTGGATGTCGAACCCGATCCGGGTGAAGTGGTCTGGGCGGTACATAGCGCATGGCGGGGAAGGATGGATGGCGTCGGCTCCCTCTCATCCAATGTTCTCGAGTTTGCGTTGACCCATGCACTGCTTCCCGGCGAACCTGTCACCGCCTCCGTGCTGGCCCCGGGAATGGCGCAAATCCATAGTTGGCAATTCTATGGTAAAACGGCAGGCGGCAGTGGCATTCTTATGACGAATGCACAGTCATTGGCGCTGGATACGGGGGGATTTGCGGTATCCAACATCGCGTTGCGTATGCTCTGCGCGGCAGATATGAACGGGGATGATGCCGTGGATCTGCTGGTGCCTTACTGGAACTCGAACCGGGTGGCCTGGCTGCGAAATGATTTGGGCGGTGGTGTTGAGGTGACGATGTTGAGTGCCCCGGTGGGCCGACGCCTGCTGGATGTCACGGTGGCCGCTCTGAGCGCCAATGCCGGGCTCGACCTGTTGCTGGGCGCCAACGACGGTGCGCTTCTTGCAGGATATGGTGACGGTAACGGTGGCGTCACCAACTGGGACAGCCTTCTGCCGGGCGGGACCGCGCCGTATCGCTCCGTGGTGCAGGGCGATGTGAACGGCGACGGATGGCCTGACCTGATCGCCCTGGCGGAAGATGTCGGCTCGGGCGCTGCGTTGCAGATGGCCCTCAACAGCAATGGCGTACTCGTGACCGGAGCCACCCTGCCGCTTGCGGGCAGTAGCTATGCGCTGGCCACCGGGGATATCAACGGTGACGGGCGGCTGGATGCGGTGGTGGCGGGAAACAGCGGCTTCGTTGGCGTCTACACAAACAATGGACAAACCCTGGTCGTGGCCTGTGAGACCTCCATCAACTCTCGCCACCTATACGCCTGTTGCCTGCTCGATGCTGACGGAAATGGTTCCTGCAAAATCGCTGTGGCCGGCGCCGAAGGCTACCTGGCGTTAGGGGCGTTGACCGATGACCACCTTACTTTTGAAGAAATCGAGCAGTCGGTCGGTAGCGACACCTTGTATGGACTGGTTGCGGGGGATATCGATGGTGACGGTGACGCCGATCTGGCCGCTGCCGGAGGGTCGCGCGTACTTTCTCTCATGAACGATGGAACCGGAACATTCAAGGCCCAGGTCGCCGTGGAGATGCCGGGGGAAAGCCTGCGCGATGCGGTCCTTCTGGACGGCAACGGCGATGGGGCACTCGACCTGGCGGTCTGCGGATTTCTCTCAGGGCGCGTCTATCTGTTCTGGAATCCGGACGCTCCCACCTACAACGACCTGCTCGTTGATCAGCTCGTCATGGATGCGTCACCCTTTGCCTACGTCTTTCTCGCTGGAACCTTTTCCGCGCATGTGACCGGCGCCCTGGCCTATGAATTGACCGATCTGGATGGGCATCCCGCACCCGCCTGGTTGAGCGTGGACTCGGAGGAACGCCGCATTGAGGCCGCTTCCCCTGCCATGGGTATCCACAACCTGTTGCTCGTCGCGCGCGATGCCGATGGCAGAGAAACCCCGGCCCCCTGGACCCTGTCGGTTGTTCCGGGACTCACAACGACCACCGCTGGCGCTGGCGCGATGACTCCCACCGGCGTCGTCCTGGTCGCCTTTGGTTCCACCACCAACTTCACCTTCACACCGGCGGATTACTGGCATGTGGATGAGGTCACCACCAACGGTGCGGCGGTGGAAGGGGCCGGGACGGGCTTCACCTGGAGCAACGTAACGGCCAACGGAACGATTCATGTAACGTTCGCCCCCGACCTTGCCGCTGGCGGCACCCCGCACTGGTGGCTGGCCCACTACGGCTTAACCAACAGTGGTTTCTCATTCGATGAGGCCGAACTGGCGCATGCTGACGACGACGGCATCAACGCACGCGACGAGTACCTTGCCGACACCGTCCCGACCAATGGCGAGTCTTTCTTCCACCTGACCGGTATCGACGATACCGCCTCAACCGTGATAACATTTGGATGTACCAACTCACGCATCTACTCGTTGCAGTTCACCACCAATATGGTCGATAGCTCCTGGTGGCCCGTCCATGGCGCAACAAACATTTCAGGGACCCTCGGAGGAACCCTGTCGCTCACCGACACCGTGGACACCATATACCGCAGCTACCGGGTCGGCGTCAGCCTGCCCTGAAGATTAATCATCCCGATCTGAGCGATGGAGAACGCAGTGAGCATGCGGCTGGTTTCCGGGAAGAGGCGTTTTTTGGTATCTTCTCGCAAAAGTTTCTTTAGACAGGATTAACAGGATTAACAGGATAAGGAAGATTACTATCGTAAAATCCTGTAAATCCTTGTAAATCATGTCTAAAAAAATGATTCATAGGATGACTATTTGAGGGCCCCGGGGACAGAGACGTGGACCCTCTGGAGGGGTGTTTTGGCTGTTTTTTGGCCATTTTCGATCTAAAAACCGTAAAAATGGCCATTTTGGGCGATTTTTGTCGCTTTTTGCGCTATTTTGCGCGCGTGGCTCGGCATGTGGCTCGCCGTGCGCGGCAGGATAAACTAACCGTGAAACCTGAAACGTGCAACCTCCGCCCGCCGACACCTTGGTGTCACTTTAACTTC
The DNA here is from genome assembly GCA_009929845.1 of Spartobacteria bacterium. Lineage (GTDB taxonomy): Bacteria > Verrucomicrobiota > Kiritimatiellia > RZYC01 > RZYC01 > RZZM01. The sequence continues at coordinate 4,184 of RZZM01000387.1, forward strand.
CACGAGGTAAGGAGTTCTGAGGGTGAGTGTGACGCCCTTTTCCTCCAGTTTCAACCGCGTTTTCTTGTGGATTACCTCGTCAAAGACGTCGTGCATGGCCTTTTTCAGCAGACGGGCCTGCCAATCCTTGCACTGGGGGCTTCCCGGAAAAATGACCCGTTTCCCGT
>RZZM01000388.1 GCA_009929845.1 Spartobacteria bacterium
GTGGAAGACCCGGTCGAATATCAGTTGCAGGGCATTAATCAGGTGCAGACCCATGCCTCCGTGGGGCTGACCTTTGCTTCGGGGTTACGTTCCATCTTGCGTCAGGACCCCGATATTGTGCTCATCGGTGAAATTCGCGACGGCGAAACCGCCTCCATCTCCATTCAGGCGGCGCTGACCGGTCACCTTGTGCTCAGCACCCTGCATACCAATGACGCCCCGGGCGCGATTGCCCGTTTGCTCTACATGGGCATTGAGCCGTTCATGATTGCCTCCTCACTGGTCATGGCCCAGGCCCAGCGCCTTTATCGCAAGCTCTGCCCCGCCTGCAAAAAGGAACGTGACATTCCCCTGGAGGTCCTGCGGGTCAATAAGCTTCATCCGGAGTTGTTTGAAGGCGCTACCTTCTACGATATCAAGGGCTGCCCGAAGTGTAACGGCGTGGGATACAAGGGCCGGGGCGCTATCATGGAGATCATGCTCGTTACCGAAGAGTTGCGGCAGATGATCCTGCAGAACGTCGATACGGCCACCATTCGGAACACCGCCTCGGCAGGAGGCATGAATACCCTCAAGGATGTGGGGCTTGAGCGTGTGCGCGAGGGTTTGACAACCATCGAGGAAGCGTTGCGCGTAACCGGCGGCGAGTAATTTTGCATACGCAGTAGATAGTTTTATTATTGTAACACTGGAGTTGGAAAGGACATATTATGGCAGTCGCATCGCAGGGGAAAAAGAAACGAGCCCGGATTCCAGGTGCAAAGAAGATTCGCGGCAAGGAGCTTCCGGCATTTACGCGGCAATTGGCCGCCATGCTCTCCTCCGGTATGCCGGTGGTGCAGACGCTTAATGCCCTGGAAGAACAGGTGGCCAATAAGCATTTCAAGAATGTGGTGGCCGGGGTGCGGGTGCAGATTGAGGGCGGTTCCTCCTTTTCCGATGCCCTGACCAAATACCCGGATATTTTTGACGATTTGTATGTAAACATGATGCGGGCCGGTGAAATCGGCGGCTTGCTCGCGGAGACCACCGCGCGTATCGCCGGGTACCTCGAGGCCTCCGAGAAGTTGCGCCGCAAGGTCGTTTCCGCCATGACCTATCCGGTGATCGTGTTGTGTATCGTGTTTGGTATCACGGCGGGCATTATCCTGTTTGTCGTGCCGAAATTTGCGGATATTTACGGTGACATGGGCGCCAAGCTTCCCGCCCCCACGCAGTTTCTCGTGAATGTCAGTCATGTGACACGCCACTACTCCCTGTACGTCGCCGCCGGCATTGTCGCGCTGGTCGTGGCCTATGGGCAGTACAAGAAAACGGAGGGCGGCGCCTACGCTATTGATAAAGTGCGCCTGAAAATGCCGATCGTGGGCGAACTTACGCAAAAGGTGGCGCTCGCCCGCTTTGCCTCGACCTTCGCCCAGCTCATGCGCAGTGGTGTGCCGATCCTCCAATCGCTGGACATCGTGTCGTTCGCGGTAGGCAATAAGGTGCTGGGCTCCATTCTGATGAAGGCCAAGGATTTTGTCGAACGCGGCGAGCCGCTTTCCAAGGCCATCGAAAAAGAAAAAAACTTTCCCCGCATGCTGGTGCATATGCTCTCCGCCGGTGAGAAAACCGGCCGTGTCGAGGACATGCTCGATAAAATATCCGAATTCTACGATGACGAGGTAGAGGCCATGCTGGCCGGGATGACTTCCCTGATCGAACCACTGCTGATTGTGGTCCTCGGGGTGGTCGTCGGCGGCATTGTTATCTGTCTGTTCATGCCTATCTTTAAAATGCACGAAATCGTGTCGATGTAAGGGATCAGTGGCATATGCCGGACGCACACGTCAATAGGGACGGGCTGGGGCACATCGAGCAGGCCACCGGTCGGCGCGTCATGGCCATCATGGCGCTGCGCCTGGCCGTGATCAGCGGCTTCATTGTTGTCCTGGCACTGCTGCTGCCGGGCGATAACCTGGCCTTCTACGCCCTGATGGCGTTTGCCTACATTGCCACCATTCCTTATGCCTTGTGGCTGCGAAACAACGTGATGCCGGTCCGCGGCCTGTACCTGCAGTTTGTGGTCGACCTGGTCTGGATCACCGGCCTGGTGTACTTCACGGGGGGGCTGGACAGTCCGTTGGCCCTGCTGTATCCGTTGGTAATCCTGGCGGCGGGTATTGTGGCCGGTCCCGGACTGGCCCTGGTGTTTACTGTGCTGAGCGGTCTGGCCTATGTGCTGATCGTGGTGCTGCTGGAGCAGGGCATCCTGGCGCCGTATGCGATGCAGCGTTCGGATGTCGGCTGGCCACTCATCGTGGAACTGCTGGTGATTCGCCTGATTATCTTCGCCTGTTTCGGCGCGGCCAGCGCCTATGTGTCCGGCCAGTGCCATTACGCCACCCGCAAGGTCGAGCGGTTGCGGGAGGTGGCCGAAATCATCTTCCGCAACGTAAAGGCGGGCCTGGTGCTGCTGGACGCGTCCGGTAAAATCCGTATGGTCAATGATCGCGCCTGTGAACTGCTTGAGCAACCGGAAGAAACACTGCTCGGCCATCCGTTGTCTGTGCTGGTGCTCGATGAGTGTTCGTTGGAAATATCACCGGGCGCCGGCAACGCGAAACCCTGTTATTTCCGCCGCGCCAATGGTAGCGCTTTTCCGGCCAGTTATGAAATTTCAACAGTGGAATTGCCCGGGGAAATACTCGGCGACGGCCGACGGGCGGGTATGATCACCTGCTCCCTGATGGTCTTCAGCGATATCGCCCGCATGGTGGAAATGCAGGAAGAAGCCAAGGCCTCCGGGCGTATGCGCGCGGCCGCCAATATGGCCGCCGAGATCGCCCACCAGATTCGTAATCCGCTGGCCGCGGTGTCCGGCGCTGTGCAGTTGCTCAATAAACTCGAGATGAATGTCGCCAATGGCGTCGAGGGAAGCAAAGCCCTGCTCGACAAGGAGCGCGCGGGCCTCTGTGAACAGGTCATACGCGAATCATCCCGGCTGGACCGGATCATCGAGGACTTTATCGATTATGCGGAGGGCTCGCCCGATGCCCTCTCCCGCCTGCGCAAGCACACGCGCGACCTGGGCATTCCTGACCATGAACCGGATGAGGGTGTCGTGCAGGAAGAATTTTCATGGAACAAGCCGTAACGCATTGGAGAGAGCATGGCAAAGGCAAAACAAAAACAGCAGACGACGGTGGGACAGATTGACGCGGAGGTGCTGGCCTATACCGCCGGGCGCGATGCGGAACTGGATAGGGCGTTGATCGAAGCGGACTGCCTGGGCTCGGCGGCGCATGTGACCATGCTCTCGCGTATCCCCGTGCAGCCCCCGCTGTTTTCCGCGTCCGAATGCAAGGCGGTCATCGCGGAACTGGTCGCGATACTCAAGGAGGCCCGCAATGGCGCTTTTAAAATCACGGTCCGTGACCAGGATGTCCACCTGGCGGTGGAACGTACCCTGACCCGTAAGCTCGGGGTGCTCGGCAAGCGCATTCACACGGGGCGCAGTCGCAATGACCAGGTGGCCGTGGATTTGCGCCTGTATGCCCGGACGCAGTTGATTGACGCCGTGCGGGAGGCCGCCGACCTGGCCGACAGCCTGGTGAAGTTTGCCCGGCGTCATGCGGATATTCCCATGGTGGGCCGCACCCACCTGCAACCGGCCATGCCCAGCTCCGTGGCGCTGTGGGCCACTGCCCATGCCGAAAGTCTGCTCGAAGATGTCATGATGCTGATCAATGCGTACGAACTTAACGACCAGTGCCCACTAGGGGCCGCCGCCAGCTACGGGGTTCCCCTTCCGCTGGACCGTGAAATGACCGCCGCCCTGCTCGGGTTCAGCCGCCCCTGCCAGAATGTGCTCTACGCGGTCACTGCGCGCGGCAAGATGGAGAGTATCATCCTCTCGGCCCTGAGCCAGGTCATGCTCACCCTTTCGCGCCTGGCCGAAGATATGATCCTTTATTCCATGCCGGAATTCGGCTACTTCACCCTGCCGAAGGAGTATTGCACCGGCAGCAGTATCATGCCCCAGAAGAACAACCCCGATGTGCCCGAATTGGTGCGTGCCCGCGCGTCGCGGGTGCTGGCGGATATGATGGCGGTGTTCAGCGTGGTTAAAAGCCTCCCGTCCGGATACAACCGCGACGTGCAGGAAACCAAGGAGCCGCTCATGACGGGAATGGATACCACCCGTGCCAGCCTGCGGATCATGGGCCGTCTGACGCAGGGCCTCAAGGCGAACCGCAAGAACCTTTGCGCGGCCTTCACCCCGGAGGTGTTCGCTACCGACCGCGCCATCGAACTCGTGGCCGGCGGCATGCCCTTTCGCGACGC
>RZZM01000061.1 GCA_009929845.1 Spartobacteria bacterium
ACCGCTGGTTGCGGCCCTGGCCGCTGGCCGGCCTGTTTCTCGTGCCGCTGATTGTCATGCTGGGCAACTGGACCAATGCCTGGCACGACTTGTACTATACGCGAGAATGGTTGGAACCGAGCGGGGCATACACCGTGTTGGCCAAAGAGCGCGGGCCGTTGTACATGATAAACTTCGCCTATGCCTACCTGGTCATCCTACTCGCCCTGTTCTACATTGTTCGCGCCCTGCGATGCGATGATTTCGCGGTGCGTCCCCAACTGGCGCTGTTACTGGCCGCCTACCTGCTGCCCTTTGTGATGAACATCCCCTACACCTTCCGCCTGATGCCGCACAGGCATATCAACCTCACCCTGCTCGGGTTCTGCGGGTCCTCTATTCTGCTATGCATCGGCATATTTCGTTTTCAGCTTCTTTCCCCCCTGCCGCTGGATATGTCCGAGCGCAACCAGCTCCTGCTCCGCCATGCCCATGCGCTCCTTTATACGATCAAACCGGACGGCGCCTTCACCTATGTCACGCCGAATTGGCCTTCCCTGCTTGGTCACTCGCCCGATGAAGTCATCGGCAAACATTTCAGCGAATTTGTGCTGCCCGAGGACCACGCGGTTTGCCGCGCATTTCTGGATAAAGTGGTTTCCACCGGCGAACTGCAAACCGATGTGGAATACCGGGCACTCCATAAAAAGGGGCACATTGTCTGGCACACATCAAGCATTATTCCGGTCACGGACAATAAGGGTCGCTTGCTGGCCTACGTGGGCGCGGCGCATGATATTACCCGGATGAAACACGCCCAGGAGGAGTTGAGCCGGGTGAACAAGCGGTTGTTCACTCTCATTGAAAGCCGGGAAACCGAATTGCGCGAGGCTATTTCGGAGACTCTGACCGCCGCGGAAAGCGAGGCCAGGCGCATCGGGCATGACATTCACGACGGGCTCTGCCAGGACCTGGTCGGTCTTTGCCGCCTGACCGAATCCATAGATTTCCGCTCCGACGAGATAAGCGAGGCCTCCCAGCGGGCACTCGCCCTGGTACGGGAGCAGGCCGTGAGAATGGCCGGCAGTGCACGCGCCTTCTCACACGACCTGACCCTGCATGAGCTGGAGATACAAACATTGCCGGAGGCCCTGGACACCCTTGCGCGGCGCACAGACCGACTCTTTCAGACCGAAACAGAACTGAATCTGCCCGATCAGTTCGCGGCGCTCACGCACGAGCAATCCATGCACATCTATCGAATCATCCGGGAGGCCATCGCCAATGCCGTGAAACACGCCCAGGCAAAGCGCCTCTGGATCGAACTGGTGCGCGAACCCGAGCAACTTGTTGTATCCATCAGCAACGATGGACGCCCCCTGCCCAAACCGGTCGATCTCGTCGACGGTCTCGGCATGAAACAAATGCGCATGCGTGCACGTCTGCTGGGAGGCCGGTTTACACTCCGCCAGAAAAAGCAGGCCCTGACCGTCGCCGAACTCATCCTACCCCTTCAAGGAGATTCCGAATGCTGACAAAACACCGTATATTTGTAGTGGACGATCATCCGCTGATTCGCAAAGGCCTCTGTGAAGCCATCAACGCGGAGGCCGACCTGCTTGTAACCGGCGAGACGGGGAGCTGCCGCGAAGCGCTGCGGCGCATAGGCGCGGAACGCCCCGACATCCTGGTACTTGACCTGAACCTTAAAGACGGCAGCGGATGGAGCCTGCTGCAGGACCTGCGCGCCGGGAACACCCTGCCCCCCACCCTGGTACTGTCGGTAAACGATGAAGAAGTCTATGCACAACGCCTCATCGAAGCAGGCGCGCGGGGTTATCTTATGAAAGATGAACCGATCGCTTCAGTGCTGGCCGCGATACGAAAAATCCTGTCGGGGCACCTGGCCATCAGCGACAACATGGTCTCCCGTCTGTTACAACCATCGAGCGCGCCGGGCCCCTGCCCGCTGGAAGAACTCAGCAACCGTGAACTGCAGGTATACGAGATGCTCCGCCAGGGGCTCAGCAACAAGGAAATCGCCGCTCACCTTGGCATCAGCCACAAGACCATCGGCACCTACAAGGCCCGTCTCATGGAGAAACTGGGCGTCCGTACGACACACGACCTTATAGAGTACGCATGACGTGCGACTCGTCGGATCTGGATGAATCAAAAAAACCGCTTTCAACGAAGGGGGCGGCATGGCATGATGGGCGACCGTGAACACAACAGGCGACAACATGACACAGGGGTACATCAGCATTTTGCTGCATGCGCACCTGCCTTTTGTCCGACACCCGGAATATGAACGTTTTTTGGAGGAAAACTGGTATTTTGAGGCGGTTACGGAGACGTATATTCCCCTGTTACGCATGTTCAGGAGGCTGCGCCGCGAAGCGATCCCGTTCAGGCTCACCGTTTCGCTGTCACCCACCCTGCTGAGTTTGATGACCGACGTCCTGATGGGCGAACGCTATATCCGTTACCTGAAGGAGCACATTCAGTTGGCGGAACGTGAATTGAGGCGCACGCGCGGCGACCGTGATTTCTATCCGCTGGCGGTCATGTACAGCCGTTTTTTCCGGGATGCGCTGCAATTTTATGAAAGCGCATGCGACAGAGACCTTGTGGGGGCTTTGGTGGAACTGCGGAACGCCGGGCGCCTGGAGCTGATCACCTGCGCGGCCACGCACGGGTACCTGCCACTGTTGCGCGCAACGCCCTCGGCGGTCCGCGCTCAGGTCCTCACCGGCGTACAGACCTTCCTGGAAATTACCGGCAGCGCCCCCGAGGGCATCTGGCTGCCCGAATGCGGCTATTATCCGGGACTGGAAGAAACGCTGAAAGAAGCCGGGCTTCGCTATTTCACGGTGGAGGAACACGGCATCACAAACGCGACACCCCGTCCTAAACTTGGACTCAGCGCCCCGGTGGCCTGCCCAAACGGGGTGGCCGCTTTCGGTCGCGACCCGGAATCCTCCCGGCAGGTCTGGAGCAGCACCGAGGGATATCCCGGCGACTTCGCCTACCGGGATTTCTACCGGGACATCGGCTACGATTTGGATATCGCCTATATTCGCCCGTACATCCTGGACGGGCACACCCGCATCAGCACCGGATTCAAGTACTACCGCATCACCGGCGCCAGCGACAGGAAGAAGCCGTATCACCCCGCAAAGGCCCTTCAAAAGGTCCGCGAACATGCGCGACATTTCCTGCAATGCAAGCAGGAACAAGTGCGGCGCGCCCGACAGGACATGACGCGCCCGCCATTGATTCATGCCCCGTTCGACGCCGAGTTGTATGGTCACTGGTGGTTTGAAGGCCCGGCGTGGCTGGAGGCCGTCATCCGGGAAACAAGCCGGCAGACCGACTTGGCCATGATAACCCCCGGCGAGTACCTGCGCCGTCATCCGGTGTTGCAGGAGGCCACCCCTTCCGCGTCAAGCTGGGGGTACAACGGCTACAACGAATGCTGGCTGAACAGCGAAAACGACTACCTGCTGCCGCTGGTGCATGCGGCTGGGCAGACCATGTGCCATCTCGCCGAACGGTTCAGGGACGGGGTCGTCGATCCGGTCATCCGACGCGCCCTCAACCAGGCCGGTCGCAACCTGCTGCTGGTACAGGCCTCGGACTGGGCCTTCATCATGAAGACCGGCTCCAGCCCCGAGTATGCCCGAAAGCGGGTACATGATCACCTCGCCCGCTTCCATTGCCTCGCGACAGACATCCTCGCGGGGCATGTCGACGAACCCCGCCTCTGCGCCCTGGAGGCACTCGACCCCATCTTCCCATCGCTTGATTACCGCATTTTTTGTGAAAATAATCTCGCATGCCCCCCCATAAATATGCTTGAACCAGACGCTATTTCGGACAAGTAGTATGGCAATGATGTATAAGTACAGGCCTGATAAACGGGCAGGAGCGTTTCTACAATGTATATAATGATGGTTTCTTCAGAGTGTGCCCCGGTGGCAAAAGTGGGCGGATTGGCCGATGTCGTCAACGGGCTGAGCCGCGAATTGGAAATCCGCGGCAACGACGTGGAATTGATCCTGCCCAAGTATGACTGCATGCGCTACGACCACATCTGGGGCATGCAGCCGACCTTCAATGACCTCTGGGTGCCCTGGTACGGCGGGGCGATCCACTGTACCGTATATTTCGGCTTTGTTCACGGACGCAAATGCTATTTCATCGAGCCGCATTCCAACGATAACTTCTTCAATCGGGGAACCTTCTACGGCTGCCAGGACGATATCAGCCGCTACGCGTTTTTCAGCAAGGCCGCGCTCGAATTCATGTTGCAGAGCGGTAAGCATCCGGACATCATCCACTGCCATGACTGGCAGACCGGGCTGGTGCCCGTTATGCTCTTCGAACAGTACAAATGGCAGGGCATGACCCACCCGCGCGTCTGCTACACCATCCACAATTTCAAGCATCAGGGCATCACCGGCGAATTCATACTGAACGCCACCCAACTGGGACGCCCGGACTATTACTGGCACTATGATCGCTTGCGGGACAACTTCAACAACACCGCCATCAACATGATGAAAGGCGGGATTGTTTATTCCAACTTTGTCACCACCGTTTCCCCCAAGCATTGCTGGGAGGCCAAGTACACCGACCAGGGCTTCGGCTTGCAACACACCCTGCAAATACACGAAAGCAAATTCGGCGGCGTGCTCAACGGAATCGATTTTGACATATGGAATCCGGAAGTGGACCGCTACATTCCCTCCCACTACGGTCCGGACAGCATCGAGAACAAGTATCCCAACAAAACCGCCCTGCGCCAGCGCCTGATGCTGCGCGATGAATACAAGCCCATCATCAGCTTCATCGGACGGCTCGATGTGCAGAAGGGCCTGGACCTCGTCAAGCACGCGCTCTTCTACTCGCTGGATCACGGCGCGCAATTCATCCTGCTTGGATCAAGTCCCGACGCGAGCATCAACAACTACTACTGGCATCTCAAACACCATCTCAACGACCACACGGAATGCCACCTCGAAATCGGCTTCAACGAAGAACTCGCCCACCTGATCTACGCCGGTTCGGATATGGTCATTGTCCCCAGCCTCTTTGAGCCCTGCGGCCTGACCCAGATGATCGGGATGAAATACGGCACCGTGCCGCTGGTGCGTGCCGTGGGCGGGCTGGCCGACACCGTGTTTGACAAGGATTACTCGGACCGCGCCCTGCACGACCGCAACGGTTTTCTGTTCAATGAACCGGATTGGGCCGGCGTCGAATCTGTCCTGCAACGCGCCATCGCCTTGTGGTATACCTACCCGGATCACTTTAAAAACCTGGCCGAAAACGGCATGCGCTATGATTATTCATGGAATTACCCCGGCCAGCATTACCTCAATATTTACAATCTGATCCGCGAATAATCAGGTTACGCTAAAAAAAATTCAAAAAACAGTGTACATTGACAGGGAGTGTGTGTACATTTTAGTAAAACGCTTTAACAGAGCTATGGAGCAAGTTGAACCAAAGAGGGCAAATATGAAGAAAATGACCTGTCTGAGCATCATGTGTGTACTGTTCGTTCTTATCACGATCACCTCCTTCCAGGCCGCGCGGGCCGAGGTGATGTTGCAGTGGTTCGAGACCGAGTGGGATGAAATGTACCGGCGCATCCCGGAGGTCGCCGAGATCGGCTACGACTATATTTGGACACCGCCGCCCACCAAGGCCCCAACGGGGCTGGGCACCAAGTGGGGGAATGTCGGATACAGCCTCTATGACCGCTTTGACATCGGCGACGTCCCGCAACGCGGATCCTACGCCACCCGGTACGGCACCCGCGGCTCACTGAACAATATGGTCAAGAACATGCACCAGTGCGATGTGAAGATCATCCCCGATATCGTCATGAACCACAACGGCAACGGCCCGGATATCCGCTATTACCCCGGCATGCGGGTCAACGACTTCCACGTCTGGGCCGAATCCGGCTATTGCAACAGCCTCGACTACAAGCGCGCCCCGCGCATGACCCAGTGGAGCGCGGACAACGGATATGGCGGCACCATGTATGAGGACTTGTGCAGCCTGATCGATATCCGCACGGAGGACAACGAAGTCGCCCGCGACTGGTCGCTTGACCCCAACCGCTTCACCGCACCGAACGGCCCCCAGTTCATCGACGGGGATTCCTTCATCCGGCACATCGGGCAAATCGACAAATACCCCTACCCCGCTGACTATTCCACCCCCGAAGACGCCTCCGACATGCTCTACCGCTGGATCGCGTGGCTGGGAGACGCCATGGATTACGACGGCCTGCGCCTGGACGCCGGCAAACACACCCCCTGGGAATTCTTCGGACAGCCCAGCAAAGGCTTCCTGCACGAAGCGCAATACAATTTCTCCCTGCGGCGCGGCTATGACTACGGGGACAACCGCGCGGACCTGTACGGGCTGGATTTGATCCGCACCAACGCCCTCATCTTTGCTGAAATCCTCAGCCCATGGAGCGAAATCAGATACTGGGCCGACAACGGTAACGCCATGCGGTTCCTGGATTACCAGATCAAAAAGGCGGCCGACTCGGCCCTGAACGGTAATATCGGCAATTTCTTCATGAATGATTTCGGTGAATATAACGGCATCATGTATGTCTGGGGGCATGACGAAGGCCCGGCCAGCAAGGTGGACCTGGGCTATGCCTACACACTGACCCATATCGGTCTCCCGATGGTCTATTTCACCGGCAAAAATATTGAGTGGTCCGACAAGGGCACCCGCACCTGGATGATTCCGGGGTATGACGGCTACGCGCTTTCCGACGACGGTGGCAAGATTGCCAACCTGGTATGGATCAATGCCCAGTTTGCCCGAGGCGCCGAAAACAACCTCTGGCATGACGGCGATTTCCTGGCCCTGGAACGGTACGACAGTACAAAAGCATCCAACCAGGGCACCCTGGTGGCCGCCTTCAACGATTCCGGCTGGGACCAGACCAAGACCCTCAGCGGCCTGCATTTCAACGACGGCACCGTGCTGCACGACTACACCGGCAACAATCCAAGCGATGTCACCGTAAACAGCGGGTCGGCCGACTTCACCGTTCCGGGCATGAGCGGCCAGGGCTGGGTATGTTATGCCCCGCGCAACGCCGACGGCGTGGAGGACACCCTGCAATACACACAGGACGGCAGCCCGTGCCCAACCATGACCTGGATCGTCCCCGGCGGCGAACACGGCAGCGACAAAACCCGCCAGCTTACCCGCGTGACCGGCACCAACCTGCAACTCAACGTCTTCTTTGACCCTGTCGGCGGCCCCGTGGATTCCGTCATGCTCAAATGGGGTCAGGGCAAGACCAAGCTGACACCCACCAACTACTGGGGCAACAGCGACTTCAGCCTGGTGAGCGGCCATTTTGAAAAACTCAACCAGACCGACACCACCAACTGGTACATGGATATCCAGATCACGGAAACCAACATCCCCGAAGGGCTCAACGTGGTGAAGGCGCGTGTATTCAATCAGCGCAGTGACACCGAAGCGGCCATCTACAACACCTTCACCGAGGTTATTTACGTGGACCGTCGCGGCCCCGAACTTGATATCGCCCACCCCGCGGAGGGCAGCAGCATCAATGGCACATGTGTCATGCTGATCACCAACAAAGACTTCACCGCCTACGGGATGACCGTGGCCCTCGACGGCGGCAGCGCCGAGAGTGCCCACGAGGTGATGAAAGGCCTGTGGAAATTCAACCTGGCCGGGTTGAGCGCGGGCATACATACCGCGGTGGTCACCGCCACGGAAGCGGACTGGGGCAGCCCGCGCAGCATCATCAATACCAGCGTCTATACCCGCACCTTCAATGTCGTTGCCAACGCCAACACCATTTCCCTGAGCCACAGCGAAGGCGCCGAGAAACAACTCCCCTTCTTCCTGACCGCCGTCGATGTCGGCGGCGCCTCCCCGGATGATGTGCGCCTGTACTGGAACGGCTATGAACTGCCTTTCAACGGCGGGCATTATACCAACTCCTTCAACGGCGAAGTCATCTTCCGCGACGATATCGGCAACGTCGAAACCAACCGCCTGTGGGGCAACTTCGTCAACGGACAGAATTTCTTCGAGGCCATGCGCGTAGATGGCGGCGTCACCAGCCACGCCAGCGCACGGGTGCTGTTCAACCTCTATGGCATCAATGCCATCGACTCGGACGGCGACTCGATCCCCGACAACGTGGAAATGCCGTTTATCGATTCCGACGGCGCGCCGGGCGCCGACGCCCCGTGGCCGGGTGACAGCAACCAGAACTTTATCCCGGAATCCTGGGAAAGCTGGACCCGCCTCAATCCCTACAACCATTCGACCTTCTACAGCGGTCAGTGGGATGACCGGAATGACTTTGACGGGGACGGCTACAACAACTACGAAGAAGTGTATGCCGGCTACCTGCAGGGCAATATCTACCTGTACAGCATCTACGACAGCAGTCAGACTCCCACCGGCTTCGTCACCAACGCGGTCTCTTCCGTGGTGGTTACCTCGCCCACCTATCCGGCGCGGGACAGCCTGCTTTCCATCCAGTACACCCCCAATGAGGGCCCGCTGGAATCAGCCGATCCGGTGGTGCTGCATGTCGGACATTCCAAACGCACCCTGGGCTCGTGGCAGGACGTGATCTCCATCACCATGACCAATGAAAGTACCACCAACTGGGTCTGTACCTACCTGGTCCCAACCAATGCCACCTCGGTTGACTTTGTGTTCCGCGACGACAGCGCGGCCACCTGGGACAACAACAACGGCGCCGACTGGCAGGTCACCGTCCAGGGAAGCGTCCCCGTGGGCTTTGTCATGGACGGCACGGTCGACAGCGAAGACTACAAGGTCCTGCCCTACAACCAGACGGTCTATGCCGCGGTAAAGGGCAGCGACTTCTACATCGCCGTGTCTCCCAGCAATGGATACGACACGTTCGTGTACGTCACCGACGAGCCGGGCGACGCCCTGGCCTCACCCTGGGAAAAATCCGGCTTCGTGTTCTTCAACACGTCGACCAAACCTTTCATCACCAAGGAAGGCGACAACGGGTGGCGCTGCTGGAACAACATCACCGGCAGCCTCGACACCAATCAGGCCCATGCCCTGATTGAAGGTTCCTTCAGCATGCTGGACGCCTTTGGCTACGTGCCGGACGCCCTGTATGTGGCGGCGGTGGCCTACGGCACCAATCCCGGTGACGGTATTGCCTACCAGACGCCCTACGTCTGGAACGGCGGCGACGACCTGGATGTCATGGAATTCCAGCGGCTGGACATCGACAGCATTCGGGATGACGACGGCAATGGCCAGTTTGACGCTGGATCGCCGAGTATGATCACCTATATGAACGGCGACAGCGGCGGCTCATCAGACGCCAACTATGGTCTGCGCCGGTTCTTTATCAACGAGCTGGCCAACGAACTGCAGTACCTCACGGTCACCCTTACCCCGAATCCCGGCGGCACCAATGCCGTCTCCGCGGTCGAGCTGTTCTCGAACCTCAACCGCCGTGATTACGCGGTGCTGCCCGGCGATGAAGTATGGGACGACATCACCCCGACCAGCATGACCAATTACTATCGAAGCTACAGCATGACCAACAACGGCGACGGCACCTATAGCTACACGATTCCCGTGTTCCGCTGCGGCGCCTATCGTGTCAACGCCCGCTACAAAGTCAACAACGGCGAGTATGCGTACTACACGGATAACGCCCTCCGGCGCGACTGTGCCGTGGTGGTCTCGCCCACCAAAACCCTGGATGTGGTCATGTACGAACTCAATCCGATGATCGCCGAGGCCCAGGACTCGACCTTCTTCGGACGCAGCACCTTCGAGGATATGTATGTGGTCAACACGACCTTCGTGGACCGGGTGAGCACCTCCTCCCTCAACAGCCTCGGCGTGAACATGATCTGGCTGCAGCCCATTCATCCGATCGGTTCGGAAAATCGGCAGGACGACCCGGAGACCGGCAATCCCTACGATCCGGGCAGCCCGTATGCCGTGCGCAACTACTGGACCATCAACAGCGTCCTGGGCGACCCCAGTTCCGAATCCAACGCCATGATCGAGTTTGCCGACTTTGTGGGCGCCATGGATGACAACGGCGTGGGCATCATGCTCGATGGCACCTTCAACCACAGCGCCTGGGACTGCGAAGTCGGCCAGGTGGGCGTGGACATGTTCGACTGGGCCACCAACGCCACCGACCTGATCCGCGACATCCAGCCCGGCTGGTACTCGAGGGAAGGCTACTACAATCTCGAAGCCACCCATTATTTCGGCGGCTCCAACAAGGACGTCGCCGAGGCCCCGGACCGCATTGACTTCGGTAAATGGTCGGATGCCTGCGACTTCTATTTCGGGGTGTATGACTGCCTGGTGCAGGAAGGGCCCACACAGACCAACTGGGCCTGGGCCAGCAAGTGGTACCACCGCTACCTCTTTGAAGAAGACCGTTTCTACGGGTTTGAGTCCAACGCCACCCGCGAGTTGTGGGAATACTTCACCTATTACCCGATTTACTGGCTGGAACAGACCGGAC
This sequence comes from Spartobacteria bacterium, assembly GCA_009929845.1. Taxonomy (GTDB): domain Bacteria; phylum Verrucomicrobiota; class Kiritimatiellia; order RZYC01; family RZYC01; genus RZZM01. The sequence goes on from RZZM01000061.1 coordinate 10,562, forward strand.
ACCCCGTGGGAACCCCCAAGAGCGAATCGCACAAGGGTATTGACGGCCTGCGCTGCGATTTCGCGCAAGGCCTGCCCTCGGACTTCTGGGAGTACTGCATCAATAAAACCCGTTGCGTGAAATGGGATTTCCTGTTCATGGCCGAGTCACTGGACGGCTCCCGCGAAGTGGGCGGCAGTTCCGCCCATGGCGTGGGGTACCGCTCGTCGCGTCACTTCGACATCCTGAACGAAAACATGGTCTATTACTGGCGCGACAATTTCTTCCAGGAATTCAAATGGGGCCAGGCGCAGAGCGGGACCCCCGACCGGCGCACCTCGCCGACCAAAGAAGCCCTGGATGATCGCAAGACCGCGTTTGCCAATGTGCCGATCCTGCTGAACCTGACCTCGCACGACGAGATCCTGCCCAGCGCGCATCAGCCCAGCCTCCTCTATGCCTACGCCACAGTATGCTCCGTGGCCGGCGTGCCGCTGATTATGTACGGGCAGGAAGCCGGTGCCCAGAATGACGCCGAAACCTATACCAATACCCTGCACTGGGGCTACAGCATTGACGCGGCCAACAACTTCGACAAGTACGAAATGAACTTCGGCAAATCCATCCCGAATTTCAAACGGTACAACAACATGACCAGTGTCTGGAACCAGGGATCGGCATGGATGGCCGGGCTGCGGTCCGCCTATGGACGTATTTCCAAGGCGCGCACCCGCTCGCCCGCCCTGCGCAGTCAGAACGAATACTTCCTGTCGCAATCCGCCGGCGGATACGATGAAGACATCTTCGCCATCGCCAAATTCGAGGCGCCGGGCGTCAGCGCCGCCTCCCAGGATGTGGTATTCGCCTTTGTCAACAACAACTGCCAGGCCTCCTCCAACCGCGCCAACTTGTTCAACCTGGACGCCGACTTCAGCGGCCAGAACTGGTTCGGAATCATCGAGGACCATTACTACAACGTGGTGGATATCACCTCGGAAACGCCGACCAACTACCTCTGGTCGCCGTCCAAGCCCGGCCTCGAGCTGATTACCAACGGCATCTATGTCGGGCTCAATGACGGCCTCTGGGAAGGCGCGCAGGCGCAGTTCCTGAAGCTGATCGATACGGGCGCGACCTATCCGACGGATGCCGACGGCAACTATAACGGTTCCGTCTATGGCAACTGGGACTGGGACGGTGACGGCATGGAAAACAGTTGGGAGGCGGCTAACGGCCTGGATCCGAACAGCGCCACCGGCGTTAACGGAGCGGACGGCGACCGCGACGACGACGGCATGAGCAACTATGACGAATACGTGGCCGGCACCAATCCGGACGATCCGTCCTCCATACTCAAGATCGACATCGCCATGGACGGCACGGATGTGAACATCATGTGGGACAGCGTGCCGTACAGGAATTATCGTGTGCAGTACGCCACCTCTCTGCATCCGGGCCCCGTCAACTGGCGCGACCTCTACTTCGGCACCGCCATGAATACCAATGCCGTAGTGGCCGAAGATGTCGGGTTTGCAGCAACCAACCGGTTCTATCGCACAACGGTACAGCCCTGATATCCTGACGTTCTGACAGACAAAACAATCAGCGGCGCCATCCGTGCCCAGCGCGGATGGCGCCGTCTTTTCGGTGCAGGACGTTTTACATGATCCGCTTTTATCCCTATACTCAGCACATATGAAAAAAACACGTACCCTGTTTATGATTGGTGTCCTGGCGCTGCTCGCGGGCGCCTCCAGCTTCGGATGGAGTGGTCGCGAGCATTACTGGATCAACCTGGCGGCCACCATCCACCTCGAAGACGATATGCCCGGCATCAACGCCTACGGGCGCAAACTGGCTGAAATGGGACACCTGCCCGACCTCTGGAAGGGCATCGATCCGACGGAGGGCAACCGCCATTACATGGATATCGAAGATTACGGCTACCCCGACCCGCGAATCGACCGCGCGCATGCCGGGCTGCTTGACCCGGCAACCGGGCGCTACTCGCCCGACGCGGGCATCATTCCATGGGTTATTCTCGATACGCTCGAACAGTTAACCGAGGCCATGAAAACAACCAACTGGTCCGACGCCGCGGAAATTGCCGCCGCCATGGGCCATTATGTCGGCGATCTGCATATGCCGCTCCATACCACCGCCAACTTTAACGGCGACCTTTCGGATAATCTGGGGGTGCACAAACGCTGGGAATCCGAAATGCCCCGCGCCGTCCGCCACTCGCGCTACATCGAAAAGAAACCTTTTGAATACCTGGAGGACCCCTGGTCCGCCCTGACCAACTGGATTATTGACGCCCACCAGTACATCCCCGCCATCATGGACGCCGACACCCTGGCCACGGAATATGCCGGCGGCGACCAGTCCAGCCAGGAGTATTATGACCTGCTGTGGGAAGAAACCTCCCCCATCTTTGCCGGACAGCGCAACCTGGCCGCGCAGCATCTCGCCTCGCTTTGGTATACCGCATGGATCAATGCCGGACGGCCCGCCATTCCCCCGTTGCCCGGAGACATCAGCGACGACTCCATATTCATCATTGAAGAGCCCGACGCCACCGACTACACCTCCTGGATTGTTCTGGGCGTCTTCATCCTCCTCGCCCTCGCCGTCATCTGGAAAAGCATGACGGCCAGACCTGTAGCTTCTCAATAATCCGGCTCGATCGGAATCTCGCCCTCCAGGATTACATGTTGACCTTTTACAGCTCCTTTAATATTGCGCGCTGGTGCGCTAAAAAGATTGAAATATCTTCCGATTACAATTAGCGTCTCGAGATGGTAATCATCTTGGGTGTCTCAGAACAGGAGACCGACATGAAAAACAGGAAACCATGGACCGCCATACTGGTTTTGTTTCTTGCGGGCAATATGGCGCGCTTATTCGCCATGGACGAGGCGCCCCCGGCGCGTCCCCTTCCCGACGTTAAGGTGGAAGACCGCACCCTGCGGGTAAACGGAGAGCCTTTTGTCATGCGCGGGGTTTGCTATTCCCCTACCCCCGTTGGAAAAGACTATCGATATAATTGGTCACAGGACAAAGAAAACTATCTGAGCGATTTCAAAATGCTCAACGAAATGGGATGCAACACGATCCGGGTGTTTGGGGCTCAACCCTATAGCGAGGCCTTACTTGACGCAGCCTATGAACACGGCCTGCATGTCATCATCGGGTATTGGGTTTCCCACGAAGTCGACCTGGCTGACCCTTCTGTTCAAAGCAATCTCCTCGATGAGTTTACCCGCATTGTCAAACGGCATCGTCATCACCCGGCCGTACTGATCTGGCAATTCGGAACAGAGGTGAGTGAACACAACGAAACAGGGTATTCAAAAGACTGGTATCAATTGGTCGAGCGGGCAGCCAAGGCGGCCCACGCCCTCGACAACCGCCCGGTCAGCACAGCCGAGGTGAACGGCGATAAAATCGGCGACCCCGGTCTGTGCTCCACCGATGCCGAGATGCCCCACCTTGATCTGTGGGCGGTAAACACATTCGGCGACATCCGGTTGCGCGCTGTTTGGGAACATGTTTCCCTGCTTACCGACAAGCCCATATGGTTTGAGCAGATTGGGATTGATGCATACAATGCGCAAACCGCCTCTGAAGACGAAGAAATGCAGGCCGAAGTGGTCCGAACACTGTGGGAAAGCATTGAACCACAACTCAGCGCCACGCAACCAACCGGGATTTGTGTAGGCTGCACGATGTTTGAATGGTCGGATGAATGGTGGAAGGCCAACCTGGAAGGGGGCAACGACTTCCACGATACCGCGCAATCCTGGGAATGCCCGCCTTATCCTGATCCCTCTATTCAGGAGGAGTGGTTCGGCATCGTAGCCGTAGAACCCGGCACATCAACACGACGCCCGCGAAAAGCCTATTACGCACTGAAAGACCTTTGGTCGAAGGACGACATCGAATGACACGTCTATGAGTTGTCGGCGTTGACGCGGGTCCCGGAGGTCAGCGAGGCTTCAGGGGCCATGATGACAACCTCCCCGGCCTGCAGGCCGTCAAGGATTTCCGCCTGGGTGTCATTGGTAAGGCCGACTCCGACCGTCACAAGCTGCGCCTTGCCGTCGCGCACCACATAGGCGGCCCAGCCGCCCTTATTGTTGCGGAACAACGCGGTGCGGGGCACCGTCAGCGCATGGTCTTTCTCATCGGTAAAGATTCGCACGCGGACGCGGTATTCCAGCCCCAGGGTACGCCCGTCCGCCGCTAGCGCCGCCATATCCTTTTCATCGAATTTGATAATGACGCTGACGCGCTGCTGCTCGACACCCAGCGAGGAAATTTTGGTAAAGCCCTGGGGCTTCACGCGGGTCACTGTGCCCCGAATGGGCGTGGCGCCGATGGTTTCCCCATATATCTCCACCTGCTGTCCTTTTTTGACGGCGACAACCTCTTCAGACAGGATATCCGCGGTTACCTCCAGGTCGTTCAGATTGCCGATATCAAGCAAGGCTTCGCCGGGCTGCATCACCCTCTCGTTCCAGACATACCGCTTGAGGACAACTCCATCGACCGGACTGGTCAACGTCGCGCGGTTCAGGCGTCGGTTGACATAGATCGGCATCAGTTTCACCGCCGCATTCAGTGCGGACATCGCATAAAAGATCGACTGGCTCTCCTCGAAGTCCACCTGGGATTCCACGTAAGTCCGTTGGGCGTCCTTTTCATCCATTTCACTCGTCTGCTGGGCCGTGTAGAGTTGCTTTTTGGCGTCCCACAGCCATTTGGCGTACTCCATACCCGCCTTGGTCGCGGTGATTTTGGACTGGCTGGCATCGACCGCGTTGGCCATGGCGGAGACCATTTCATTGGCTTCCTTCAGGGCATCCTGCAGGTCCGCCGCATCCAGGGTAACCACGACCTGGTCCTTTTTCACCGGCGCGCCAGCCTCCAGGGTGATCGGATGAACGCGTCCCTGCTCGGGCATGGTCAAATGATAGACATGCGGCAAGGTGGTCCGGGCGCGCTCTTCCACATAGGATTGGATACGGCCCTTTGTAACCGTCGCCGTCTGTACGGGAATCGCGCTTCCCCGTTCCGATACCACACCCCCGATGACAACCACCGCCACGATGACAATTCCGACGATCCATTTAATGACACTGCGTTTTTTTTGTTTCGACATGTCGCGTCTCCTTATTCTTTCATACTCAAAGCTTCCTGCCAGACCAATTTCAATATACTGCGGTGAATCACCCACTGTGCGCCAAGTACAAAGAGTACGGCCAGGACCGCCGTCCAGAGGTAGGAAATCGGACTCAGGACCGCCGGCATGGAATAGGCGTCATTGGTGAATTGTGTCATCATACCGTACAGCAGCACGTAACCGAGCGGCAGACCGAACACCGTTCCAATCAGGTTGGTGACCATGTTTTCGCGGAAGAAAATCTCACTGACCTCCCGGGGCTGATACCCCAGCACCCGGAATGTCGCGATTTCGCGTTGCCGTTCCGAAATGGAAATCAGGGAACCGTTGAGGATCGACCCAAAAAAGATGACCCCGGCAAAAACGATCATCCCAATCGCCATCCCCAGCATGGCCCCGTTAAACTGTTTGGCCATTACCACCTTCTGGGTGTTCACATCCCCCACCGACTGCACGTTCGGATAACGCTTCAGCGCCAGGAAAAATGCATCCCGTTGCGATGTGGTCTGCTCGGTTTTCAGTTGCAGCTCCGAAACCGCATCGGCCTCGCCGATAAGGTGATTAAGGTACGTGTAATCGGCGTACACCCCCAGCCCGATCATACTGCGAATCGTCTTCACGATGGGCACGGTATAGCGGTCCCGATTGCCCTTGACGGGGACAAACGTAATCTCATCCCCGGCCTTGACATGGAGTTGCTCCGCCAGGCGCTCGGTCATGAGCAGGCCGGCGGCGGGAACCTGCACGGGCTGCCCGTCTTTCCGGCAGGGCACGGTCAGCGTGGCGTCGTGCTTGATCCCCGTGATCACCCCTTTCTTGTGATGATTAAGGTGTTCAAACGTACAGGCCACATTGAACACCGGCTCCACGCGACTGACCCCGGGCAGCAGCGCCGCATCCAGCGCCGACGCGGAATTGAGTTCATCCCGGAGCGTAATGTTGTAATCACTCAACATGACATTATCGAACTGGAAATTAATCATGGCGTTCATGGAATTCACAAAGCCAAACGCCATAGCGACCATCGCCGCGCCCAGGGCGGCCGCAAAGATAGATATCAGGGTGCGCACCTTGTTGCGAAAGAATCCGCGCATGACAATCTGCCACCGGAAATCCAGGCTGTTCCAGAACCGGGGAAAGCGCTCCAGCAGGATGCTGCCGCCCACGGGCGGCGCGGGTTCGCGCATGGCCTCGGCGGGGTTCAGGTGCACCACCTGCTTCACCCCGCGGATGGTGCCCAGCACCGCGAAAAATATCGAAATCGCCATGGCCGTGAACATGGTCGCGGGATAGACCGCGTTGGAAAGTTGGGGGAACTCGAAAACCGCGCTGTACATGGTGGTCATGCCCCCGGATATCCAGTATCCGAGCAGGCATCCGGCGACCCCGCCGGCAACCCCGACCAACAGTCCGAATTTGATGAAGTGGTCCAGCACCTGGCGGTTCTTGTAGCCCAACGCCTTAAGGGTGCCCACGATCGTGCGCTGCTGCTCGGCCAGCCGCGTCATCAATACATTCAGGATCAGGGCCGCCACACTCAGGAAAAGAATCGGAAACATGGTGGCCATTGATTGCAACCCGCCCATTTCGGAAGAGAGCGTAAGGTTGGAAAACTGCAGACTCAGCGGGGTGATCATGAATACGCCATAGTCGCTCAGTTGCCGGTTCAATTCCTCGAACACATACTCATGGTTGGCGCGCGCCTCCGGGGTCAGCAGTCCCACCAGGTTGTTGTAGGCGCCGTTGAACCCGAACATATCCTCCGCATAGTCCTGCTTGAGGAAGAACGCGCCGTACTCCATCGGATTATCAACGATCCCACCCGGCGGGGCCAGGTAGATGTGTTCCGAGCTGATGGCCGTGCCGACAACAAACAGCTCCTTGCGCTGCCCGTTCAGTACGAGGTGGATGAAGGTCCCCGGCCGCACATTCCGCGCCTTGGCGAAAGGCTCCGAAACAATGACCTCATTGCGGCGCTCCGCCGTGAAATAGCTGCCCTGCCGCATTACGATATTGTTGATCACCGGCTCGGGTTCCACCGGCATGGAAATGGCGACCCCGCTGATGGGCTTGTCCACACCCTCCAGATCGACCACCACCGGGAAACTGATCCGCGTGCGCAATTCGGATATCCCGGGGATATCGAGAAGCTGGGCGACCTCCGTATTCGGCGCCTTCTTCAGGTCCACCCAGAAATCCGCCATGCGGCACTGAGAGTAATACCGGATTTTTGCATGGTTCAAATTGTTGTAGGTGGCCAGCATGCCAACATACGAGGCAGTCCCGACCGCGATGATGGACACCACCGCCGCGATCATACCCCGCAGCCGAATGATATCGCGCAGGAGTTTCTTGTCGAGAATCACCAGTTCAACTCCTCGGCGGTTTTCGGCTGCTTGTTCTCCTTGGTCTCGACCACCTTCCCGTCGCCTATATGTATTAACCAATTGGCCATTTCCGCTATCGGGGGCGCGTGCGTGATCATCACGATTGTGGTCCCCAGGTCCCGGTTCAGCTTCTGGAGCAGATTCAGGACCAGGATGCTCGTTTCATGATCCAGCGCCCCGGTCGGCTCATCGCACAACATCAGCTTCGGGTTCTTCGCCAGCGCCCGCGCGATCGCCACGCGCTGCTGCTGACCACCCGACATCTGCGCGGGGAAGTGGTCGATACGGTCTCCCAACCCCACCTTTTCGAGCGCCTCGCGCGGGTCCATGGGATCATCCACCACCTCCGTTGAGACCTCCACATTCTCGTACGCCGTCAAACTCGGCACCAGGTTGTAAAACTGAAAAACAAACCCGACACTGGTGCGTCGGTATTCGGTCAAATCCCGGTCGGAGAGTTGCGCCACATCGCGGTCGTCGAACCAGACCTCACCCGAGGTCGGCGAGTCGATCCCCCCGATCATATTGAGCAACGTGCTTTTCCCGGAACCGGACGCCCCCAGGATAACCGTGAATTGCCCCTTATACAACTCGGCGTCAATACCGCGCAGCACCGGCACCTCCACTTCGCCCATCGTATACGTCTTGCGCACATCAACCAACCTGATCTGCGCCTGTGGAGCCTTACCGCTGTCCGCCATGTGACCTCCAGTACTTCTTTTTTTACTGTTCAACAACAGGGAGAAACTGTATCAGGCTTCACCCCTACTGTCACTGAAAACTTGAGCTTAGATTGTTCGCTTTTGCAATCATTGGAAAGACCCGGCCAGGCGCGCCGTAATATATGAAGGCAGGTTTTCAGCCATGCGATTATCCCGCCGGTTTCCGTCACCATCGTAGAGGATGTTGACCGCGGATGGCGCGGATGACACGAATTTTATTCTCACGAAATAGACTGATAAATCACAAACCTATTTCTTATCTCTTAGACATCGTTCCGGCGGGTTGTGCCCGTGGTGAAATCTGTTGGTTATCGTTTCCGTCCGGAAGCTTTTTGGAAGCGGCTCGTTGTACAGAGGCTTTAGCCTGCCGCGCACGGCGAGCCGCGCATGTTCTGCGACGTAAATGCCAAAAAACAGCCGATTTCAGCGAAGAAATCTGAAAATTTGCCGAAAATGGGCTGTTTTCGCGCTGAAAAATCGCAAAATGGCCATTTTTGGCGTTTTTGGACGGATTTTTGACGCTTTTTTGCGCTGTTGCGCGCATGCATGGGCCCGGCATGTGGCTCGCCGTGCGCGGCAGGCTGAAGCCTGAACAACGAACGGGCAGGCTGTCGCCTGGACAACCCACCGTTTCGACGGGTTGTGACCGTGG
>RZZM01000389.1 GCA_009929845.1 Spartobacteria bacterium
GTGACCGCGACAACGACCAGGCGGTAGCTTCCAATACCGTCTTCGGCTATCTCAAGATCGAGGACGACGACACGGGCGTTCCGCAAACGGGCGAAACCATCCACGAAGCGCCGCTGGTAGTCGGGGTCGGCGGCTACTATGCCAACTTCATTGACGACTATTTCGAGGGAACCACCCTCAAAAACCAATGGCAGTGGGAAACCGAACCCGGTACCGAGGGCATCATCAATGACGGACTCTTCTACTACGTGACCAATGCCTATATGCAGGGGGTGATGGGCTCCCGTCTTCCCTACATATGGGTCGATAATGTGGCCTATACCTACCAGATGACCATCGAACAGATGTGTACCAATGAGGAATACCAGGCGGTGATGTTCCTGGTGGGCGACGGCGCCAAAATCCAGCCATGGACCTATTCCGACTTCCAGTGCCCCAATGTGCTGTATATGCTGGTGCGCGATTTTGATGACACGGCCGGTGAAAACTGGGGCATCAAGCTATACCTCAAGGAAGATGGTGAGGACGAAACCTGTTATTCCGGAACAGGCAGCTCCACCCTGCTCGCCGAAATGTACAGTTTCACGGCGGCGGATGATTCTACCTTCGGCTTTGTGCTCAACGATACCAATATCACCCTGTTCGCCACCAATGCCACCACCTCCTGGACATTTAATACCAATATGACCGCGGTGCAGCGCGACCTCTTCACCACCCAGGCGTACGTGCATGTCGGCATGAAGAATAACTCGGCCTCCGATATCGGCGGAGATGTACTGAAGATATCCAATGTGCAGGTCGTTCCGGAAACCTTTACCACCAATACCGTCTACCTCCTGACGGATGGCGACCTGGACTATGTCGACGGCTCCAACCCGTTCCGCCTCAATTTCCCGGCCTACGACACCACCAGCGGACTCTCCCGCGGTACCACCGATATCACGACCCAGATGAATGCCACCGTGGTCAGTTGGTTCACCAATAACAATACCAACTATTTCGCCGGCGAGAGTACCGTGGATTCGCGCGCGGACTCAAGCAGCAACATCTGGCGCTGGGTCGATGTCGATACCACCACCATTCAATCGCTGATGGATGGCGGGGATAACCGGGTCAGCGCGGACCTGTACGACGCGGATGATGACTGGAATGGCGACCGCTTGAGCAGCACCAACCTCCAGTTCGGTTACTTCCGGGTTATTGATGATGATGTGCACGGGCCGTTTATCAGCACCACCGGCGCCGCCCTCGCGGTCTTCCTGGACGGCGTCCTGCTGGATACCATTTCCGCGGGAACCACCGACGCGGTCTACCGGGTGTATGACGGATACCTGACAAACCTGGCCACCGCCAATATCGACTTCCGGGTGGCGGCTTTTGACCCCAGCGGACTTAATCGCGGCACCGATACGGCCGCCACCAACATGAACCTGACCGTGGATGGCTGGATGACCAACAATGTGGCCCAGTACAACACCTCCAGTCCGGCGGATACAACCCAGTGGGGCTGTACCAACATCTGGACCTGGGACATGAATATGAGCCTGGAACAGGTCGAGTATCTCTACGACGATGGAAACAGTAACCGCTATGTGCGCGCCAATATGGTGGACGCGGACGACGACCGCCCAGATGACGAACTGTGGACCAGTAACCAGATTTTCGGGTTCATCCGCGTCGTGGATGATGACACCGCCCCGCCGACCAAGCTCTCACACGCCTTCGGCGGACTGGGATCGAAGTTTTTGGTCGTGGCCACCAACGGCAATGCCGTAGAGGACCGTTCCGGAGCGGGCTCCAACACCATGTACACCCTGACCGATGCTTATCTCGCCAGCCTGAACGCGGTCAGCAACCTGCAATTCAGTATCGGGGCGAGGGACGTGGACAGCGGCATCGCGCAAGGCTCGTCGGGTTCCACCAATGAGGTGATCAGTTTCAGCATCGGAACCATCCTTGATGGTGATGACGTTATCCCCAGTTTTGACGCGGTCGCCAGCTCCGATTCCGGTCCCAACATTGTGGTAACAAACGTGTGGACCTTTGACGATAATACGGTATTCACGCCGACGGTTGTCAATCAATTGATTGCCGCCGGAACCAGCGTGGTCTATGCCACGTTCCCGGATTCGGACTACGATCGTACCACGGACCGCAGCGTGACCTACAGTTGGCAGGTGGGGCTGCTGGCGGTCGTTGATGATGATGTGGCGCCGCCCGCGACCGGGCCGACGACCCTGGTCGTGATGGTGGATGGCGAGGTCAGCGCTATTGTCAGTAATGAGGGAACTTCTGATATCGTATACAGTGTCACGGATGGAGAACTGGCCGATGCCGGCGCGGCGCCGGTTACTTTCAGCTTTAATGTCTATGACGCGGACAGCGGTATCAACCGCGGGGTTAATACCGCCGATACGAACATGAACATGAGCGTGCCGGGCATTGCGACCAATAACGCCGCCAACTTCGTGGCGCCCGACGGCAGCAGCGCGGATACCACCATCGCCGCTTCAACCAGCCTGTGGGAGTTCACCTCGTTCTCGTTCGACCAGATCAGCGATCTGTACGCGGACGGGTTGAGCAACCGCATGGTGACGGCGAATATACCTGACTCGGATAGCGACCGCGCCCTGGACAGCCTGTGGGCGGCTACCAACCAGCAGTTCGGGTACGTGCGGATTGTCGATGACGATACCACCGAGCCGCTCGGGGGCGGTTTGCCGCTGGCCATCAGCACCAACAATGGCTTTGAAGCCGGCATACCGGGCGACGCCGCCGGCGGGTGGTGGCGCTGGTGGGGCCTTGGCGGCTGGGCCCAGGTTGAAAACTGGGCGGCGCGTAACGGGACCAACGGCATGGCCTGGTCCTATAACGCCGATGGCGGCTATGGCGGGTTCGGTATGGATATCCCGGTCGATCTGACCAACGGCAATGCGCTCTCGTTTACCCTGTGGGGGTATTGCGAGGCCGACTTTACGTCCACGACCGAAGAGGCGTTCTTCAAGATCGAATTCTGGACCAACAACGCGGCGGTCTGGTCCTATGTCGTCACCAACGATATCTACGACCTCCTGGTCGCCAACCGCGATAGTTGGGTGCAGTACACCATCGGCCATACCAATACGCACATGGATATTACCCTGGTCAAGTTCCTGGGCGGGTTTGGTGGCGCAAAAACCGGCGGCGGGAATGTTTCCGTCCGATGGGATGACGCGACCTTTACCCAGCGCAAGCTCTTTGATCTCTGGATCGGCGATACCCTCTACGCTGATAAGATCGTCACGGACGGGGCCCTGACCAATGTGGCGGGTGATAACCGCTTCCGCCTCGAACTGTTCGGGTACGATACCAATAGCGGCCTCTCGCGCGGAACCTCCTCCGCCGATACAGAGATGAATATCCATGTCACCGCCCTCACCACCAACAACGTGAGCAACTACGCGGGCGGGAGCGCGGACTCGACGGCGCTGGGCGCGACCAGTGTCTGGGAATGGACCAGCCTCGATCTGACCACCATACAGGATATGGCCAACGCAGGTTCCAACGCCCTCGGTGTTACTATGATCGACGCCGATTATGACCGGCTGGACGACCGCAGCGCGGTAAGCAACCAGCTATTCGGCTATTTCAAGGTGGTAGACGATGACCCCGATGCGCCCACACCCGGAGGCGCGCCGTCCGCCAACATGCTGACCAACCCCGGCTTTGAAATCGGCGCCGACGGCGGCGCGACCCCGGACGGTTGGTGGAAGTTCAACAGTTGCGGCAACGAGTCCTGGGCCGAACGCAGCGGCACCAACGGCATGGCCTTCTGGGGGTCGGTCGCGTCAGGAAACGGCACATGGGGCCAGGATGTGGTGGTGGACCCGGCGGATGGCGAAGTGTATACCTGTACCGCCTGGATCAAGGCCGAAACAGGATTTGTTTCTTCGGTCAGTCAGATGGATATGATCCTGCAATTCTACGAAGGGGGGGCCGCCGGAACATGCGTCTACGCCATTACCAATAATGTATATGCGCAGCTTAAAGCCGCGGGTGAAACCTGGAACCAGTACGCGGTTTCCTGGACCAGCACCGTCCCGAATATCGACATGGTCAAGCCGGTTTTCTACAGCCAGGTATGGATGGGGTATGACCACGCGGCCTGCATGTTTGATGACCTCGAATTCAACCAGCGCAAACTCCTCGAGGTCTGGATCGGCGATTCCAACTATACCGACCATGTGGTTACCGACGGCGCGATCGCCTCTGTCGATGTCGGAAATCCCTTGCGCCTGGTGCTGCATGCCTATGATACGGGCGAATACGACAACAGCGG
>RZZM01000390.1 GCA_009929845.1 Spartobacteria bacterium
GTGTTCTCCGGAACGGCAAAGGCCGCCGTAGAAACGCTGTTGAGCTTTCGGGTCAGCGGGGAAATCAGGGAGCGTCCGGTTACCAAGGGAATGGCGCTGAAAGCGGGGGATTTGATTGCCCGGTTGGACCCCACGGATTACGAGTTGCAGGTCAAACAGAACGAAGCTGCCCTGGCGCAGTCCGAGGCCAGCCTCGAACAGGCCAACGCGGACTACGAACGTGTCCGGCAACTCTATGAATCGCAAAATGCCAGTAAAAGCGAGCTGGACAGCGCCCAGGCGGCCTACAAACTCGCGCGCGCGTCCCATGACGGCTCGTTGAAGGGTCTGGAGCTGGCCATTCAACAACTGGAATACTGCACGCTCAAGGCCCCGGTCGATGGCGCGGTGGCCTCTGTCAGCGCGGAAGCCCATCAGACGGTCTCTGCCGGCCAGACGATCGCCACCATGACCTCCGGCGATACGATTGAAATGGAACTGGGCATCCCCGAAACACTGATCGGGTATGTGTCGGTGGGGCAGGAGTGCACGGTGAGCTTCGACGCCCTGCCGGGTCAAACCATCAAGGCGCGGGTCAGCGAGGTGGGCATCCAGGCCAATACCTCCAGCACCTATCCGGTGACGTTGTCCCTGATTGACGCCCCCGCGGCCATCCGCTTCGGCATGGTCGGCGAGGCCACCTTCCAGTTTAAACCCATGACCGGCCGCGACGCCATTATCATCCCGCGGGTCGCGGTGGTTCCAACCGCGGACGGGGGGCATTACATCTGGATTTATGACCCCAACACCAGTGCCGTAAAAAAACGCATGATTGAGATCGGCGAAGTCACCACCGAGGGCCTGATGGTATACGATGGCCTGAATCCGGGCGAAGTGGTCGTGGTGCGTGGCGTTCATCAGCTTTCGGACGGGATGAAGGTCAAGCTTCTTGAAGAATAATGTCGGCATGCGCTATCGCGCATGATCATCGGATTTACATCAATATAAAGGGTCGCCCTATGAATATCGCAGGTTGGTGCATAAAGAATAATCGAACCGCCCTGGTGGCGTTTTTGCTGATTGTGCTGGCGGGAATCAATGCCTTTAATACGATTCCCCGCCTGGAAGACCCGGAATTCACTATCCGTGTGGCCAGTGTGATTACACAGTTCCCCGGCGCTTCCCCCCAGAAAATCGAGGAGCTGATTACCGACAAGATCGAACAGAAGATTCAGGAAATCGGTGAAGTGGATGTGATCACTTCCGAATCGCGCACCGGTATGTCCCTGGTCATGGTCGAAATCGAATCCGCCTATAAAGACCAGTTGTCGGATATCTGGACCCGCCTGCGCAACAAGATGGAGGATATCAAACCGGAGCTGCCCGAGGGCGTCTATGGTCCGTTCGTTAACGATGAATACGGCGATGTGTTTCCGGTGGTCATCTCCCTGACGGGCGATGGATTCACCTACCGGGAACTCAAGGATATCGCCGATACGACGCGCGATGAACTGCTGACGATCCCGAGCGTCGCAAAGGTGGACCTCTACGGCGTGCAGGAAGAGCGGATTTTTGTGGAGTTTTCGAATGCGCGCCTGGCGGATTTCGGGATGACCCCCGACGAACTGGCCGCGGCCCTCGAGGCGCAAAATGTCCTTTCCCCGGGCGGTATCGCGGTTGAAAACGGGGAAAGCATCACCATCGAGGCCTCGGGGGAATTCAAAACCCTCGAGGACGTCAAACAGGTCTCCATCCGGAAAATGGGCAGTTCGGAAACGGTCTACCTGAGGGATGTGGCCTACATCTGGCGGGGGTTCGTCGATCCGCCCGAGTCCCTGACGCGCTTCAACAGCGACCCCTGCCTGATGATGGCGGTCAGCATGGCCACCGGGAATAAGGTCACTGAAATGGGCGAGTACATCCGGGCGGCGGTTGACCGTCTCCAGACCCTGCAGCCGGTGGGCGTCAACTATGATGTGTTTGTTTATCAGCCCAGGTACGTGGCCCGGTCTATTGATGAATTCATGGGCAACCTTTTTCAGGCCTTTGTCTTTGTCGTGATCGTCATGCTGTTGTTCTGCGGTCTGCGCATGGGGTTGATCGCTGGGTCCCTGGTGCCGATGGCCATGCTGATGTGCCTGGCGCTGATGCCCTATTTCAAGATTTCCCTGCACAGCGTCTCCATCGCGTCGCTCATCATTGCGCTGGGCATGTTGGTCGATAACGGGATCGTCACCAGTGAGGATATGCTGGTGCGCCTGGCCCGTGGCGACGACCGGATGAAGGCCGCGCGTGATTCGGTCACGCAGCTCTGGATGCCCCTGCTGGCCGCCTCGCTGACCACGATCTGCGCATTCATGACCATTGCGCTCGCCGATTCCGATGTGGCCGAATTCTGCCTCTCACTCTTCCAGGTGGTGACCATCACCCTCCTGGCCTCCTGGCTGCTCTCGATCACCCTCGTGCCCATGCTGTGCTACTATTTCCTGAAGCCCAAAAAGTCCAACCAGGATTTCACCGGCAAGTTGTATGAAATATACCGCGCCGCGCTTTTCGCCTGCCTGCGCTACCGGGCCGCGTTCCTGGCGCTCATCGCGGTCCTGCTGGGCGTCTCCCTGTACTGTTTCCGGTTTGTCCCCTCCATTTTCTTCCCGCCCAATTCGCGCGAGATGTTCCTGGTCGATTTCTGGCAGCCCTATGGAACCGATGTGCGGACCACCGCCGACCGCCTCGAAAAGCTGGAATCGTTCCTCCTGGAGCATACCAATGTCGTCTCCGTGGGTTGCTTCATCGGTAACGGTGGCCCCCGCTGGATGCTCAGCCTGAATGTGGAAGAGGACAATCCCAACTACGCGAGTGTCATCGTCAATACCGCCGAAAAATCGGATGTCCCCACACTCATGAAGGATACATTGGCCTATCTGGAGAACAATTTCCCGGATGGACGCTTCACGGTAAAGGAACTCGAGACCGGCCCGGCGGTCGGCGCGCCGATCCAGATTCGTCTGTCTGGAAAAGATATTGATACCATCTACAAGCTGCGGGACCGGATAAGCGCGGCCTTGGCGGGGGTGCCGGGCGTGGTCAATATCCGTGACGACTGGGGCGAATGGACCAAAAAACTGCAGGTGAACGTCAACCAGGAACAGGCCAAGCTTTCCGGGTTTACCAGCCAGGATGTCGCGGCGTCCCTCAAGAACCAGATATCCGGATTGCACGCCACCGACTTCCGCGAAGGCAAGGAGATCATCCCTATCGAAATCCGTTCAACCCACTCGTTGCGGGAAGACCTCGGACGCATTGAAACGTTGAATATCTACTCCTACACGACCGGTCAGAATGCCCCCCTGCTGCAACTGGCCCATGTCGGGCTCGAATGGCAACCCAGTGATATCCGCCGCCGCAATACACTGCGCACCATGACCATCAAAACGGATGTGATCGGCCGCTACGCCTCGGACGTCCTGCTGGAAGCTCGTCCGGCCATCGAGGCCCTGACCGCCGGCGACGAGTGGCCCAACGGCTATAACGTGGAGTTCGGCGGCGAGGACGAGGACAGCGCCAAGGCCATGGACTCTATTATGGATACCCTGCCGCTCGCATTCGGGTGCCTGGCCCTGGTGCTGATCGCGCAGTTCAATTCCCTGCGCCGTCCCCTGATTATTGTCATCACCGTGCCTCCAATGTTTATCGGCATTGTGTTCGGATTGCTGCTGACCGGCGAGCCCTTCGGGTTCATGGCCTTCCTGGGCATGATCAGTCTCATGGGAATCATCGTCAACAACGCCATCATGATGATCGACCGTATCGAGATCGAACGCGAACTGGGCCAGACCATGCAGGACGCCGTGACCGTCGCCGCGCAGAAACGCGCCCGCCCGATCCTCATGACCGCCATCACCACCATCGTGGGACTGGTGCCGTTATCCCTCCAGGGCGGCCCCATGTGGCGTCCGATGGCCAATACCATTATCTTCGGACTCGCTTTCGCCACCGTCCTGACCCTCCTGCTATGCCCCATCCTCTATTCCTATTTCTTCCGCGTCCCCTTCCATGAGTATAAATGGGACCCCGAAGTGCTCAAACGCAGCGAGGATTGAAAAAAGGGGGGATGGGAAATTTTTTGGACAGGATTAGCAGGATAAAAAAGATACTATCCTGGCCATCATAGATAGTCCCATAGGCTGATTAAGTGTAGGGAATGGGCTATTTGTTGAGGATTTTGATGTTTTTTAGTAACTTCTCAAAAAGCCTTGTGTCCGCAGTTGCCCAACCCGCCGGGAGGGTCATTGTCCTCAATGACCAGCGTACGCAGGGCGCGGCGCAAGGCATCC
>RZZM01000391.1 GCA_009929845.1 Spartobacteria bacterium
CGGTATCCATCAATATGCGGCGGCGGGTGTAAAGTTCCCCCGTAAATGCCGCATCGGTCATCCAGCGGTAAAACGTTCGCTCCCCGATTCCAGATGATTTTGAGGCTTCCCGTATACCCGGCGCGACAAGTAGCGCCTCCAATCCGGTTTGTTGTCTTGTTGTGAGTCTGCCATTATCTGCCATTTTCTGCCTCCTGCTCCTCATTGGTTGCGTACGATTCACGATCCACCGCCCGGCAAACCATTGTAAAGTTTCGCTATTTCCCGCGCGAAGTAGTACGCCCAGCGCTCAATCAATACGGCGGCATGCTCCCGGTCCCCTGCCCACACAATCGGCGTATCAAAGCGAATTTCAAACGTGGCCAGACTGCCTAAAATGCTTTGTGGCGTTGCCCGGCTCCTGTAGCGGTGCTGTTCGACTTCAATTTGTGTGCCCTCGATGAGCAACCGCTTGAACTGGTAACCGCGCAACCGGTGCAATTCCCGCTCGAAGCGCGCCCGGTCACTGGTTAGGCTCCCGCACAGGTCGTCAATGGATTTTCGCTCGATGCTGAACATGGTTTCAAGGCCCTGGATTGAGTAGTCCCCGGCGTAGAGCGTTGCCCGTATGGCTTTGTAATGAACGAAGTTCAGCGGGTTCTGTTCGCGCGTGTCGATGATGAGAATGGGCGTTATGTTGGTTTTTGCGGTCATTTTCTAAGGAATCCCCCCTTTCCGGCTACGCCTGCTACGATTGCTACGCTTTTTCTTATATGCCTTATTACTACCCCCCCCCTTAAACATAACGGGTGGCAAGTTGCGTAGCAACTGTAGCAGATGTAGCGTATACCCCCGCCCCTATTGATTAAAACCTGAATCAGGATAACGGCCCAAATTGTAGCAACTGTAGCAGAATAGCTATTCATCATGGCCCCCTGTGGATGTAATCAGCGTCAGACCATCTTCATACACGTTGGCGGATACCCAAATAAACCCGCGCCCGTATGTCCCGTGTGGCGTGTCGAGTGCTTCCAGTTCCGGCAAGTCACCCGTGCGAATCAGTTCACGTATGGCCCTTAACGCTGTGTTTTTCCGGCAACGTGCCCCGGTAGCATGGGCATAAATTTCAGCAACAAAAGAGTTCTTGAAAAAGAATGAATGGTCATCCACGTTGTACCCATTGTGCCGGATAGCGTCGGTGAATCCATCGCGAATCAGCTCGACTTCGTCGGCCTCGTCATCAAACGCCCGTTGGCGCTCCCGGATGAGGTCTCGAAGCGCATCCATATCCACCCCCCTCCCCAGCTTGGCCAAAACCTGGTTTTCCCAACACCCCCACCGGCTTGTTTTTTCAAACGGTGCGGTTTCGGTTTTCAGAAGGTCGATGAGTGCGGCGATAATGCCCCAGCGCTTCGCCTCGATCAAATCCAGTGTGGCCGGCAACCAGCCCCCATCTTGTGGCGGTCGGCGTATGCTGATCGGGATACCCCTGCATGCCAAGTCTGAATCTAATGAAGGCGTGTTCAGGGTGACGACCCATAGCAGGTTGTTGGGTCGGCGGCCCTCACCAAAATAAAGCATCCTGCCCGATATGGTGCGACTTGTAATCAGTCCGGCCAGCTCCCCGGAAGAAACACGACCGACTTCATTGTCAAACACGATCACCCTCGATTGTAGCCCGGCGGGTGACAGCAGGCGCGTTTTCAGTTGCTCCATATCCGACTTGCTCGACGACTCAATCGGCTCCTGGTTAAGTAGCCGTGCCAGCACCTCGGCCAGCGTGGTTTTTCCCGCGCCCCTGCCATCTCGACTTGTAATGATAAATCCTGGTCGTTGGCCTTCCGGCCCGCCCCATATCGATGTTAAAAACATTGACAGAATCAGCGCCCGGTCATAATCAGTTTCCGGCGCGAATCTATCCAGCAACTTTTCGAGTGCTTCATGGTCCGGGTCCGGCAATTCCGGGTGGTTGTAGAAAAGGTTTTCCATCGGCGGCCAGTGCGGTGCGGCTTCAATGCCCCGGTATGATTCCGCCCTCGCCGTTGCCTGTGAGAATGCTTCCGCTTTGGTCATGGCCCCGACCAGATTATTTTTCCAGCGCATTGACTGGCCATTCATTACGCCAAGCCAAGCAAATAAATCGCTCGCCGACTTCAACTCTTGCACAGGCTCGCCCGGCACATCAGGTTTTACAAACGCCATCGGCCCGACCGCAAACAGCTTGCCCTGTGCAAGCGCCTCGATTTTCTCAATCACCTGGTCGAACGGCAGCGCCACAGCGACAAGGCTCACTTGGTCGCCCGACCGCACCTCGCGCAATTCGTAATTCAATGGCCCGTCATCGGCCTTTGTTTTGTTCGCTGGCCTGTCATCCTGTGTGGACGCCCCCTGAAGCCCTTCCAACATCCCCGGCAGCGTCGCGGGGTCAAGGTCCGGCGCGGCATCCACAATCGCCCTCATTTCCTGTGTATCATGGCCATTGCTCAGCCAGTCCGACACATCAGCGCCGTGTTTTTCCTGATAGGCGCAACCTGGCAGGCGCACCAACCGCAAACGCATCGCCCGGCCATGCAGCGCCTTGGCAACATCGACGGCGCGAAGGTGCCCGGCTCGATCTTCGTCAATCAACAGGATAACATCCGCCCTGGCAAGCGCCTCGATATAATCAGAACGGAACGGCCCGGCGGCTCCCTCAACTGAACAGGTCGCAACCAGACCGGCCTCGCATAGCTTGTCGGCGTCTTTTTCGCCCTCGACCAGAAAGACCGGCACGCCTGACTGAACAGCCGTTAAAACATCCGGCAACCGGTACAGAACCCGGCGAATCCCCTTCAACGTGTATAAGTATTTTCCGGCGTGTTGTGGGTCCGGACAGCGTTGCACGAATCCCTTCGGTGAGTAGCGGACTTTCTCATACAACAGCCCGCCGGCCTCGTCGGTATACGGATACGTTGCAACTATTTGCTTCTGTGGCTTTGAGTTCAGCGGTTCATCCGGCATCAAGTCGTGCATCTTAAGCCCGACGGCACTCAGCACGTCATCGGTTTTGCAGTGCGCCCGACAGTGCAGCAAAATTTTTCCGTCCGGTTCCAGCTTCAAACCCAAACTGGCCCGCCGGTCGTCGTGTGCTGGACACCGCGCGGACAACTGGTCCCCGTGGCCCTTTATTTTCAACCGGTCTTTCAAGATGCCCCACGCTTCGTGTGTCATGCCCGCGCCCTCCGATGTTCGCGAAGCGCATCGGCCCGGATGGACTCGCCAACCCAGACAAACCACTCCCCCGCCCGGACCAACGACCCGCCAAGGCGCACCCGCAACGGTTTTAAAATAGACATATTTTGAGGTTGACTATCCAGCGCCCGGCGGTATGCTACCCATGATTCTCTGTTCCCCCCTGCGCCCGGCAAGGCCTGGGGTTTTATGTTTGCGGCGGTCATTATTCGCCCTCGCCAATCGCGGCCACACGCAACCGCGCCAGCGCCGTGTCCAGATCGGATTTCTTGAACAGTACGCACTTGCGCCCGGCCTTTACGTACGGGATAAGCCGCTTTCGTTGCCACTCAGAAAGACAACGTGTCGATATTCCAAGGTATCGCGCCGCTCCAACCGGCCTCAAATACCCCTGCTCCGTCTGTGTTTCTTTGCTCATCTTCGAACCTCGCTCATTTGTGTCTCTATTTGTGCGGGTCGGTCTATAACCGCCCGTGTTCACCTTTGGGCGCTTGTTCAAAAAAGGCATAAAAAAGGCGGTCAGCATTGCGCTTTCCGCCTGTGTTTATAGGTGTTTTGTAAAAATGAACAGTGTTCAGTTTTTGTTCATAATTTTTTTGCTGTGTGCCGGTTGCCCGTCCCCGCGCCTGACCCCCCGGCCCTTCGGACAGTCAACAGCCCCCGGCGCTCAAGATTGCGCAACTCCTTGCTCAGCGTTCCGGTTGAAACTTTGAATCCCCGCCCTTTTAATCTCTTCAACGTTTCTCGCTGGTTAACGCCCTCCATATACTCAAGACAAACGGCATGTTGCAACTCGCTCAAACCCGCATCTTTTATGCGTCTCAGATATTCGTGCCGCGCCTCGTCAACTGTCATTTCAGCCTGCTGTTTCAGCCTGTCAATTTCGGGCGCTATGGCGGCAACCCGCTCACTCAGCGACTGGATGAGCGTTTCGGCCTTGTTTCCTTCCGCCCTTTGGGTCAACAGTAGGCGGCTCAGCTTTTCGGTAGAATCCACCCCTTCCCCTGGGTCACAAAGCACATACTCGCCGCGCCCCCGGAATACACGGCCAGTACGGAAGCGCACATATTGCGGGTGGATTTCGGCGACG
>RZZM01000392.1 GCA_009929845.1 Spartobacteria bacterium
AGTGTTCTTTTGTCGCTTTCATCCAGAACATATATCAATTTGCATCCTCATTATCACCATCATTTATCCACATCTCTCCATGAAATTTGCACAAGAGCCAATTTTTACGGTTTTTAGCTCGAAAATGGCCCGTTTTCAGCAAATTTTCAGCTTTTTTCACTAAAATCGGCTGTTTTTTCGGCATTCACGGCGCGAAACATGCGCAGCTCGCCGTGCGCGGCAGGCTAAAGCTGTACAACGAACGGGCAGGCTAAAGCCTGGACAACGAACGGGCAGGCTGACGCCTGGACAACAAACCTCTTCCACCGCTTGCAACCGCTTGAGTGTCCATTTTATTTTCCAAACGCGGCGTCTCTTCGGAAGTGGATACCATCAAAAAAATCACCGCGATTACTGGCAAATCAATGAAAATCGGCCTCCGACCTCCGACCACCGACCTCCGACCACCGACCTCCGACTTCCGACCCCCCCCGGTCTATTTTTTCTTTTTGCTCCTGCGTCCGGACGAAGGGATCGAAAGGGTGCCGTCAAAGAATTCCACGACGTGTCCTTTTTCGATCAGCCAGCGCAGCGGGCTGAGGGCCTCGGCGACTTCTTTGGAATCAAGCGGTTGGTCCGGACACAGGAACGAGGCGATATCCTGCCGTTTGCATCCGGGGTGTTCGCCGAGAAATTCAAGCACATTGCGGATATTGCTGACCGCGTGTGTGGGGTCAAGCGGGCTCGGATGGACAGCGGTCACAAACGATGTATTACCCGCGGCCTTGAACAGGAAGAGGTGCATATGGCGGAAGGCTGGACGCAGCGCCAGCATCAGGGAGAGGGGATAGCGGTCTTCCTTATGCCAGGCATCGCGCACAATGTCGCGCAACGGGCTGCCGGGCATTTTCTGCATGACATCGGCGGGCACAATGGCGCGCGCGGCGGGTTTGATCACACTCGGCGCGATGTGCTGGGTGAAAAAATGTTCGGCCTCGGGCCAGTTCATTTCGCGGACCTCTTCGCTGCCGCCCTTGTTGCGGTACACCTTGCGGCTGCAGCAGGATTGTTTCCACTGCTCGATAAGTTCCGGTTCGTGCAGCATCTCGATCTGCTTGTGGTAGTCCTCCACCCGCATGTGCGCAAAGCGCGTCCGGTGCAGTTCCTGAAAACGTTCATTGAACCCGTGGTAGTTCGGGGGGCCGAGTAATTCCCCGCTGAGGCGACAGCGCCCCACGCAGACAAAGTTCCCCGCGGGCGGTTCCACCTGCTGCTCTTCCACGTCAAAATAATCGTCAAGATGAAGGCTCAGCATATGACCGATGAGCGCTTCTTTTTCCGTGTAGATGCACTTGCATTTTTCGCACTGGTAAAGCCGTACGTCCGAACGCTTGCCTTCACCGCGACGAAGCTCAAGTTTGATCAGGTAGTTTTCGGGTTTGCCGAGGAAGAGGGCGGCGACATCCTGCAGGGGATAGGCACGGTTGGCTGACCGGATTTGACGGACTACCACCCCGAGGCGGCGGCGTTCGGGAACGAATGAGACATCGACATCCAGACGCGGAATATCGACGCGCGGTTCCCGCTCTGGCCGCGGCTCCCGGCGGTCGCCCGGCCCCGGCCCTCTGCGTTGGTCGGGCCGACGGTCCGTCCGGTTGGCGGGACGGGGGGGACGCTCGCCCTGTGGTCCCGGCCGCGGGCCCCGGTTGCCGTCCCTGCGTGGCGGCCTGTCGCGCCGTCCATCGGGGGAACGCCGGTCGTGCCGTTTGCGGTCTGTTTTTTGGTCATCTTCGCCGACATGCTGGTATGGATTCACACCGGGAGGCCGTCGCGCCCAGGTGGGAACAAAGTTCAACTCGAGGATTACGTCCTGTTTATCTTGGTTTGGTGTCTTGTCCATATATACTTGTCTATGTGAAAAAACTGAAAGTATCCAGCATATTAATATTCTTTATAGTAAAAACGCGGTGAATAGTGAACTATAAATAAAAAAATAGCAATAGAACAAACAAGGAACTTATCATGCACAGCGATTTTGGACAATCTATTCAGGATACGGAGAAGTATTCTTCCGCCATAACCTTATCGGATATGGAGGTGTTTATCTTTCCTGAACTGATGTACAGCCTGGTGTTGGCGAACATCATGTCCCCGGTTATCTGGTCATGGCTGGAGGACCCCTGGTTCCGCAAAATCGACAAAATGAAGCCGTACCGGCGCATTTTGCGACTCAAACAGTTCATTATCGACCATTATGAATTCAACCTGGACCTGGAAACCTGGGGCTTGACCACCCAGTCCCGTGAGTTGGCCCGGTTTGCGGACCGGGTGGACCCGGAAATCCTGAGCCGGAGCAACGCCCTTTTTGGTTATGAGGGCGACAAATACTACTTTGACATCGAGATTCGCCGCCATTTCGGACTGGATAAATACACCAACGACACGATTCCCTACTGGAAAACAGAGACCGTCGAGGCCATGGACGCCTTCCGGCACCGGGACGGATACAGCATCGGCGCCGGGGAATGTGTTTCGCTCGCGACCCTGTACGCGGCCGCGTTGTTTGTGATCTGCAAGGTGCCGCTGGATGATATCTTTCTCATGGCCACGCCGCTGCATTCGCAAAATTTTCTGACCATGAATGACGGATTGCTGACCAACAATCGCCGATTGGTAACAAAAACAATGTGGTTTAACGGCACGGAACTGACCGCAAAAGCCCAACGCGCATTGCGTCATGAACAGGTGACCATCGTTGCGCACCACACCGGCTATATTCATGTCATGTACCCTGAAGCCAGCATCAGTCCCGACGCTTTTGAGCGTTTCTCAAAAAATATCCATGCGTTTTTGACTACCGAGATTGATATGGAAATTCTGCTCAACTTCCTGCGGCAGCACCGGGAATTCCAGCTCTGCTTTCAATTCGAGCAGACACACCATGGCAAGCCCCGCTATATCCCCCTTGAGCACATGTACCATTATGAGCACGGCAGTTCGTATAAGGTCAACAGCGACACGCGCGATAAACTGCTCCAGGAGATTGATGGATATGAATTCTTCGCGCAGCCACTCGAAGGCAGGATCATGCTGAACAAGTTTGAGGAGTTCTTCCGTAACCGAACCATTGAAATCGAAGACGAAGAAGGACTCGACAACCTGATGAAAGAGCTGGATTGCAAAAACGAACGCGCCCCGGATATCATCCGCGAACTCATAAAATTTGTTCATCTCAAACCCCGATTGCCGATCGCCGACAAGCAATTCCGGTCATCAGACGGACTGCCGATAACCCCGGACATGTCGCGCGAAGAGATTATCGAGGTGTTGCAGGAACGCCGGGTCGCCGACCCGACCGCCGACCTGGCGTTTTATGCCTTCCGCGACCTTGCCCGCATTGACTGGGGGCCGTTTCTGAAGGCGGCCATGGACCGCAATCCCGTGTGCATTGAAGGGGCAAAAGATATGTCTGATGACGAAGTCATCTGGCATCTGGAATCGCTGCCCAACGATTCTATTTATGACTCCACACGCGCGGCGCAACCGGACGAGGTCTGGAATTACCGGCGGGGAGATGGCCTTGAACGGGCCTTCTGCCTGGCCAATATCTGGAAACAACGACATGCCGACATGCCGATCGGGATTGCTTCCGACGGGGGCAAGGTGAACATCAACCTGGGCGCCCGTACGCTGGTGTGGCCGACCGGCAAAGGGCTGACAAAAAGCCTGACGTTATGACCCTCCAAAGTGGGCTTCGCCCACAACCCAAGAGGTCGGAAGTCAGAGGTCAGCAAAAAAAATATTCCAACGAATAATAAAGCAGCGAATGAGGGTTTTATTCTCTCATATATTCGTTGCTTTTTCATTCGTTGGAAAACAAAACATTCGCAAGGCGCTCACCATCTATGGGACCGTTATACCATCTGTGGGACAAATTGAATTTCTTGTTTTTTTAAATATCCCGTGGTCAAATCGGTGGGTGTATATGTCTGGAACTTGCGCGTCCAGAGGTGATAGGTCTCGGAGGTTCTCGGCGAGTAATTGCGCAGCCGGCTTAGAGAGATATGCAGATCAGTATAAATGGCCATTTTCACGCCAAAACGACAGTTTTCGCATTGCCCTGTCCGCACTTTCACTAATGAGTATCGCTCGATCAAGATAAAAAAGGAATCGCGCAGAGGCGCAGGGGCGCAGAGCAGGAGACAACTATAACGAGGGAAGAGGTTTGTTTAGCCTGCAGCGCACACCGAGCCGCCCCCCGTGCGAAGAATAAAATTCTCTGCGCCTCTGCGCCTCTGCGCGAGAAAAAAGTGA
>RZZM01000393.1 GCA_009929845.1 Spartobacteria bacterium
TTCGAGATTATTTCGCGCTTGGGTATTTGGGCGCTTCGTTATTTGCGAATGATCCTTCAGCATGACGTATAGATCATGCGAAAACCTTCTTAACGTACCGTCAGAAGCAAGATACACCCATGGGATACCCCCTGCCGGACCGCGAGAAAATGCGGGACCCTTTCCGCATCCGCCCATCCAAATTTTTGCCCAATAAAACGCTAAAAAATTTTTTAAATAAATCCCTTGCTTTACCTGAATCATACTAGTATACATATAGTTGTTGCTTGTAAAAATGAATGAGAGGTAGTCATGATACTAGAAGATGCAGACCGGAACGAAACCATGTTGTCCAGGACAAACAGGAACCGGGCGTTCTTATATCGGCAATTGGCAGATATCCTGCGCAATGAAATCGAAGACGGGAAATATTGTCCCGGCGAACGACTGCCCTCCATGGACAATCTCGCGGCCAAGTATGAGGTGAACAAGGTTACCGTGCGCCATGCCCTGAATGAACTTCGCGAAGACGGGCTCATCTACTCCGTGCCGGCTCAAGGGACCTATATATCCGACCCCACCGATCTCTCCCAAGCCATGTCATCATCAAAGATCGTCACCGTGGGCCTTCTGTCCAATGTGCTGGCCGCCGACCAACCCGGCTATTATCACATGGAAATGCTCGAGGGAATCCGCGAGGAGCAGAGCAAATCACGCATCAATCTGGTCATGTTGCCGGTCAAATATGTGCAGCCGAAAGCAAAGATCATAAATATCCTCGAACAATCCAGTCTGGATGTCGTTATCCTGATCGGACACTTCGAAGATGATTTGCTGCGCCGTATCCTGGATGTGTGCAACAAGTCGATTATTGTGGACCACACTCTGCGTGGCGCAGCCGTGGATACAATTATCGTCAATAACCGGGAAGGCGGGTTCCAGGCCATGGACCACCTGCTGTCCATCGGCCGCAGGGAGAACATCGGCATCATTACCGGGCCCCTGAATGAAATGGTCTCCCGCGAACGCCTGGACGGCGCGTATGACGCGCTTGACGCGCATCACATTGCCCGTGAATCCGTAACCATCATCGAAAGTGATTTCCGCCGGGAAGGTGGCTACCGGAGCACCGCCAAGATATTGAAGGAAGGAAAACCCTCCGCCCTGTTCCTGATGAATGACGAAATGGCCGCGGGCGCGCTGGACGCCATTAAAGAACTCTCCGATTTGTCAGTCCCCGGTGATATCTCAATTGTCGGATTTGATGATTCCGCGCTGGCCACTGCCTGCACCCCCTCGCTGACCACCATCCACATCGCCAAACCCCTGATGGGCAAACTGGCCATTCAACGCGCGGTTTCCTGCATCACACGCAGTGATCACGAACCGATCACAACCGTGGTGCCCACCAAGCTGGTCGTACGGGATTCTTCCGCTCAGCTTACCGGGTTGACAAAGTAAAAATAGTGTCCAGCTTCAGGACCTTGAAGAGATCATGGATGGCGGCGGTGGGGTTTTCGATGCGTACCACGCCGTCGCGTGACGCCAGGTCCTTGTAGAAAAGCAGCAATTTCCCTATGCCGGCGCTGCCGATATGGGAGACCTCGCTGAAATTAAAAATGGCTTCTTTCATGGTCCCATCATCGGCTTCAATAAACTTGGCCTTTAACGCGGCGGCGCCGCTTTCATCAATGTTGCCATGGATAGTAAACCGCACAACCCCCTTCGTCTTTTCTTTGATGACTTCAATGTCCATGCTCTACTCCTTGTCCTCTCTTATAACACGGGGACGCTAACAGGCCACAGAGATGTTTGCAACTCATTAATCACCTGTGCGCCAAAGTGTCATCAGCCGTTCCATGGCGCGACGTTCCTGCGCCTCGGCAGCGGTCACCGCGCGTTGAAAGGTTATCCTGATGCGCCGACCGCCATCCCCCCAACGTACGTGGTCCGCGTAATACTGTATGATAAATAATCCACGCCCCTCGGGCTTCAGCAGGTTTTCCGTCAGCGTCGGGTCTATCATGATATCCGGATCAAATCCCTCCCCTTCATCAAGCACTTCAAGATGACAGTCATTGGTGAATTTCCAGCGCACGGTAATGCGTTTTTCCGGTCGGCACTTGTTCCCATGCTTCCAGGCGTTCAGGAGGGTCTCTTCCAACACGCTCCGCAAACGGATTTCAGGCTCACGAAAACCGTGCGCCAACCACTGCGCCACCATCTGCTTGTACAGCGCATTGACACAGTCGGTGAACGCGTCACTGTCGGCCAATTTCCAAACTGTTTCCTCAAACCCGCCAGGCGTCTCAACCTCCATCGCCAGTATAGTGACGTCATCCTGTGAGGTGTTTCGTCCCGAGGGCTCGACACTCTCCCCGCTGTAGCCGGCCACCCGGTGCAGAAGCTGCTGCATAATCATGCTCACAGGCATTTCCCCCTGTGGTCGGAGTATCTCCTCCACCATCCCGATGAGGTCTTCACGTGAAAGCACCTGGCCCGTCTTCTTAAGCGGCATCTCCGTCAGGCCGTCAGTATAAAAGATGACTTTATCGCCCTCATACAACTGAATGGATTCGGTGCGAAAAGGAATATCTGGAACCACCGCCAACGGGATAAAGGCACCCCGCCCCCCCAACACCGGGAACAGCATCACCCGCCGGTTTCGTATAAGCAAAAACGGGGGATGCCCCGCACTCAGATAATCCAGAATCAAGGTCTCATGATTCAACTCAGCCGCAACGGCCGTGACAAAGTCCTCTCGATGAAAAAGCCCCGAGCGGCATATAGCGTTGTTGAGCAAGTGAATCACCGTGCCCGTTCCTTTTTGATAGAAATTTGTCAATACGGCATGATGCATCAGGTCGGTGATCGTACTGCGCAACACACAACTCACCTGGTGCCCCGACTGGTCCTTCAATGTAATAAAGGTGCGCCGATCCGCCAGATCGGGACCAGCGGAAATGGTGCGCACAAAAAAATGATCGCCCCCCTCCGCGTAACACGGCATGGAGGCCGCGCAAAGAAATACGCGCGCCTCATCACGGACATAAAGGTAACGGGGCATCATGCGATTAACCAGACGTAACACATTCCGCGCCAAATCAATATCAATGGACTGCTTGTCCAGCATATGCCGGATGTCGGAAATATCCAGGAAGCTCTGAATGCTGTATTCGCGGTCTCCAATGACAGCCTTGGCGCAGGAACGGCGGACCTGCAGTTTTTTCCCCGTCATCGACTGCAATACACAGTCATCTCCCTCCGGGATAGCGGAATCATCCGACTCCTTCAGCGCGTCGCGCCCCTCGTACCGGGCAATGAAATGGTTGGCATACATACCGACCAGCTCGCCGGGGCCGCATCCCACCATCTTTTCCGCGCAAGGATTTGCGTCCATGATACTCCCCGTTTCGCAATCCACCACCAGCATGCCCGTCTGTATGGTGTTTCGGAGGGTCCACAGGTAGGCCTGTCGCTCCTGCAGCACCTCCTCAACGTGCTTACGTTGGGTGATGTCAAGAAGCGATGTGCGCATCTGCAGGAACTGCCCGGCAGCATCCCGGTAGACCCGGCTTGACTGCTTTACCCATAGAACCTCTGTATTCCTCGCTTTGACCCGGTAAGGCGCAAGCTGGAAGCGCTCATCCCCCGCGTCCACATGCCGCTGAATCTGCCGGACCACTTGTTCCCGGTCATGTATATCGATGATATCCTGGTAAAAGACTCTGCCGTGAAGCAGGTCCGAACGGGAGTACCCCAGCAAGTCTTTTATGGTGTCGGACACATAACTGACCGGCCAACACTCTCCAAGCCCATGCATCAGGATCACCACCTGGTTCTCGCGCAGTATGTCCCGCTGTACCCGGTGCGCCTTTTTCAACGCCCGGACCTCTCCGGAAAGAACCGCATTCCTCTTGCGCAACTGCTCGTATGCCTCGCGAAGCGTTGCAAGCTGCGCGACTGAATCATCCATGATATCGCCTGTCGGATTGCCGGGTGTATGCTTCATCACATGCCGTGTACTATTTCAAAAACTATACGTTCTGTCAATTCTCTTTATACAACCATGAAAAAACGACAACAAATAACAGGCAGGTTAATAAAGAAGGTTGGATTCGCGATTATTTCATGCCGATGGGAATCATCCAGCCTGCCGCGCGCGGCGAGCCACATGCCGCGCCGCACGCGCAAAACATCGCAAAAAGCGACAAAAATCCGCCAAAAATGGCAATTTTTACGGTTTTCAGATCGAAAATGGCCCATTTTCATGAAATTTTCAGCTTTTTTCGCTGAAA
>RZZM01000394.1 GCA_009929845.1 Spartobacteria bacterium
AAATTTACCCGCAACCCATCGCAAATCATAATCGCACTCTTTTTCATCGCCAATCCCCTACGGAGTAGCCGCCCTCCAGATTCGCCGCGCAACATGTAACCCTATAGACGAGATTCCTATCGAGCCAGCTTGTACCCGTGCCCACCCAAGGTGGGCTGCGCCCACAACCCAAGAGGTCGGAAGTCAGAGGTCAGCAAAACAAAAAAATATTTCAACGAATAAAGGACCATGAGATACAGGCCTTGAAAGGCCTGCCTATTGTCGAAAATCCCTACGGGACATGTCCAGAAAAGGCAACGATTTATCCTGTGGCTTAAAAAAGAAACTGTGCGGCAGTTGAAACGCTATCGGATGCTTTATGTCGATCTTCTGGAAATCAAGACAGCGGACGATCTGTGCAAACGCATGGTAAAGGCATTAATCTCCATGGAACAGCAAGCCGGGTTGCTTGAGAAAATCCTCAAGAATCTTGCGCAATTGCGTCCGGTCATATCCATTGACCCATTGACCGGACAACCTACTGTTTCAGTGGATGCAGGCGTTCGATTGAATCCAAATTCGCTCGATGGCATCCTTGACCTGGTCAGGGATAGTCACAAGCGCATGCGACTTGTTGTAGTTGGCATTACCAGCGCTGCGTCAATCAAGAAGGCATTGAATCGCCTGGTTCAGCTCAAAGTCGTTTACCGGCACCAAGGCGAATACAAATTTGTAAACCCATTCTTCAAGTCATGGTTGCTGTGGAAAAATTACTGAAAACGGCAGGGTTAGGCCCTTACATTCTAACTTCTTGCCATTATGCGTTCCTAAAAAACTATGCTTAAACCGCTCTGACAGAAGGTTTTTAACCACCAAATACGAAACCTGTCCTGTCAATTTTTTCGTATCATTCGTGCGATTCGTGATCACTTTTTTCTCGCGCAGAGGCGCAGAGGCGCAGAGAAGGGGGGAAAAGGGTAACAAATCCGTCAAATGCCCATTCGTGTATTTCGTGGTTCATGTTTCTGCTGCGCAGCCGCCTTAGGTTGTAGGTTGTAAGCGATGGGTTGCCCCCCCCCAAAAAAAAATCTGTGCCAATCTGTGTAATCTGTGGGCAAAAAAAATGGCTGAATAAATCCCGGCGGGTGACGTCTTATTATCAGCGGCTGTTGAGAGCGCCGCGTGAGAATAACGATACAATCATGGAGGTGTGAGATGAGCATGAAGTGGATATGGATGATATTGGCGGCAGGCGGATTACTTTTGCAGGCGGGGTGCGCGACCGCCCCGACACCGACGCAACAGGGCGCCCTGCTGGGCGCGGGCGCGGGCGGCGTGCTGGGCGGCGTCCTGGGCCACAACCTGGGCAACAGCGGCAGCGACCGCGACCTGGCGATTGCCGCGGGCACCCTGCTGGGCGGCCTGCTGGGCTATCAATACGGCCAGCAATCCGAAATGCAGTCGCAAATCTATTCCATGCAGGCGCGGGAATTCATTACCACGGTCTGGGTGGAAAATGCCAACGGATCGCGCACGCCGGTGCAGTTGCGGCAGACCGACGGCGGCCAGTATGTCGGCCCGCGCGGCGAATATTACCCCGTCATGCCCTCCCAACAACAGTTGCGTGCCATGTACGGCATATAATTTTTATCGGAAATTCAACGTATTAAATGCTGAATGTGTCCTATAATATAGTGTATAAGTGATTGAGAATCAAAAATAAGAAAAGGCGCGGAGAGCAGCGGCTGTTTCCAAAACTGCTCTTTGGGTGTATACTGTATTTGAGTTCATTAACAAGGGCATTTGATACATGAAAAATAGATATCTTTTTCTTTTTGTCGCGGCTTTGCTCGTTTTCTGCAACACGGGCGCCGCCCAAACATCGCGGTTTGAGAATCTTGCGCTGACCGGCGGGTTCAACGGATGGCGCGCAAACGGGGCGTTCATGCGTCTGGTGGCCGATGACACGTGGGAAACGGAAATCTACCTCTGGGATATGCCCAGTGATTATTTCAAGTTTGTCGCCGACGCCACCTGGTACCAGAATACCAACATATGGGGCGACAGCACCCAGACCGACTTCAATGTGCCGATCACCGGCACCGCCACCTTTCAGCCCGGCGACGGGGGCGATATCAGGGTCGACAGTATCCAGGCCGGATTCTACCGCTTCCGCTTCAACGATATCACCCATGAATACAGCATCAGCCTGATGTACACCACCAATTCCGGGGTCAACCTGATCAAAAATCCGGCGTTCCTCCAGCAGGGCAGCGCGGCCAACCGGGCCTACCACTGGGAAGGCGGAAACCCCGACTCCCACGGCGGCTACTGGGGCCATGTGGAGCGCATAAACTGGGGCGGCTATTGCGGCGAGTGGCACGGGGCCATCGAGGCAAAATGGAATTCATATGACGATGATTTCGGGGGCTGGTGGCAGGAAGGACCCGCCGAGGCGGGCTACACCTACGAGGCCTCCTGCTGGATCTACGCGGACAGAAATATAAACAACACCTTTACCGCCGTGGATTATGAATTGAAAATCGAGTTCTATTCCACCACCTACCAACTCCTCGCCACGGAACTGGTGAATTTCGAGCACGACGGGCAGAACTGGCACAGGATATCGGCGGAGGCCCTGGCCCCGCCCTCGACCGCCTGGGCGCGCTTTGTCATCTATTGCGGCGGCATGGGCAACCAGGGCGCCTTGCGGTTCGATAACGTCCAAATGCGCAAAAAGGCCTCCCGTTCCCAGGATTTCAACGACTGGGTCGAGTATACCAACGACGCCTGTCACGAGTTTGACTGGAAACTCTGCGAGGGTAAAGTCGTCTCCAACGTGCTCCCCGAGGTCTCCGGCCAGCTTATCATCTCCGAATACGTGGAAGGCAGCTCCTATAACAAGGCGCTCGAACTCTACAACGGCACGGACTTTGATATCAACCTCGGGGCCGGGGATTACCGGATACTTGTCTACAGCGCCGGATCAAGTACACCGAACTACAACACCGGACTCACCGGCATTATCGAGGCCGCTTCGGCCTATGTGCTGGTTTCGTCAGATTCGCGAGTCAACGCCGCGCTGATTGCGTTGGCGGATGAGCGCGTATATTCCATATCGCGCTTTAATGGCGACGACGCCATCGAGTTGCGCCAGGGCGGCGCGTCGGGAACCATCATTGATTCGTTCGGGCAAGTGGGCGACAGCCCCGGCAGCAGCGGATGGGGCGGTGTAACAACCGACCATACCCTGCAACGCAAGTCCACGGTAACCGAAGGCCGCACCGCCTCGACCGACCCCTTCGATCCGTATGAGGAATGGACGGTCTACCCCGCCGATGACTTCACCGGCCTCGGCTCGCACACCATGAGCGGCGGCGGCGATTATCTCCCGTCCGGGCTCAGCGCCAGCATCGCCCCCGCCAATGGCAACTATATCCAGAGCGGACAGCTTGACGGCATAGGCAATATCTCGTTCTGGTATCGCGCCTTGTCCGACAGCACCCCGATGACCTACGCCATCCAGACCTCCGATGAAAGCGGCACCAACTGGGTCACGCAGGACACCCTTTCGGATATTACCAACACCGCCTACGCCTCCTACCTGCTGCCCCTGTATGTGCCCGAAGCGCAATATATGCGCATCTATCACACCGCCGGCGACAACCGCCTCCTTGTGGATGATATCGAGGTGGCCGTGGCCGTCTCCAACGCCATCAGCCGCACCCAGAATTTCAACGCCTGGACCAACGCCACTTCCTACGGCGCCCACAGCAGCGACGATGGATGGGAACTGACCAACGGACGCTCCGTGTCAAATGAAGCCCGCACCGGCTATTGCGGCTGGCTGGTCACCAACAGCTTCCTGCAATCCCCCTTCTTTGAAAACGGGGTCGGGAGCATCGAATTCTATTATAAGCGCGACAACGCCAGCACCAATCCCGTTCAGTTTGATGTCCAGTATTCCACAAACGGCTCCGACTGGACCATCATTGAAAGCTACGACGCCATCGGCAACTCCGAGTACGAAGCCGCTTCCGTTTACGCTTATCTCCCGCAACCAGGATACATCCGCTTCGCCAATCTGGAGTTCATAGACCCGGACACCAACGCGCTCAACGGCGCCTGCCTGGTCCTGGATGACATCAGCGTCGGCTTCCCCCTGCTCTATTCCTACCAGGACTTCAACAGTTGGCCGTCCACCTCCTATGGCGACTCCTCCTTCCGGGGGTGGAGTGTTCATGCCGCGCGTATCACCACGGATATGGCCTACGAC
>RZZM01000062.1 GCA_009929845.1 Spartobacteria bacterium
GAGCCGACATCGAGCATCATGTCGCCCACACGCCGGGGGGTGTAGGTGGTGACATCGGCGTTTGTTACGATGACCCACAGGAGGGGGTAGTCGGTGGCGTATATGGAGGCGGCGGGGGCGGCGGCGGTGCCGATGGACCAGCGGTTTGATGCGTCGAAGGTCAAGCCGCCGCGCACGGGGGAAATATAGGCCGGGTTGGCCTCTTCGAGGGTGATGTGGCTGATGTAGTACGGGGCATAATATGCAGCCAAAACAAACTCGATAACGGCGGTGTTGGTGAAGATCGCTACGTTGGTTGTGATGGCATGTGATGCGCCATAGTATACTGAGGCCGGGTCAAGGCGTATGGAGGATGGTCCGATGTCATTGGTGTTAAGGTACGCTATCCATGTGACGCGGTACATATAACTAGACTGGATATTAGCGTATACTAAGCGTTGTGCGGTCGATGCGACGCCAAAAGATGGCCCGTAAAGCTTTGCGCCCTCGTTGGTGAGCCAGGTGGCCCCGTAGGTATAGGTCCAGTCGGTGCCGTTGCTGGCGGCGGCGAAGTCCCAGGATTGTGTGGCTGACCAGGTGACCGTGCCGGTGCCTTGCAGGCTGTAGGCGGAGTATACGCTGCCGGTGATACTCGGGACGGCGGCTATGGCCTCGGTAAATGCGTTGCTGGTGGCGTCGAATACCGCCCGGAGAGCGGTGGCGTTGGTGGCGGAAGCAATGTCGTTGGTGGCGCGCCAGTCGGCGGGGTAGACGATGACGCCGTTGGTGTCGACCATTATGGGGCTGGTGGAGGCGGCCAGGAGGTTGGTATTGGTGCTGCCGAAGGCGGCCGTTTGCATGGATATATATATAAGGATAAAGATCGCGCGTTTCATTATGCTTCTCCTACCGAAATTATGAGGACTTCCTGACCGGCGGCGCCGCCGACGTAAACGTCGTGATATTTGGCCTGATCGGGGTTGTATAGCTGTATCTTTCCGCCGGCGGTTATCCGCCAGTTTGGACTGGTTGTGCCGAGGGTCGCGCCGGTGGCGGCGCCGTTTACGTGGACGGCAAGCGTGGTGCTGCCAAGGGCGATATTTTCGCCGCCGATCACGGCGTAAAAGAACATCCAAAGTTCGTCGCTCTCGCCATCGGGGGCATCGAGGGCGAAGTTGACATCATCGGCATCGAGGGCGAAGGTGGCGTTCTGATCGGTCCCGGCCGCCCAGGTCTCGGCGGTGATGTCGGTGATGTCAGCGGCGTCGATGGTGGCCTCGGCCAGGGCGGGGCCCTGGCGGGCCGGGTTGTCATATATCTGCATGACGATGGAGGTGATGCCGGTTACGTCAGTAATGACATCATCCCCGGCAAACAGTCCGATTTCGATGTTCACCGGGGTCGCGTTCCAGATCTCCGGGGTCGCTCCGGAAATCTCGCATGTTAGCGCGCTGAAGGTGCGGGAGTTTAGTGCAAGCCGTATGCGGTATGTGGATAGTGTTGTCATAATTATCCCTATGTTTCTAGAATCTGCCCGCCACGGAAGCGGTAGTGCCACGTCACCGAAACGCCATTCTGCACGCCGTGAATTGACTCCATGAATGCATTTTCGATTTTGTAGTATGTGGCGTTGCCGATGGTAGGTTGTGCGCCTAGATATAGTGTGCCCTGGCGAGCCATCTGCACGCGCGATATGATACTTTTCTCCGCGTCTTTAACGTCCGAATATTCACAGGTCGCAGAAAACGAAACCGTCGTGACTTGGTTTTTACGGTCCACCACGGTGACATACTCAAGGTCAATCGCGTCCTGCGTCTGGCCGCTCCGGGTAGCAAGTATCTGCAACCCGGACGGACCAAAATGTTTTCCGACGCCGCGTACACGTTCCGCGAGTGTTTCGTTTTTGCTGTTGGCCTGTAAAAATATCTTCATGGACGAATATTAGATGGTCCCGAGCACGAACATAGTTCCTACCCCGGTGGTCCGCGTGGCAATGAATTCTAGGGCGCCGTGCCGGAGGGCATCCTTGCCGTAAACGGCTGGCGCGTTTTTGAGTGCTGCGTTGTTGACCGTTACTTGTGGTGATCCAGTAGCCCACCCCGCGCAAATCAGGTTGTTAGACCCGGAGTTTAGCGACATTCCGCGCCGCACGTCAGTGCCTTGTATGGCTAGTTTTGTGAGCACTTGAGCGGCTGTGGGGTTTACGGGCTGGAAGGATACCGTGATGTCAAGACCGGACATAGAATAATCGACCAGGCCGTCGCTGTCTGTTTCTACGGGCGAAGTCGAAAGGTTAAACGAAACGGTTGCCCCGTCCTTTGTTTCGATCGCATTCCACGGGGCACTCTGGCCCACGAGATATATGCTGATGGGAGATGTCGGGATGGACGCTACCGCAAACGATGTATCTGTGAATGTGGATGTGGCGGTCAGCGTATAGTGATAATCCGCCTCGGTCATCGCCTTGTTGCTGCCGCCGAGGCAAGTGATGGTCATCTCGCCAAAGGCGGTTTTGACGGCGCTAAGGATGATATCGGGCATCTTCGTGACCGCGCCGGCGGTGTAGACGATCTTTTCGGAGCCGTTAAGCGGGTGGATGGTTACGCCCGTGTCGGTCGCGCCAAAAATGCTTGTGCCGGCGATCGGATTGGTGTGCGGATACATCACCGCGAGCAGGGCGGCGGTCCACATGCCGACGGGGGTGAAGCTTATGTCGGTAATGACATATGATAGACGCTCGTCAACTTTGCCGTAGGCGCTCGATTCGATGGGGAACGTTTCTTTGCGGGTGTTAACGGTGATGTCGCCTGCGGTGTACATGCTCTGGCCGCCCATCTGGACGATGGCGGGTCCGCGTAGTATGCTTGATCTTGCTATGGTCATGGTAGGGTTACTCCTTTATGTTTTGCCAGCCAGCTTTCGCCGTTCCGGTCACCTGGTATATCAATTTATTTCCGGTGTTATTAAGTGTTTCAAAGCCTGATAATGTGCATGAGAGCAAGGCGGTAGCCTGGTATGGATGAAACACGCTAAAGAGTCGCACAAGAGCCATGCCTGCCGTTTTGCCCGAGCCGCCGGGGGCTCTATTGAGCAGGACTGTTTCCTCGATGGTAAATGAGATATCCAGATCAATAGCAACAGACCCCATAGACTGCTCAAAGACATTGCCAGACAGGACTTCGATGACTATCAACAATCTGAGGCCATCGATTTGCTTTTTTATGATGGTGTCTATGTCGCCCTTTTGATCGGATATGATATCGACGTTGCTGAACCATTCATCTTTTTTCATGGTGGCTATGAGTTCGTCTTTGATATCGTTGAGGATGTCCTGGCTCATTCGGCCTCCCAATATGCATAATGGCCGTCATCTGATTTTAGGATGGCAGTTACTCCGGGGTGGGTGTTGGTTATTAAAGGGACGCTGATCGGCGCATAGTCGGTGCCGTGTTGTGCGCGGATGACAGCATTAGTTGAGGATGAGATGAGCAGTTCGCCGGTTTGTATCCTCGGGGCATTCAGCAGCGCGTTTATTGACATTACTTTTCCGGTGATGACCTGCGGGAAATACACCCGGAAATAACCGGATGTGTCAGCAGGCAGCGGGATCGTTATTGGAAATGGATCATTTTCCGGCGGCCAGGTGTAGACCGCATTGGTCACTGTTTCCCACGCGCTGGTCAAGACGGCCTTATAGGAGATTTCGGGGGGTGTTTCGTAGCCGGATATTATGACATCCAAAACGACGGATGTACTGGCGGCATCATAGTATGAGCGCACAACGTCCCCGAGAGCCGCCGAATCTGCTCCGTAAAGCGAAAACATGATATTGCTATCAATGGCCATGCGCACAACGGCATCACTTGCCGCCAACGCACAGCGCTCATTAAGGTATGTTGTATTGCCATTTATATGCACAGCGGCGTGGAAGTCATGTTGGACATTGGTAAGCGCCACGGAATTCTGTACACGTATCCCGCCAGGGGTCTGGCCGTCACCGATGCGCAAGTCCTCGATGTTGTCTGTGTTATAGACGAGTGCCCCGGCAGGCAAAACATAATCAGTCAGCTCAACAGCCGACACATACTGAAGTTTAAAATTTTGTGCATGAGCTGCTGCACATAAGAGCAGTACCGTCATTACTTTTAGTGTATGCATGTATAGCCTCATGGTGATGGCGGCCCGTTTGTTGCTACCTGATCGTAGTCGTCAATATATGTTATGTAAGATAGTGTTTGGGTGGCCCCCATATCTGTAAGCGCCGCCGCAATAGACTCGGCATGATATTTGTAAGCTGGGCCATATTGCGCCGTGTACCAGCATGTAAGTAACACTGTGTTTGTTCCTGCTTTTGCGAGTACTGGGTTACCGCTGTCTCCCGAGACCGGCACGCTGTAGCGGGCAGAGCGGTTAGTATGTAGATAGCTGATATATATGCTCTCGTTTTGGGCCAGTTCATCCGCGCCGGTATACCATTGTCCGCAATAGATATTTTCCGCGCGATTGAAAAATGCACACGGTATTTGCGAGCCGGTATCGGACCTGCGCGCATCGGCTGTAGTTGTGGGAGGCAGATAATCCGCGATGCCAGATTTCAAAAGGATTTTTGCTGGGACAATACTGCCAGGAAGCGGAGTATTTAACATCGCGATGGCTATGTCAGATGCAGGATACCGGATATCCGTTATGGCCCGATCATGCACAGCATTGGTGGCATCAACAAAACGTACCACTGTGCCGGTCGCGAGCGGGTAGTGCTTTGCATACGCTATGTGCTGGGGGGTGATGGCGGTGCCTGCGCGGTATCCATCGTAAAGGGAGTTCCAGGGGCTTGCGCAGGTCAAATCCATCAACCCATATGCCCAGCAATTAGTATTGCGGATATAATTGGTGGTGCCGGGCGACTGTGTCACATATACGGCTGTGCCGGTGCGCGCGAGGGCGTCATCAAAACCATCCGTCATGGCATAGCGTAATGACCCCGTAATTCCTGTATGGATATAGCGGTTTGTGTAATTTGCAACCGGGCGAGGCACAAGCGTTACGGTGCGCTCATAGTCACTGTGCGCTATGGTTACATCGGCGGCGTTCGTATCCGCAAAGCTTACGCGAAGCAGCGCATGATCAATTGTGACATTGGTTGCGTCTGTGGAGATCGTGAAATCGTTATTTGTGGCATACAGCAATTCCGGGACAAGCTGATATGCGCGATGGACGTAGGAAGTGAAAAACGACTCCACGCGGTCTTCGTTGGTGACCACAAGCGCTGTAGCAAGTTCCGGTAATGCCGTCGCTGTATACGTTTCCTGGGTTAGCGTAAAATATCCAGCAATCAATGGCGTGTTGGCATATCGATTGGAAATTGGAAGTGCGCAAGTATCAATGTAAGTTTCGGAGACACCGAATAATTTATTGCTTGCCGAATCGTATATGCAAAACTCCGCCGTTGGGCCTGCCCCAAGCTGTACTGCCACCTCAGCACGCTGTGCACCAACTATGCATACCACACCACCAGTGTCAGACGAACTATTCGTGTTTGCACGGCCTGCCTGCAAATACAAATTGCCGACGCCCATGTACCCTACGTAGGACCGACCCGGTCGGATGTATATATCCCCCGGATTATCCCCCCCCCCAGCGCCAGCATCTTCCGTCAATATTGACAGCGTTTTTTTGCCGGATATTGTTGATACACCATAGGCGCGCACAGCGCCGGGGCCACTACCAGCAGGAGCATAACCATTTGTAAGGATCAGATCACCGCCAGCGTAATAGCCAGACCCGCCCGCAATAACAAACGCTTCTGGGCCGCCGGTCTGATATTTTTGTTCCAGTCGAAAAACATTCGTTCCCGGCCCGATTACTGAACCTGCATTTGTGAGTGAGTGTGCAGATAGATCAAGGAAGCCCCGCACCTCGAAGCCATTTGCACGGGCGAACTCAAATGAGGGATCAGACTCAACATAAACAGGGGCGCCGGTGCTGTATGCGGTCAGGGCGGAATAAGTAACTATTGGGTCATTGTTAATTGCCAGACCGCCCATGACAAGCCTCTGTGTTACTGTTCCTGCACCAATTCCTTCCCAGATTATGGGCGCGCTGTAGGTAGACCCGGCAGCTTCTATGGTCCCGCCATTACGACCAATAGCAGTTATATTTGCGCCTGTTGGTGTTTGCGTAACTACGTTACCGCGAACCCTGTAATATGCTTGTGTGGTTTCCCAGACAGGATCGGATTCAGAATACAGCGGTATGCCGTCTGTGCGGGGGACATAGTTGGTGGTGGAGTCGGCGGCGGCCCAGGTGTTGGAGGCGAGGCGGGCGGCGATGTCGGCGGCCAGGGTGTTGCTGGCGGCGCTCCATGTGGGATCTGTCTCGGCGTAAAGCGGGGTGCCTTCGGTGCGGCGGACGTAGTTGGTGGTGGAGTCGGAGGCGGCCCAGGTATTGGAGTCGAGACGGCCGGCAATATCGGCGGCCAAAGTGTTGCTGGCGGCCCGATAGATGGGGTCATCTTCCGCGCCGGAGATGGCCTGCCATATTGCGTTGCTGTATATCGCCCAGAAATAGTCGTCTACAATGGTGTCGGCATTGAGGGTTAAATTTGTTCTGGGTTGTATAAGTGTGCCATTATAATCAGGGTTCCACAGGATTTTGACGGATGCGCGGTCGGCGCGGGCGATTATTACGTTTGTATCTGCTCCTTGGAACACTCGCACCACACTTTGGTAATTAAGCAGGTGATTAAGTGCGCTGTTGGTGTGTGACAACACAAATCGGATATGGCCGTTGGTGGCATTGGCGATGGTGCCGGTCATCTGGATATAAAAATTCGTGAGGGTTGAATCTGTCACATACCATACGGGGGCGCAGTTGGTGGGTATGGCCAGAGTGGCGCTGTTACGTTTAACCCATAGATCATATTGCACGCTGTCGCCGGCGGGCCAGGCGATGGCATCGTAGGTGTGATATACACTTACGTCGTTGGTTCTGGCAATGCGCCATGCGTCGAGTTCCTGGGCGTGGAGGCAATAGAGCAATGTGCCGAACAACCAGGCGAGCGCGAGGGCAAGTTTAATAATGGAACGTGGATTGAGACGCATTAGAACCCCTGTAGTGTTTCTCGGGTGGCGACGGGTTTGTTGTAGGAGACCAGGGATATGCCGCCGCCGGCTTGCACGGGCGGATCGGTGGGATCGGCGGGGACGGATATGCGCAGTTTAGGTGTACCGGCAATGTCCAGGTCCTGATAGGCGCGGCGGATCATATCGCGCTGATCCTCATCCAGATTGAGGCCGGGGATACGTGTCTGCATGGCTTCGATGATCAGCCAGCAGGCGCAGGTTTTTAATTCCGGCGGGACGGCGTAGGAGCTGGCGGATATGGATATGCGCTCTGCAATACGGTTGCGCACATAGTTGCAACGATCATGCATGACGTTTTCAAAGGGATCGACCTGGCCGGTCGCGAGCGCGGCTGTACGCAATGCGGACAACTGCGCTCCGACCAGATAATCGGCCAGATGATCGGCTGTTATGACAACCCATTCAGCCATCTGTTTGATCCTCTTCGGGTTCAGGGGGCGCGTATTTGAGGCGCGGGGTCAGCATGGCGCGGCATTGGGGTATGATCTCGCCGTTAGCCACGATGGCCGATTCCTCTGCCCTGGCGATGGCCGGGCGACAGATGACGGTGCCGTCAGGCTTTGTGATAGTATCGAGCTTTCCGGCATTGTTGCCTTCGGTGACAACATAGAGCCAGTCGCCGGGGGCACAATCAGAGACCACTTCGACACGGGCCGCGACATCCGGAGCAAACGGCATGGCAAATACCTGATCGCCGGCATCTTCGCCGACGAGCAGATAGTAAGCCGCATCATCCTCCGGGGATTCGGGCAGACGGAAACTGCGTATACCATCCACCGCGCACATTACAACAAGGCGGTTTTCCATGCCGCGCAAGTCACACGCCGCGCAGCCTGAGAGTGTTGTGTTTTCGAGGGACATGATAATTACTGCTCCTCTCCGACAACCGTCACCAGCGCCGAGGTCGAGTTGTCGCTGGAGAACAGTAGTTTGTCATTCCTGAAATTCCAGAGCCCGTTGGTCGGATAGGAAATCTGGAAGGATGAATTACTCGCTACCGTTATAGCTGTGTATACGGCATTGGTATAGCCACTACGCGCCCTGGTTATGGTGATGGTCGCGTCATTGGTTAGCGTAATTCCGTACTGTACCTCAAAAGCGGTAACGCGGAATTTGCTGTAGGCGGCCCTGTTGACCCCATTGCTGTAGGTCCACGAGACCACATTGGTTGCGCCCCCGGGCAGGGTAAGCGTGGTATGGAACGGTTCCTGGGCGCCTGCCACGGATGTAAGCACAAAAACGCAAAGGACCGCACAAAATATACTTGCAACAAGTTTTTTCATAATTGAATTCCTCTTCCTCTTCCTCATGTTATTTTTTTTGGGGTGAAGGTGGGCCGGCGTTGGCCGGCCCACGTATGACTCTGTGCGTGCTGCTACTGCACGGTTATTTTGCGCAGCCCGAGGGTAGTCGGGGAGACCAGGCGAGAATAATGCTCGACGGTCACGGCTTTGATTTTTGCGCTCATTTCCTGCACGTAGACGCGGAATTTTTCGCCGCCTGAACAGGGGGAAACGAACCGTTTAATGTTGGACGGATCGTCGGCCAACTGTCCGTCTTCAGCCGCGAAGAAGATCACCAGGTCGCCGACTACTTTGCTTTTGGCGGAAGCGGACGACTGGTAGCGCGCCTTGCTTACGACAAAGCGATCGAGGCCGAGCATATCGGCCACCTGGTCAGGCATCATGCTTGCGGAGGCAAACCCGCCTGCATTTTCCTGGGCGCGGAAAGCCAGCAGGCGCTTGAGCCATGCGCTTTTGCCGCAGATGGCGCGGTTAGGCTCGAAGCCAACGGCATCGCCTGCGGCATCGAGGGCGAGGGCCATATCCGCATCCGGATCGGCGCTGCTGTCCCAGGTCTTGGTGACGCTGGTGGCGCCGGTCGAAAGCAGATTTATGGCCCGGATGATGTCATTACGGACCAGGCGATTGAGCAGCCACGCAGCGCGGCGCTGTTCCCAATCGGGCTCATTGGCGACACGGTCCTGATCCACGTAGAGCGTCAGTCCTTTGTTGAGCGTCTTGACTACCTCAGTCTCGCCGGAGAAACGCACTCGTTTGAAGTCCGCGTCCATCGC
Organism: Spartobacteria bacterium; assembly: GCA_009929845.1. Taxonomy (GTDB): domain Bacteria; phylum Verrucomicrobiota; class Kiritimatiellia; order RZYC01; family RZYC01; genus RZZM01. Next base: position 9,199 of record RZZM01000062.1, read on the forward strand.
GCGGATGTCGTCGCTTTCCGTGAGGAATTGCTCGGCGTTCACCGCTTTTTTAAACTCCGCCATGCGTCCGGACTGGATTTCGGGCGCGAGGTAATTGAGCAGGTCTTGCAGATTCGTCGGGTCTTGCCAGCCGGTGATATATGTGGTGATCGGCTCGCTGTAGAAAGACTGCGCAAACGAGGACTCATTTGCGGCGCACAGTATTCCGTCCTGTTGCGGGGCGTCATTGGCCGCGAGCAATACACTGCCATGCTCGTTGGCCGCTTTCATAAGGTCTTTATTCATAATCCTGATTCCTTTTTTTTGGGTTTTTGTGAATGGTTTTGTTACTCAACAACGCGCTGCGTCGGGACGCAGGGGATGACTTCGATGACATCACCCGCCACCGATGCGGCAGTGATGGGCTTGCCTACGATATAGTAGGTGCCCGATCCGGCAGGCAGCGCTTTGACGCGCCCGGAAGCGGCTGTGCAGACGAAATCTACACTCGTTGGGTCGATGGCCTCTGAGGCGACCATCAGGACGGTACCCGGTGCGGCGCCCAACAGCTTTACGGCGACAGGCAGGCCATCGGTAATTTCCGTGGCGGTGAGTTCCGAGAGCACAATGCCATCGGCTACCTCATCATTGCCGCACGCGGCGATGTGGTTTACATCGGTTCCGATTTTAACGAGGCCGAATTTTTCGGTGATGGCGGCGTCCGCATAAAAGGACTTTGCGCCGTCGGCGTGATCGCCCTCGGCGATATTTGCAGCCGTCAACAGTTGATTACGCCCCACGAGGCATATCATTGATCTGATCAGCATAATTATTTTTGACATGTGTCTTCCTTCCTCATTTTCGCCATTACAGGCGGTTTTGTTGGTTACTTATTCTGTTCGGTAAACGGGCGCGCGGGGTGATGCATGGCCGCATACAGCTCGCTGTGCGTTTTCATTGTTTCGTTCCAGGCGGTTGGCCAGGTTTCTCCGGTCTCGGCGATACGTGCGTTAACCGCATAGACGAAGTCCTTTGCGGGGTCGGCGTCGGTGGCTCGTCCCGGAAGGCCGTCGGTCATATCCGTGGTGGTATTCATTTGCGGTGCGGCGTTGGCCACCGCGATGGCCGTGGCGTCGAAATCCAAAAGAAATTTCGCTTCGATCTCCGCGCGGTTTGCCGCGAGGACGCGGCCTTCGGAGATGGCTGCATCGAGCATGTCCTTGATGCGCGCATCCCGGTGCGGGGTCAGCGCGGCCACCTCGGCCTGCAAGGCCGTTATGGTCTGGTCCTTGCTGTTGGCAGCTTCGGTAACGGCTTCGAGTTTTTGGCTTACCTCATTGCCGGCCACGGATACAGCCTGGTCAGCCTCCGCAAAAAGCTGCGAAACGATCTGGTCGAGCGGCATGGTATTTGCCGTGACTTCCCAAGTCGCATCCTCAGCTTTCCAACGGGCCTCGGCCGCTTCCTTGATTTTTTTAAGCGCATTAGTGGCCGTCGAAACAAAGCCATAGACCTCATCTTCCGAGGTGACGCTTTCCATGTTGATTAACGCGATCAGGCGCTGTAATAGGTTCATGTCGTTTCTTTCCTCCTGGTTGGTTACGAGTTCATTTTTTTCCAGCTCGTTAGCCGATGCCGGAACGGGTATTCGCGGGTTATTGGTAAGGCCGACACTAATCAATGCGACGGGGGTGCATATGGGGATACCCGCTGGCGTTTTTCCGGATGTTTCCGTCAGGAGCCAATACGGGCTGTGGTATTTGTAATGGGCGTTGGATATGAGCGCGAGCCCCGGAGTGGACCACTTCACTTGCAGCCGCATGCCCTCGGGCGTAATGGAGGCATCCTTGACCCAGCCGTAGCTCTTGGTGTCGGCATCCTTCGAGCCGGCCAGGTCAGGGTGCCCAATATAGACCGGGTAGCCGCCGAACGCTTTCATGAGTCGGCCGCGCATGGAATTCATGGCCCGGATCATCGACGAGGCCGATGCCGCATTAAAACGCTGGATCACCTTGTATTTTTCGAGGACTCCATCCCGCAGTAGGCTGGCCTCGCCCGGCCAGTCGCCGAATGGAATTATCAGGTCGCCTTCGTTTTCGAGTGTGAAGGAGTTCGCGACCACAGGCACATCGCCGTCAAAAAACGTGCCGACGGCCTCATTTGCGCTCAGCGCCCACGCCTTGCATTCTGCGATCGGGGTCCGATGCAGGATAGCTTTGCAAACTTTTGCAAACCCTTTGCAAAATGACGATCCCGGAAAATACGGGTGTCTATGCGTTGCGGGCAGGCGATCAATCCTCGGGCGTTTTTGGCGGTCCTTGCTCATCCGGCATCTCCGTTTGTTTTTGCGCGTCCAGAAACAGGCGCAGCTTTGACTGATTCAGCTCGTCGATTTCCATGCGGATTTCGTGTCTCTGTTGCTCGGGCATCTGATCCTGCAACAAGTGTGCATTCAGCAGCCATATGCGCTGGTCCGCGCATTTGATCAGGCTCTTGTGTTTCACCGCTTTCCTCCCGGTAGTCGTGGTAGGTTTTATTTTTGTTGACGTAAGGGATGGGCGTGAGTGACTGCATGGGCATCAGGCCCACAGGGATGCGCTTTGCAAAATTCTGCCAAAAGTCTTCCGCGCAGCCATATCCCCACTTCGGGTGCGGCAACGTCCACTCCCCTTCCGGCCGGTTGTATGGCGGGAGCGTGCGCATACGTACGCGCCAGGAGTCAGGAGTGTCGTTAAGCGCAAGGTAAGCACCCGCCGCCTTGGGGCACGCGGCGGACGTTCCGGACCAGACCGCGAATTCGCCGCTCATGTCCGGGCTGAAAACCTCGTCGGCCCACATGACGCATTGCACCGCAGGCCCATCGCCGGACCATACGCAGGGCACGCCATCCCGGCGACAAGCGCCAATGACATTGGTATGCTCCAACTGACATTGCGGATAAGCGACATCCTCGTCGGCATCGTTGTTGTCGTTGTTGCCGGCCGCTCCGAAATCAGCAAATTTAATGTCGTCCTGCAGTTGCGCAAAGCGCACGATCCACTCATCGAAACTTGTCTCGGCAAACATCCGGGTGATGCGGTCGTCACCATCCCACGCGCCCCAGGAGCGCGAGATGCAATCAGGGCGCTCTTCCTCGATGATATCCAGCATCCACGATTCGCAGTTGGGCACCCACTGGGCATTGGCGTCGAATATACGTACAAAGACGACCTCAAGTTCCATGCCCGCCCCGAGAACGGGGATAGCAGATAACCAACCACACCACGCCCCATGCGAGTGGCAGGGTGTGCCGCGTGTTGCGTCCATTTCCACGCCGCGCATGGAGACACCGGGGAGCAATGCGTGGTAGGCCGGGGTGATCTCCGCGCCCTGGGTATCTATAATGAGTATTTTTTTCATGGGGTACCTCCGATCCACTGCTCGCCGTCATGCCCCGGCGTGGTGTCGGCGTCGTACCCGGGCGGCACCTGGTGCAGGCTCATGCAGCCGGTCAGCAGGGCGATTGCAATGGCGGTGCATATGGCGCGCAACATATCAGTATCCGCCTTCCGTTGTCGTCACCGGCGCGGGGGTCGGTGGCGGTGTAATGGTATAGTTGATGGTTGTGGTGGTAGTTACGGTGTTGCCATCACCATCTACGGCTGTGTTTACGACGCCGTCCTGCTGCGTGCCCGGTTTCGGTGTGGGTGCCGGGGTCGGCTCCGGATCGTCGTCATCGTCGTCATCATCATCGCCGAAGATGCTTTTGATGGTATCCGACGGCCACTGTGTGGTAAGCTCCAGCGTCCCGAGGGTGACCAACAACGTCTGGAACGGATGCTCGACCACCATATAGCCCACGTAATCGAGCGGGTAGGTGATAACCTTAAGGACGCCCGGGGATTCCTGCGCCCATTCCCCTGGCCGGTATCCACGGATGCCCAGCAGGTCAAAACCGATGGTGGCCCCCTGGTTGTAGGGGTCGATATCCACGCGCACGGCCGAGCGGTCCGGCTCATCTGCGCACAGGACGCAAACGGTAATGAGGCTAACCAATAATGTCAACGTATACTTTTTCATCGTCGCTGTCCTCTCTTGTTAATTGCAGCTCAAGACCGTCGTGCGGCAGGCCTCGCTGTGCATTAATTTTTACGATTCGCTCCCATCCAGAAACGGGGGTGACCTTCTCAAAATCGTCTCTAAAACTGTCCAGCAGGTTGTAGCCGTAGATGTAGAGACGCCTGGCCACCCACTCAGAGCACACGACAAGGTCTTCTGTATTCGGCAGGCTGAATCGCAGTGCGCGCCCAAGGCGCTCGTGCAGCCACATAAGGACGAGTTGCCACTCGTAATACCCGGCGCGGCCAATGTCATTACAACAATCCCGGAATAGTGCCCTTGCTTCCGCATCCTCAATATCCGTCGGAGCAATCCAAACACGATTGTCCGGGTCAGCCCGCAAAAACTCTTCAAGTTTTCCATAAGGGCGGAGGCGCACACCGACGCGAAAATACGCCTCAATGTAGATGGCGCTGTTATTTTCAAACTCGAAGATCAGGCCCATATGCGTCTGATCTCCATCGCAAACACGCTGCGCCAATTTACTGAATTTTCCTCCGGTAGTGCTTGCAAAAACCTTGGCGCGGACGACATCTGAACCAAGCGCTTGTTTTAAATAAACCATTTGCTGCTCAAGTTTCATGCCGCGTTTCCTTCCAGCATACCGTTGATCAGTTCAGCCAGCATGGATTCCCGCAGCATCTTCAGCGTCGCTTTGTTCGGGGCCAGATCCATAAGTCCGTCGAGGGAGTCCCGGAACTTGATCAGCTCCGCATCACGCTTGGCAGGTTCAAAGTCTGCCTTGTAGATGCTCATCAGTCCCTCGGCGATGATGTCGAATAGCGGTATGGCATCGGCCTCCAGGTCAAAACGTATGCCTGCCAACTGCTCATTGACATCCTTGGAGTTACTTGCGGCAGCAGGGGTAGCAGTGCGCGATGGGGCGGGAGTAGTGGCCCCCACTGCCGCGTCTTTTGGGTGTCCAAGCAAATACTCGTCGGGTTCCGGCATGGTACGCCCATAGCGTTCGCAGAGTTGCTCCGCCGACATGGGCACCCCGGCATCGAGTAAAAATTGATCCGTCTTTATATCCTGTTCGGTGTCCTGGCGTTGGCTCGTATTTATGGATATCCATGCCAGGGGCTCAACGCCATGCATGTATTTGATGACCCATCGATCCACCTGCTCGTTGAGCGTGTCGGTGATCATTGATGCGTCATCATGCTCCAGGATGTCCGTCTCCTCCTCCTGCACACTTGCGCCGACAGCATCGGCACGCGACATAGTGGACAGATCACCACCACGCCAAAGGATGGTTATCGCCCGGTCCATGTAATCAATTAGCTTCGGATACGGCAGTTCGCCATTTGCAGAGGTGTCGATGGGCTTTATTTCCGCGCCCCGGTTGGTCACCATGGCAAGATCAATCCCGAAATTTTTGACGGCGGTCTCCAGCGCGATCCACTCGTCGCTTCCGGCCATGGCATCGGTGATGCCATGTATGCCCGGCGCGCCGTGTTTCTGGCTGTATATGAGCCAATCGCGCAACGGCAGGTGCTTATACATGTAGGCGATAGATGATGCGCGCATCAGCCCTTCGCCGACGGTAATCATCCATTCGCCGGGCTCCAACGGCACGCCATGCCGCGCAACGTCCGATTCCAGGAAGCGCAATCGCCCGGTCGTATTCTCAAAAAACCACAACGGCACATAATAAAAATCAGCCGTCAACCCGGAAGGCTTCGGACGGTACACGATATGATGCGCCGCATACCGCTGGCCCTGGGCCTCCATCATCTGGCGGATCAGCAGCGACATACCGCCACGCTCGTTAAGGTCAACCCCGTTGATGCACGATATGGAGGAATAGAAATTCTTCAACGTCTCGATGTGCGTTTGGGCGGCCGGGTTATCCTCTTCGCCTTCGCTGGTGATAAATTTATAGCCATAGCGGGATACAGACTTGGCACGCTTCGATTTGACCGAGGCGATCTGCATATCCACCTTTTCGATCGCGGACCACATCAGCGCCGCATGCCGGACATACCCGCGATCAAACATCTGATGATACTGGGTCACTTTAGCGGGCGTCAGGTTCGGCAACGGATCGAAGCGGTTCTGGATATTATGCACAAGCCGCGACAGTTCCAGCATCGGCGTCTGTTTGCCTGGTTTGGATTTAGCCATTAAAAGACCCTCGGATGTTGTCGCTCACCTGGAGCGTTACGCCTGATCTGGCTGCAGGCGAATGGTGTACGTTTTGAGAGTACCCCGCTGAACATCTCAGCCAGCCGCGCATAGGTGGCGGCCAACAGCAAATGGTTCGCCACCTTGTCGATAAAATGTTCCTCTTTGCCATCGTTATCGAGAATCTTGCGGCTCCCGCACAACAGGTGCTCCCGCACTGTTTCGACGATGCCCGGCTCATCCTGGCCGCTCTTTGGAAGCAGGAATTCCGGAATGGTGCGCAAGGTGTCGGTCTCTTCGTCAATGACCGCAAAGCCGTCTTCCGCCGTGAGCAGCTCATCAATGACGCCCTGGATAGCTTCATCGCGGTTCACACTGATCACCGGATAGATGTGATTGTTATCCGGCGTAAGTCGCGCCTGCTGCTTGATGCCCGAGCCCGGCTTGCCGGTAAATTCTACTGCTGCAGACTTAAGGCCAAGCCACCGGCCATATTCCCCATCCCATGTTACGCCGCCAGGGAAGCTGATCCGCTTCTTTTCCCAGTCCTTGATGACTGTCACATCAACCAGGTTGCAGCCGTTCAGGGCCAGCACGATAGCGCGGGTTGTGTCGCGTAATGGTCCGGCATCAATGAACAGGCAATCAAGCTTGAGCGCATCAAAAAGCTGTACCGAACGCTGCACCGTGTCGCTGTCGGCAATGGCTTCAGCCCATTGCAGACGCTTAAACCGGCCGTCGAGTTCCCGCACCATCAGCCAGCATTGATCGCCCATATCCAATCCGCCAAAGCGGTGCAGTTTATCATTTACCTGCATGGACATGCTGTAGGGATCAACCGTAGCGGCCCGATCCAGAATCTTAGGGGTGATCTTCTGGTTGGATGATTTCGGGATGGCCAGGCGGTCACAGGCAAAGGCGGCGCGATTGTCTTTCTTTCGCTTTTTGCACCAATCGGCAACGAACATTGAGACATTCAGCGCACTGCAGCACATCTGCGATACACGCACAGACCAATGCCGATTGAATATCTGTTCGGGTTTACGGGCTTCGTAAAGAACTTCTTCGCGTGGCAATGGGGTACCACAGGCGACACAGCCAAAGTAGTAGGTGTATTCCGGTTTGTATTTGGCGACTGTGTCGCCATGGATCGTAAAGACCCCTGCTTCATTCAGTACCGGGTCCATGGGTGCAGGTTGGCCGGTTACGCTCATGCGTACAACCCCTGGCCAGTCTTCTTCGAGGCAATGCCTGCGACCGCATTTCGGGCAGATTACGGCGCCAACATGCTGCGACCCCTCTTCAAAAAGTCTGTTCTGGCCGGCGCCGTGATAGCGCTGCGTGCCGATGTTGAGCATCAGGCGCAGGTCACTGGTTGTCATACGTCCGGGCAGATAATCCGCAAATTCTTCGCGCACATCATCACGTTCATCCACCGCCACAACATCACAGGAAAATGTTGTCGGAAACTTGCCCAGGCCACGCATCATGGAGATAGAGCTGGTGTTGCCATTCGTGTAAAGCATCGCCCCTTTGCGGTTGGCCGCCTTCCCGGAGGCTGTAAGCGTCTTGCCGATCTGGAGCATCTCCCCCACATAGGCAATCTGGTCAATAACCTCCGGCCGTTCCTTGGCGTCAATGATGCCCTGGACCAGATCATCATCCGGCAGGCAGTACATCATGCCGCGAAATTGCACGGTGCCCAGGTATGTCTTAAGCAGCAGTGCCAGGATAGTCTTGCCAAACTGAGCACCACCACAGACATCAATCTGGGCATCAGGGATGATTTTGCCGTATTCCGTTGTGCCCAGGATACGCTGACGCTGTTCGGCAGGCGCATAACTGATGTCATTACCCAGCACATAATCAATGATCAGGATGACAACAAACAACGGTTGACGGCCTTTGGTAGAGTACTTCACAAATTTATTGCCGACCTTCACCATCGCATACGTGTGCAGCCACTCAAAGAAGCTGATAGAGCTGTCCGGCGTATCAATCGCCGGGGCCTGTGACTGCTCGATCTTTGATGCCAGCGCGGCCAATACATTGCTCATGCCCCACCCCCCACCATCGACTGCAAATCAAGCACCAACTGTTCCGCCGCCGCATTCCCCGCCACCTGCTCAAACAGCGCCTGCAAGCCCTTTTCAACCCCAGTGCGCAGCTTGATCTCAAACTCCCTCTTGTCCAGCTCAAGCTGCTCCTGGGCGCGGACCGATGCCTGCGCCTGCAACTGCTGCGCCACCTTTGCCCGTTCCTCCGCCTGGATACGCAGCGCCAGATTGTAGAGCCGTTCCCCGCCCTTAAGATCACCCCTGGCGATGTAGGCATCCGCCTCATTACGCAAATGCCAAATGGTCTCATCCGATAAATCCCCCAGGGTATCCATCTGCTCGCGCGTCACCTGTCGGGCAAGCGTCCGCTCCTGGATCCGCCGCGCCACATACTCCGGCCGCCACCGCTCAACAAACCGGTACGCCGCCGAGCGGCTCGGGGCGGAAACATCAAGCTCAGCGGAAACCCACGCCACAAAATCAGGCCATGACGTGCCAGGCGTAGTCATGCGCGCAAAGACGATATCCTTCTGCTCATCCGTAAGCTGCTGCTCCCAGGCATCTATGCGCGTTTTCGTCATGCGTCTACATGTCCCTCAGTTTGTTGATCCCCGTATCCGTGATGCGCCAAAGATCGCGGCTGAAGTCATCCTTCCGCCGGTCAACCCAGCCCTTATCGCGGGCAAGCGTCAACGAGGTGGATATCTCATGCGTTGTCAGGGGCCGCCCCATGCGGATTTCGACTTCAGCCGCCAAAGAAACTTCCGGCAGCGATCCGCCACACAAATCGTGGAGTGTTTCCAGGATGGATTTTATCAGCACAATATTAACCGGCATTGTCATATCTCCCGCTTCGGTGATCTTCCAGATGATTGGAAAGCGCGTCCGAATTGGACCTTATTTCCTGCGACATCGGGTTGATACGATTGTGGATTTTTGCAGAGCGTATCTCCGCGAGCTGATTGAGGTCACGAAACCCCTGCGTCATATCCTTTTGCAGCTCGTGCATCTGCTCGATAAGCAAATCATCCTTTGCCAGCAGCGCCTTGCGCTCATCCCGGCACGTAACGCGGATACCATCCACATACGATATCGTCGCATACTCATGATGCTCGTGGTTGACCGCCGCAAACTGTTTGTACAGCGGCGGCTTGGCCCGCAGTTTGTCCCAGATCGTCACCACCGCACTCACCAGCGACAGCAGCACAATCACCGACATTACCAGATACGCCAGCCACATATCAGCCAAAGGCGGCTGGCCGGTACTACCCGGCTCAGCCGCCCAGCCACTGCCTGTAAACAGGAGGTAACCTGCAAACAGGACTTTCACCGTACGGGCTATCACCCGCTTCTGGTTGTATAGAGTGGGGGAGACGGCGCGGGGGGACGCCGCGCCGTCTCTTGGGTCGCATATGTGTGTGTTCCTATCAGCCATGCGCCGCAAATTCATTTCGTACGCTCCAGTCTTTTGAGCAAAGCCAGGCACTGCTTGAGTCTTCCCCGCAGGGACCTCAGCACCGCCGGATTATCCACAAACGAAACGCCCTTGTTGCCTCGCACAACAAGGACGCATTCGTCATCCAGATAAATGTGCATGTCCGCAGATGTTACATTGCTCTGTCCTCCTGTTTTTGCATCTATGTTGCTGTGCATACGCTTTTTCATACGGCACAACATTACACGCATTCGGGCAGGCGGGAACCACAGCAAGCGCATTA
>RZZM01000395.1 GCA_009929845.1 Spartobacteria bacterium
TGCCACAGATCCTGAATGACGTCTCCATGCGGCAGGATATCCCGTTGAAAACGCGCCAGGATGTCATCACGCGAGCGCGGGTTCACCAGCGGCACAAAACGGCGGCCGGCCCGTTGCGCGAAGTGCCGCAGCAACCGGGCGCGGAGCGCTTGTTCGGGTAATTTGGCCTGTCGCGCGTTGGCGCCCTTGATCAGGGCCTCGAGGGTGTAAATCCAGTAGGCGCGCCGCAAGGGCAGGGGGCGTCCCGGCCGCAGGCGGTGAATGGACATCATTTCCCGGTAGCGTGCCGCCCCGCCCGAGTTGGTCAGGGTATCCGCATAGTCGCGATTGGCGGCCAGAAAATAGGGCAGGCGCCGGCCTTTCATGCCGTGGAGATAGAAGCGCGCGAACCATTCGTAGTCCATGGTCCAGCGCAAATCTTCACGCAGTAGGCCGATGGTTTCAGGGACGCGGCGATGAAAGAAAACGGTGGGTTGGCACATGTAATTGTGCGAGTACAGATAGCGTTCGCGGCAGCAGTCCTCAGTGAAGACATTGGGTGCGATGTAACGGCCCTCACGGTTGATTTCCAGGGCGTCTCCATAAAGGAAATCCAGTCCTGCGTCCGTGGTGAAGGCGGCCCTGACATGTTCGAGCGCGTGTGGCAGATACATGTCGTCGGAATTAAGCCAGGCGATGACCTGTCCGCGCGCGGCGCGGATGCCCTTGTTGATGGCATCGGTCATGCCCTTGTCTTTTTCGCGCATCCAGGTCAGGCGGTCCCGGTATTGGGTAAGGATCGCGGGTGTTTCATCGGTGGACACCGCGTCGTACACCCGTATTTCCAAATCGGCCTGCTGATTCAGGATGCTGTCCAGGGCCGCCTGGATAAAGGGGCCCTGGTTGTAGGTTGGCATGATGATGGTGAAGAAGGGGTTCATCCGACGGGGGCTCCGTTGTAGCCGTTGATCCCGGTGGCGGCATGCTCGTGGAGCATCACCGCGGCGCGGCGCAACTGCCGGGCCGGGATGGCCTGGCGAGGGAAGGCCTGCCGCCAGCGTTCGCGCAACCGGTTGACCGGATACTTCAGGGGGTGATAATGCCCGCGCGCCTTATGAAAGGCCGCATGATGTTTTTCGACCAGTTTCTGCTCGGTAAACAGCTTGCTGCGCTTGCTGCCGGCCGCGATCAGATTGATGCGGAGTTTTTCGTCCTCCCAGACATGCCGGATGACTTCGGCCATTTCCCCCGGCTCGTAGGGGTCGAAATAGACGGCCGCCAGCCCGGCCACTTCCGGGAGACTGCCGATATCGGAACAGGCGATCGGCAGATGGCACTGCATGGCTTCCACCAGCGGAATGCCGAAGCCTTCAAACAGCGAAGGAAAGACCAGCATGCGCGCGTTCCGGAACAGCCAGGCCATTTCCGGGCGGCTGACCCGTCCCAGATGCCGGACGGTGTCATGCAGGTTCAACTCGTCCAGTTTCTTTGCCAGGGACGGATAAACCGTGTCCTGGGTGCCGGTCAGGACGCAGCGTACCTCCACGCAGCGCTGCTTGAGCAGGTGGATGGCGTCGATCAGGCGGTCATGATTTTTGTGGCGCCAGTCGTTGGCCGGAAAAAACATAAAAGCATTGTCCCAGTTTGCGGGCAGATCGGGCCGTTTCATCTGTTCGGGCAGGTCGTCTGTGCACAGGTGGATGACGTCCAGTTTGGCGGGCGGCATTTTCAACACGCGTATCATGGACTGCCGGGAAAATTCGGATATGGTGACCACCTGGTCGGACATCAGCAGCGAGCCGTCATAATGATGCAGGCGGCTGGCAATATCCGCCGGCTTGAAAAAGCCGGGAAAGAAACGCTCCTGGATGTCGACCAGCGTGGTTACCGCCGGTTTCCGTATGGGGCGGGGGTACAACGCGCCAAACGGGCAGAAATAGACATCAAAGGCGTCCGCATGGTCCAGAATCTGTTCCTGCGATTCGAGGCGGATTTCATGGCGGCGGGCCTCATCGGGCAGTTCGCGGAGCAGTTCATCATTTTCAGCGAAACTGAAGGGGACCAGTTGGTCTTCAGGTTCAAACTTCGGCCAGGCGCGCAGCAGGGAGAGGACGTAATTGCCGATACCGCCGACGTGCGGCTGAAGCATATAAAGATTGATTCCGATGCGCATCTGTCCTTCACTCCGGTTTTTAGGATGGTTTCCTGCGCTGGGCCGCCCGAAAGCGCAGCACGATGAGCGGCCAATGCGGGAAGCGGACCAGCACCGACCCAAGGGCCCGGGTGACCGTGCCCAGCCCTTTCCAGCGTTGTGCGCGCAGGCATTGCAGCATGGCGCCGGGCAGCAGGCGCGCGGCGATGTCGATGGCGTGGGCGCGCCGTTTTTGGCGGAGCAGGAACTTCATCGCGTGCGTTTGCATGGACAGCAGACGCACCGGGGCGGGGATGGTGTCCACGTCCGTGCGGTATTCGCCTTCAGAGAACGCCAGGCTGTCGGCCCGCGCGGATGCGCAGACGCCTGCCGCAAAAACCGCCGGGGCGATTGCCGGCGGACAGTTCTTCGGCATTGCATTCAGGGCGCTGAATGCGGAGGCGCGAAAGAGGCTGGTGTTAAGCGCAAATGCGTGCAGGGAACTCACGACCTGGAAGGCGGGCACAAACTGTTGATTGGGCGGCGTTACCTGGATGCCGGGTTTGTCCCTGTGAGATTGGCCCTGTTTTTGCAAAAACCGGACTTCGTAGGCGCCGCACAGGCAGAGGGCTGTGTCGGTATGCTGTTCCATATGCGCCACCAGTTTTTCCAACTTGTCCGGCGGCCAGCGATCCCCGGCGCGCACAAAACAGATGTATCTGCTGCGGGCGATGGACAGCGCCAGGTTGGCCGCCTGGATGGGGGAGGACATCCCCGGGGGCAGGGTGAGCGAGGCCATATGCCCGGCAGGGTCTTTTGCGTATGTTTCCGCAATGCGCTCACTGGCGTCGGTCGAGTGATTGTTCACCACCAGTATTTCGATATCCTTAACGGTCTGCGCGCGTATGCTCTCAATGGTCTCGCCCAGGTACACATCGTCGTTATGGGCCACCAGGATCACGGAGACAACCGGCTGGAAGGCGGCCCGCCGGCGTCCGTCGCCGGTGACGGTGTAGTCGCGCTGATTGATCTGATCTTCCACCTGGTGGCGTCCGCTCCAGCAACTTTGCCGGCGTACGGTGTGCAGCAGTTTGCTCAACGGGTCGTTCATCTTCCAACCCACCCGGTAGGCCAGGCAGCGGAGCAACCATTTGGTGACGCGCGTATGATTGGGTGTTTTTTTGCCGAAGACCTGCTTAATGAGAACCCCCGGGCCCACACTGCGCAAAAAGACGAGGGCGTCCGCATAGGTACGGGGCAGAATATAATACGTGGTGTATTCGGCAACGTCGCCATGATCGTTCTTCAGCAGCCAGTTGACGAGGCGCGTTTGCAGATCAAAGACCAGCATGGGGCCGATGCCCGAGCGGAGAACGTTGGCGGTATAATGATCGTCGTGCGCCCGGAAGTAACACAGGACCTCCGGCAGGCGTGCGATCGCATGGTCCATGCTGACCTGCGCCACCATGATCCGGTCGTCCGATTGAAACGGCAGACGCTCCGGGAGTCCGCCCAGATCGCGAAGAACCGTAGTGCGCATCATCACGGCGCTGAAGATGTAATTCAGTTCTATAAGGATGATTTTGAAAAAAGCGCTTAGAAACTCCGTGGGGGGCTCGTCGCCCAGGGTTTCAACGCCGGGGGTGAAAATGCTGCCGTCACCTGCCCGCACGATCCCCGCCTGCGTATAGCTCAGGGCCACCTCTGGATGCGCATCCATGAAGGCAACATGTTTTTGCAGCTTTTCCCTGTGCCAGTAGTCATCCTGGTCAAGAAAGGCGACGTAGGCGCCCCGGGCCTGCTTCAGGGCCAGGTTGCGTGAGGTGGCCACGCCCCGGTTGCGGTGATTGGGGTGTGTAAACAGGCGGATATGTTCCGGATGGTCCTTTGCGAACGCCGTGGCGGTCGCGTAACTGTCATCCTGTGATCCATCATCGACAATCAGCAGTTCATAGCTGCTGAATGTCTGGGCCAGTACGCTTTCGATGGCCTCAGACAGGTACTTCTGCCCGTTGTACACCGGCATGATGATTGATACTGTTGGATTCGATGCTGTCATGCGGTTTGCCTATCAGTTTCCTTTTGCACGGTAAAGTAAAATCGTCCGGAGACCTGAAGCTTGAGACTTGA
>RZZM01000063.1 GCA_009929845.1 Spartobacteria bacterium
TTTTGAGGTCCAGGTATCCATTTGAAGCGCCCCTTCCACCAGGATGCCACTCCCTTTTTTCATGTATTTTCCGATGGTTTCGGCCTGCTTGCCCCAGCAAACCGCATCGACAAACAGGGTTTTTTGGTCCCATGTGCCCTCCTTTGTTTTGATCCGCTCATTTACAGCCAGCCCGATGTCAGCCACCGAGGTCCCTGTCTTCAGCACACGCACTTTCGGATCATGTGTCAACCGTCCCGCCAGCATTACTTTATTGATGGATAGCATATCTTCCTCCTTATGGTTGTTTGCTATACCTCTTTCTGCTTGCCTACTATAAGAACGGTTTTTCCACTTTCTCCGAAAAAATCTTCACCTATTTTTGACTTTCTTACTTTTCAGTCGTTTTCCTTAGAAAATTCGACTATTATTCGCTTCTCTGTCCCTGAATTCTCCAAAAAACACCCAAAAGGTGCTTTACAATCGCTCCCTCCATCGCAATAATTCATCTCATGGATACGAAAACAGGACAATTTGACCTGTTTTTCCGCCCCTAGGCAAAAAGCGATTTCTTGTCAGGTGATAACTGCAAACGTATGAGGAGAGGTCCAATGAGGAAATTCATCTGCCGTCTGCGCAGTGACCAGTCGTTTGCCGTCTGTGTGCTGGGTCTCGTGCTTGCTGTCACGGGGCTTTTTGTTTTTCACACCTACGCGTTGTTGACGCCTGAAGAGCAGGCCAAGCGCCGTTTCGATCAACTGATGGCCGAAGAAGTGGTCTCGGTTCTGGAACTGTCCGACGCGTGGTCGGACGCGGCATGGCACTATATCGAGGTCGCGATTCCGGGTGCTACCTGCTGGACCCAGACCAAAGGTCCCCTGCCCGTAGATACCACCAAGTTCTCGAAGGACTTTCTGGATAACGTCATCTGGTATCTTGAAGGTGCATCCGAAGTCCCCGTTGCGGAGATTTTCATCTACCAGAACCGTCTGAATCGCGACATCTGTTTCCTGAACAGCGACTACAAACCCATTTACGTGATCGAATGTCCGTACGGCGACTACTGCGCCGACAACGCGTACGCCCTTGAACGGTATCCCGACCTCTATTCCGGCAAGTACGACGAGAAGGAAATCGAGGAGATCATTGCCCATCTCGATCCGGCTCGCGTTTTGCTGAAAGTCACGATGATCCCCTCTGACCGGCTCTACGATTACCTGCTCGACCAGGCCAAGGGCGGCGACGCCAAGGAAGACGGCGGAGGTGAAGGCGCGAAGTCGGGCGGAGGCAGTAATGATCTGTGGGTTGCGATCGTCGGCCCCGGACAGGGCGCGACCAACGGTATAGAAGTGACCGTGCACCTGCCGGTCGGGTTCACCAACATGATTGATGTCTTCACCTTTGACGCCGAGCCCGAGAACACGTTTGACGGCATTCAGTCGGACCCGTGGATACTCTCCGTGACGAATGCGGATACGACCGGAACCAATCAGGTTTTCTGGGTGGACACCGACACGGATGGAATAACCAATCGCTTCTACGTGGCGGGATCGTCGTGGGACCAGGACGGGGATGGCATCGCCTCCGCGCGTGAAATCTTCATGCACCGCACCGATCCGGGGTTGTGGGACACGGACGGCGACGGGTTCAGTGACGGGGACGAGATCAACATCTACGGTACCGACGCACTGGACAAGTATTCCGTACCGCCGCCTGAGATGCTCAGTGTAAGTGGCAGCTACCTTGTAGACGAGTCCACAAATCCGGTGGTCATCAAGAGTGTGAATATCGGCGCGTGGCTCCAATGGGAACAGTTCATGATGATGTTCAAGCCGCACCTCTGGACCAACGAATGGGGCAAAGTCTACGGCCTTGATGAACTCGGCGCAGACGATGAAGTTGACGAGGCATCGGCGCGCGAATTCCTGATCGAGAACGTGGACAACGGCGTAACGTTGCTGGCAGCAGACGCGCCCTTGGCATTGAATGTGACGACCGGCACGGTCTCCGGTTCGTGGACTTGGCTCTGTGATAACGGCGTTCGCTACATCGGCGACTTCCACAACGGCGATTGGGTTGGCTTCACCGCCGATTTCGGATCGGGAGTCAGCAACGTGGCCATTGGCCTGGCCGTCCCGACGGGCGATGCAGGCAACCAGATCAAGGTCCGGGTAGGAAGTCCCGGCAACCCTGACATCGGATCGTTAACCACAACGGCAACCGCCCCCGGCGGTTTGGGTGATGGATCGGAATGGTGTACGTTTACCGAACAATATCTGACGCTGTCCACGAACCTATCCGGTACGCAGACGGTCTATTTCGTCGGCAGTTCCGGAGGTGGCTCCGTTGGCAACCTCTACCGTTTCAGGTTTTTCAATGATCCCACCAATACCGCAAACCTCTTCACCACGTTCCAAGAGAACTACATCGCGACCAACGATCTCGATCGAATCCGGGAACTCGGGTACAACTGCATCCGTCTTCCATTCTTTCACACGCTCTTGGAAGACGATCACAACCCCTACGTTTACAAACAATCGGGATGGGATCGACTCGATACTCTGCTGGAAGAATGCCGCAAGCGGCATCTCTGGGTAATCCTGGACCTGCACAGTACGCCCGGTAGTCAGAACCCCTATCAGGCCAGTGGTTTCCGGGACCCTTTCCGAAACCGCATCTGGCACAGCGACGAGTTCAAGAATCGGACAGCCGCGTTATGGGTGGAGATTGCACGGCGTTACTCCAATGAAACTACAGTTGCGGGCTATGACCTGTTCAATGAACCGGTGCCCTACACGAGTAGCAACACCAGTACGCTGTGGACGGCTGCTCAGGCCTTCAGCAACAACATCATGCCGATGCTTGAGCGCCTGTACACCGCGATACGCTCCAACGACACCAGCCATGTCCTATTCATGGAAAGCAATCTGATGTACACAAATATGTGGGCAGACAAGGACTACCTGTGGTGGCCCGATCCTGCCGCGAAGGGATGGACAAACGTGTGCTATCAGTTCCATGTATATGACCGCACCGTCTACGGCAGGACGGGGTCGGATGAGGACTCGTGGTTCATCACGCAGAAGCCTATTTGTGACACGATGATCCGCTCACTGCGCGAAACACGGAACGTGCCTGTCTACGTCGGCGAGTACGCTCCATGGAACGAACAGAACTTCGACTACTGGACGCGGCAGTTACAGGCCGATGATTTCTCGTGGGGACACTGGAACTACCGAAGCTGGGGTTGGGACAACCCCGACAAGCCCGAAGAAGGCAAGACGCTTTGGGGGTTGGACTACCGGTCCAAGGCCACGACCAATGAAATCCCAGACCTTCGGAACGATGATTACACCAATCTGCTGGCGAAGATGTCGCTATACAACCACACAAACTACACGGTAAATGAGCCGTTGTCGGATGTGGCGGAGCAACGCGCGCGGGAACCGGAGCTGTCAAAAGGCACATGTGAGTTCTACCTGAACACGTTTGATGGGCCTGACAGGCTGACGCTTTCCGAAGGTTGGCCGTGGCGAAAGGTGGCCGTGGTGGGTGCCGATGAAGATGCGTTTACTATCGACTCATCCAGGGCGCGCTTGCTCTTTGATTGGGGCCCTCTCGTGATGCGTATGGAATCCCGCGAAGAAGCAGACGCACGGTTCAAGGTGGACGATGCAACGGGCTGCCGGTTCTCAGTGAATGTGCATGGTTTCGATGTGGCCTCACAAGGCGCTGGTCCCGAAGCGGCAGTGAATCTTTGTGTGGTTCGCGATTCCATCTCCGCCACGGTGAGTAACTACGATACGCACGGAATCGTTGCCCGGCTGACCTATGATGACAACGCCGCAACCGTTGACCTCTATCTGTATGCAAAGGAAGGGGGCGTCAACACACTCGGTACCGAGGAGGCGCACATCAGCGGAGTCACATTCAACTCCACCAACTGTTTTGAGTTGTTTGTGAACGAGACGGACGCTTCGCTGAGTTACGGAGGGGTGGAACAGACGAACATTTCTCATGGGCTCTCGTTAAACGAGTGGCCAGCAAGCGCGGTATGTGTGGTCGAGGCAGAGGAGCTGTCAGCAGGTGAGACGGTCTATGTCGAGTTGGACGACTTCAAGGCCTGGCGTGCTGATGCAACCTTGGACTCAAGCTTCACGGACCCGATTACGGACTATCCCAACGGCGTGGAGATTCGAGCTGAGACCGAGTATTGCAGCGTCGAGGACTACTACGCCAGTGGGCATGCGTCGGCATCGTTCGTAACGAACGGGAGCGTGTTCTGGATTGCGCGGGAATGCCTGCCCGGCCAAGAGTATGGCACGTGGATGAACGTGCGCCGGGATTATCAGAATGACGTGCGCCTGTTGGCCTCCCCCACGAACGTCGTAGAAGTGCGCGCGGCATACAGCAACTTCACGGACGGCGTTGGGAAGATCGTTATGATGCCCGAGTCCTTCCCCGTAGAAGTTTACTGGGAGTATGCAGGACAAGCACTGTACGTTCAGTTTGAACGTGAAGGGACCAACATGGCTTTCTTGGCCTGCCGTCACTATGGCGTGAGCGGTCTTCGGGAGATACGGGGCACCTCAACGAACACCTATGTAGCCGGACACACAATCTCGCTGCAGGCGGATACGAACACTATGCGGGTATACTATGGCCCCGATTTGATTATCAGCACCAACCACGCACTGGCGGATTTCGCGGGTGTGTACGAGAACGGCGTGTATCCGCACTATGAGATTCGGAATGATGCTACGAGTACAGACGCAGCGGTGCTGATCGAGGATGTGGTATCGCAACAGTTGTCCGATTTCGAGGTGCCGTAAGAGAGTGATGATGCGTTCAATGCGTTTCTATATGGCGGTGTGTTTGGTGGTGCTGATCATTGCGCTGCCATTCACACTGCCTGCTAGTGCGGACGTGGTGATTGACCTAACATACATCGGGAATCCCGGGAATCCGGATGATGATCCACCGGGTGACTTTATCGGTGGCGGGGTGAACTACAGCTATCAGATCGGCACCTACGAAGTGACGGTGTCTCAGTACACCGAGTTTCTGAATGCGAAGGCAGCGAGTGATCCGTATGGGTTGTATAGGGACAGCATGGGTAATCCAGGTGGCCCTGGTAACCCTTTCATTCTGCGAAGCGGATCAGATGGAAGCTACTCCTACACAGCCGTCTCAGGGAAAGAAAACCAGCCGGTGCGCTGGGTCTCGTTTTTCGACGGGCTTCGTCTCTGCAACTGGATGCACAATGGACAAGGCAACGGTGATACCGAGACAGGTTCTTATGACATGAGTCTTGGCTTGTCCGTTGATCGTGAGATGGGAGCGTCGTGGGTGTTGCCCTCGGAAGATGAATGGTACAAGGCGGCGTACTACGATGGAAATGCCGGAGTTTACTACGACTACCCGAACGGTACGGATGATGTGCCCGTGGAGCCGGAGGACGGGACGAGCACGCGCGTCTTCAACTTTGGGGACTCTCCCTACTGGGCACCAAGTGGCACTAGAGAGTACTTCACATCCACTGGTGAGACAACCGGAGAGAGTCCGTATGGCACTTTCGATCAAGGCGGTAACGTGCGAGAGTGGACCGATACCCTTTCGATTGCGCCTCCCTATCGCGTAATGAGGGGGGGCGGGTACTGGTCCGCCACAAGCTACTTGGCTTCACTAACCAGAGAAGGTGCCCCCCCGGATACTGAGGGCGGTATGGGTTTTCGTCTTGCATATATCATTCCCGAGCCGTCCACGGTCATGCTTCTGGTTCTCGGTGGACTGGGCTGTCTACTGTTCAAAAGGCGATAATGGCGCTATCTGAGTTTAAGGTGCCGTGAGATATTCGCTTCTCTGTCCCTGAATTCTCCTGCTCTCTCCCCGGATATCCCCTGCTCTGTCCCCGGATAGTCCCCGGATACCTTGTCCTGGGCTTGTTGTCCCGGGGTTCGCTGGTCATAATCGCACTCTTTTTCTCGCCGACCAAGCCGGAGGCGGCTACGGTGAGGCCGCCCCGTTGGGGCTGATAACCGGAGAGACGATGGATTTCCAGGTTCAGAACTCCTTTCTTTTATCTCCGTGCACTCCATGGACTCCAGCGAAGCGGGTGGTAAAGAACTCGCAGCGATTAATCTTGTCGAGAATTTTGGTTGCGGCTCTGCTGCTCCAGGAATCAATGAAATTCTCGTTCTGCGGCTAACGCTCGAGGTAAGGAGTTCTGAAATTTGAGGCATTTTCAGCCCTCAGAACAAAAAAAACGTCACAAACACAGAAAAATACACCGAAACAACACACCAAAAGGGCTGAAATGGCCCTCGATTGAATGAATGCTTTATTACTTGCTATATGAAGTCGGTTGATCTACACACGTCCCCATGCAGAGGGGGGGTATGTTTGGTTGAAGAAATAAAGACAGGGCAATGAAAGGATGGGATAATGAGCTGGTATATTGAAGTCTTGAAGAAGTATGCAGTGTTTACCGGCCGGGCTCGGCGGACAGAATACTGGATGTTCGTTTTATTCAACATAATCATAGCCGGCATTCTTGGCTTTGTAGAGGGCCTCGCCGGAGGACCGGGCATTTTGGTGAATGTTTATTCTCTCGCTGTGCTCATTCCGAGTTTGGCGGTCGGTGTCAGGCGCCTGCATGACACAGGACGTAGCGGCTGGTGGTTGCTTATTGGTCTTGTGCCGCTTGTCGGCGCGATTGTCCTTCTTATTTTCATGGTACAGGACAGCTCGCCCGACGCCAACCCGTACGGGCCCAATCCAAAGGCATAAAATAACAACCTGCTTACATCGTTTTATCCAGCAGCTCGTTGATGCCGTTGAAAATGGTCCTGAAATCCTGGGAGATATCCACGCCGGTGCACCGGCGGGCATTGTCGCCTTCATTAAACGCGGTGATCACGGAGTGTATCTCATCCACCGGATTGATTAATGTTCTTTTCAGGGCACGGAC
Organism: Spartobacteria bacterium; assembly: GCA_009929845.1. Classification (GTDB taxonomy): domain Bacteria; phylum Verrucomicrobiota; class Kiritimatiellia; order RZYC01; family RZYC01; genus RZZM01. The sequence goes on from RZZM01000063.1 coordinate 6,950, forward strand.
AAAAATCAGGCCGACCATGAAAATCGTCACGGCCATAAACACAATGCCCCAGGCCCCGGCGTTGCCCAGTTGGACGGCCTTATGATCGGCTTGTTTCATGGCGCTTCTGTTGATTTCGCTTAACCGGGTTATGGCGTCGATGGTTTGGGTCAGGGCGTCCGGATTGTCGGCAAAGGCGTCCGCGTAATGTGCGCTGATGATACGAAGAGCGGCGGGTTCTTCTTTTTCCGTCACATTGTTTTGTGCGCGTGCCAGCGCGGCGGCAAAGGATTGTTCACGGTCGGCCCTGTCATCGTCCCCGTTGACCTTGGCCAGGCAGGTGAGCATCTGTTGCCCGGCGAGCAACGAACGTTCATTCTGTTCAAGGATGCCGTTAATCACCGGGGCCATCCGGACAAATATCCAGATGGAACCCATCGCCATCAGGAAATTCAATGCAATCAATGACCAGGCGCCCAGGCGAATTGTCTGTGTTAATCTCATGACTCCACTCCCTTAATCAGTTTTGGAATGGCGGTTTCCCTGGATACAATAATCAGGTTGTCATCATCCTTCAGCGGTTCATAGGGAGAGGGTTGCTGTATTTTGCCTTGTTCCCCTTTGCGTATGCCCACGACCATGACCCCGAAGCGCTTCGGCAGTGCAAGTTCCTGGAGTGTTTTGCCGATCATGGTTGGAAGGGCGCACAATTCCGTGATATGTAAATCATCCCCGAGATTCGTATCCGCGATGACATTCCGAAACAACAGTCGGTTGGCGAACCGTTTTCCAAATTCCTGCTCCGGATCGACAATCTGATGCGCCCCGACCATCCGGAGAATCCGTTGATGGGTCTTGTCATTGGCGCGGGCAATAATGAGTGGAGCGCCCATCTGTTTCAACAGGGCCACGCAGATGATCGAGGCTTCTTTCGAATCGTCACCAATGGAACATACCGCCACATCGCGCTGCCCCGGTTCCAGCCGCGCCAGCTCCATTTCATCCGTCGCGTTGATCACCACGGCTTCCGTCGCAAAGGTCGCCGCCTCCTCCACCAGTGTTTTTTTAACATCCACGGCCAGCACTTCGGCGCCTTTTTCCGTCAGTGTACGGGCCAGGGTCATCCCGAATTGTCCGAGTCCGATAATCAATATTTGCTGGGACATAGCTCTACCTCTCTTTTATGTTAAAATGACGTTCGCATCCGGGCAGCGTGAAACCGTCACCGACTGCTCGTTGTTCAGCAACATGAACAGGGTCATCGGCCCGATACGTCCGGTAAACATGGCGATGATTACAATGATCTTTCCTATTTCATCGAGCAGGGGGGTTGCGCCGATCGACAGTCCCACCGTCCCGATGGCGGAGGTGGCCTCGAAGATGAGCGCCCGGGCGGATACCTGCTGGGTGATAATGAGCATCATGACCATGAGGGTCCAGATAACCAGTCCCGCGGCCACCAGGCTGACCGCGCGATTGATGGTGATGGGCCGGATGCGTTTGTTGCGGATGATGACTTCGTTGCGATTGGTGATATGGGCCCAGAACGTCATGGCCAAAATGCCGATGGTAGTCGTCTTCACACCGCCTGCCGTACCGCCGGGGCTTCCGCCAATGAACATGAAGACGATCATGATCATAAAGGTCGGACTGGCAATAGGCGCCAGGTCCACTGAATTAAACCCGGCCGTACGGAGGGTAACGGATTGAAACCAGGCATTGAGCAGTTTTCGGGTGAAGGGCAGGCCGGCCAGTATGCCATCCCATTCAAAGACGAGAATGCACAATGTGCCGACCAGCAGCAGCGCCAGGGTGGTCACCAGGGCAATGCGGGGCAGTATCGGTATGGGGCGGCGGCGTATCCACCGGGGGATCATCATCCCCGTGGCGGGCGCAAGGCCGCCCAGCACAATCAGGATGGCTACAACGTGAAGAATCAGGGGACGACCCTGGTAGGCGATAAGACTGTCGCTTTGCAGGGAAAATCCCGCGTTGCAAAAGGCGGAGACCGCCGTAAAGACACCCCGCCGCAACGCCATTGCGCCATCATCACCGGCTGTATAAAACAAAGTGGTTAACAGGATAGCGCCCACCAGTTCCATCGCGGCGGTATATTTCAGGATGAAGGAAAGAGACTGAACAAGATCATGAGGACCGGTATCGGTCATGGACGTGAACAAGCGCTCGCGTTTGAGGCTCAGGCGACGTCCCATGGCGTGGAGCGCCACCGTCGTGATGCTCATTATTCCCAAACCACCAACCTGGATAAGGAGCAGGATGGCGAGTTGTCCGAACAGCGTAAAATCATTCGGAGTATCCAGCACAATCAGTCCCGTGACACAGACGGCGCTCACGGATGTGAACACCGCATCCACCAACTCAATGGCGCCCTCCTTTGTCGCCGCCGGAAACGACAGCAGAAAACTGCCGAACAAACACAGCGCTAAGAACGTCGTCGACAGAATGCGGGATGGATGGTTCAGCAATACTTCCCACCATGGTTCCTTGCGGGATTCTTCTTTTCGGTGTCGTGACAGGACCAGCACACTGAACAGGCTGATCAGCAGGATAATACCCGGAAGAAGGGTTACCATGGAAAACAGGTATGCGCCGACTACAGCAAGCAAGGCACACCCCACCAGGACCAGGCCGAATCGTGATTTGATTTCATAGGCCCATAAAAAGAAAAGGACTTGGGCTATAAGCGATGAGAGGGCCAGCACATGAACGGTATACAAGGTCTCTGGTTTTTTCATGTGCAAATCGATTACAACCAGCACAAGGACCATCAAGGCAGCCCACCATGCCCGTTGAAGGCATCGGGTGCGATGCTCCGTCTTTCTTTCAAGGTAGACGTTCATCTTGAAATCCGCGAGGGCAAATAGCGCGCCGACCAACACAACCGTGGCGTTCAAGGCGACAAACGGATTGGCGACCACGTATGGGAGCGCGGCGATATAACTGCCCAACACGGCGATGGTTCCCATTATCCTGCCCATGTCCGGCTTGCGGAGCATGGACAATCCGCACGCAAAACACGCTACCGCCGCGAGAAGCGCGACACCCGCCTGCCAGGGATTGGAGAGCGGGTTGGATTCGATGCACGGAAACAGCAACGGCAGGGGCGCCAGCGCCATCAGGGCCCCTTCGATGCCTATACGCGCTATATGTGCTCGTTTTCTCATCAGGGTTGCAACGTCGAATGAATGAACTGGTTGAGTCCTTCCCAATAGTGCCCGGAAACGGACCAGCCTGAGTCATTGTGGTCGCCGGTGAGTTCAAAAAACTGCTTGGGTTCGTTGGCTTTTTCAAATAGCGCGCGCCCCATTTCAAATGGAATGAGCCGGTCGGCGCGGCTGTGGGCAACGAGGACCGGGACGCGCACCTGGTCGATCTTGCGGATGGAATCATAACGGTCGCGGCAGATGAGCCGCACAGGAAGCATCGGATAGAGTTTTTTTCCCATATCGATGGTGGAGGTAAACGTTGATTCGATGATCAGGCCTTTAACGGGTTTATCGAGGGCCAGTTGGACCGCCACGGCGCCGCCCAGGGAACGACCATAGACGATCACCGGCAGATCATCGGCATCTTTATAGCGGGCACGCACCACCTCATAGGCGGCGCGCGCATCCCGGTAGATGCCTTGTTCCGAGGTCAGCCCCCGGCTGTTTCCATAGCCGCGGTAATCGAAGAGAAAAACCTGAAGCCCGAGCTGATGGAAATCCGCGGCCACCCACACCCGGTCGCCGATATTGCCCGCATTGCCATGACAAATGATTACCGTCCCCTTCGGGTTTTCGTGGGGGATCCACCATCCATGCAGTTTGTTGCCATCTTCCGAGATGAACTCGACATCCTCATACGCGAGGCGGGCGGCCGCCGGCGTCATGGCTATTTCCTTCGACGGATAATACAGGTTCTTCCACTCGAAGTAGCGGAGAAAAAACCAGACCGCGACAAGGATCACCACCCAGGGAAGCGCCCGGGTGAACAAGGTCTGCGCCAGATAGAGTTTCATCATCATCTTTCCGTTGGTCTATGCGATGAAAAATTTCTTTTCACAGGGATAAAGATAGCGCCATCCGTCCGGCATAACAACAACAGTATCTTCAATACGTATGCCGCCGAGTTCCGGATAATAGAGGCCGGGTTCCACGGTGATGACATGGCCCGCCCGCAGGACGCCTTTGCAATTGGAGACCGAGGGCGCTTCGTGAATATCGAGTCCGACCCCATGGCCGGTCCCGTGGATAAACCCGTGGGGCGCCTTGTTTTTAAGTTCTGATATATAGCCACGCTTGTTGAATTCGCGGTGGGCGGCGCGGTGTACCGTGCGGACATGCACCCGGGGTTTGATGGCGCTGAGCGCGGCGCGTTGCGCGGCCTTTACCGCGCGGTACATGTTCAGCAATTCCTGTGATACACGCCCCTTGATGACGGTCCGGGTGAGGTCCCCCCAATAGCCGTGTTCTTTGTGCCGGGGGAAAATATCAATGACAATCGGCTGCCCCGCCATCAGGGGACCCGATCCCCTTTCATGCGGCTGGGCCCCCTGTTTGCCGCAGGCCACGATGGTGTCTTCCGCCACGCAGTCACGTTCCAGCAGGACCATGTCTATGAGGCGACGCATTGATTCGGAGTCCAGCCGTTTCGTGCCGTCGCGCAGCATCCCATTCCCGTCAATGGTGGCCGAGGAAATTTTCCGAACCGCCGCGCGACAGGCAATCACCGCTGCCTGCTGCACTTCCCGGATACGCGCCACTTCATCCGGACGTTTTATCGCGCGTTGTTTCAAGAAAGGCCCCTCTACAACATCTATCTTTATGCCGGCCTGAAGCAATTTTTTCGCGGTCAGGTACGGGAGGTCCGCGGAGACCCTGACCGTGTTCAGGTGCTGGCGTTTAATAAGTTCGACAGCCAGGCCGATGATGGTGGGCCTGGTTTTATCGGACCGTTTCAGTTCTTCGAAACTGACCACGGTGATGCTTTTGGTATGGGAAACCGCCCGGCCATACTCGAGCGGGCTGACCGCCAGGAACCGCTGAGTGCCCGTATCCAGGTAAATCACCGCGTCCGGGGCGCTGAACCCCGTGATATATCGTATGTTAGACATATCCGACGGATTCCCGATCAGGAGTTTCCCGATTGTTAACTCTTTTTGCATTGAGGTACCTTTTTGCGCCTTGTCAACATAATAAAGCGTTTTTCATATTACTGAAATCGACAAAAAACCAGCTTTTTGTATAACACCTTTCTAACAAAACAGTTCCGTTGTCAACAACCATAAGCATATACATCTTGTGATAGATAGACAACAGGCATACCACCAATTGTGGTGTCAAATTTTTTTGTAATTTAATGATTATTTTACCTTGTGGCGCATACCGGCATTACCTAACCTGCGCCCAACACAGGCGATAATAAGTGTATCAGGCTGTTAATAACCTGTTAATTACTTTATTAAAAGAGGTTTTGGCGACTAGTTAGGAATTGCGCAAATGAGTCAACAAAAACACGGACTTGTATGGTCGAAAGCACGGAAACACCTTGCAACTGTTCTGTCGAAGGATGTGTATGAACGGTGGATTGGGTTGATTGAATCCAAGGAGATGACGGAAGACACATTGACCTTGTGTGTGTCCAATGACTTCTATCAATCGTGGCTGGAAGAGAATTATCTATCTTTGATTGAAGACGCGGTGACCGCGGTATGCGGCAACAAGTTGACGATCATGTTCGCGGTCAGCCATATGGCCCCTCCGACACAAAAAAACACGGAACTGAATGCGGAGGACATGCCCACGGATGGAACGGCGAAGAAAGCCAGTCCGGTCGCCAGGAAGACCTCGGGAGCAAAGCGCACCCAACGAACATTGAACACCATTCCGCTTAATAATAAATACACCTTTGACTCCTTTGTGGTCGGGCCATCCAATCATTTTTCCCACGCGGCCTCCCTGGCCGTGGCGCAATCGCCGGCCAAGGCCTATAATCCACTTTTTATTTACGGGTGTTCAGGACTGGGAAAAACCCATCTGATGCAGGCAATCGGTCACGTTGTGCAGCAAAACACGAATGCCTCCATCAGCTACCTTTCCTCAGAGCAGTTTGTCAACGAATACATTGACGCCCTGCAAAAAGGAGGATTGGTAGGCTTCCGGAAGAAATACCGTAATACTGACCTCCTCCTGATTGATGATATCCACTTTCTGGCGGGCAAGGAGCGCATGCAGGAGGAATTCTTCCACACCTTCAACACCCTTTTTGACAATCACAAGCAGATTGTGCTGACCAGCGACCGGCCCGCCAGCGAAATTGCCGGACTGGAGCACCGGCTGGTCTCACGTTTTGAATGGGGGCTGGTGACGGAACTCGAAGCGCCGGACATTGAGACGCGTATTGCGATCCTGCGCAAGAAACGCGAGGAATTAAAACTCTCCCTTTCCGATGATGTCCTGGTGTATATCGCCGAGCACATCCGCTCCAATATCCGCCGCCTGGAGGGCGCGCTGATACGGGCGACCTCCTATACCTCCTTGACGGGGCGGGCCTTGAGCCTGGCCAACCTTGAATCCCTTTTAAGGGATACACTCGACCAGGAGCGTCAGGAGGCCCTGACGATTGAACAGATTCAGCGGACCGTCGCCGATTATTACGATATCCGCCTGGCCGACATGACCAGCAACCGCCGCCCGCAGTCCATCGCCTTTCCGCGCCAGGTAGCCATGTACCTGTGCCGGAATATGACGAATTATTCATTACCTGCTATCGGGGAAGCATTTGCAAGAAACCATGCCACGGTGATGCACGCCTGCAAGCTGGTGACCACCCGTATTAACAAGGATGCTGAATTCCGGCACAATTTGTCGGTACTGAACCAGAAACTGACCCAACGCCGATGATCCACCCGTTTATATGCCTTGAAAATCTATTAACAAATAATACAAAAACACTGTGGATAATCTTGGATAAAATGTTAAAAAGGTGCTGGTTGTTATCAGACAAGACGAACTGAAATGATAAGTGGCCATGAGTGAACGTTTATACACAACACTACTAACAGGTGAAAATGGCGGAAAACGCCATGTCTGATTGATCGGTTTCGTGTTATTGCTCTTGTTCACAGTACATAATAATAAGACGGTTTATATATATAATAAAATATTCTTATAGAGAGATGTTTATAACCGGGAGATTTGTCGATGAAGTTGAAAGTGGATAAAACAGCGATGATGGAAGGTCTGACAAAGGTACTTTCCATTATTAACCCGCGTACTACCTTGCCGGTGCTTTCCAATGTGCTTCTGGAGGCCAAGGATAACAAACTGTGGTTGTCGGCTACGGATCTGGAAGTCAGCGTTCAGACGACTGTTGATGCCGAGATAGACACCGAGGGGGATACCACCCTTCCGGCCAAACGAATTTCCAGTATCTTCCGTGAGCTTCCCAGCCAGGAAGTCGAGATTGATGTGGATGAGCATAACAGTGCGGCGATCCAGTGCGGCTTTTCCTTCTTCAAGGTGGTCGGCATCTCGGGTGAAGATTTCCCGCCCTTGCCCCGCTTCGAAGGCAGTCGCAATTACACACTCGAACAGGGGGTCTTCAAAGAAATGCTCCAGAAGACATCCTATGCTTCCTCGGCAGATGAAACACGTCCCATCCTCAACGGGGTGCTCCTCAGTTTCAAGGGCGAGAAACTCGTGGTGGTGGCCACGGACGGACGCCGTCTGGCCCTGGTCGAGCAGGAGGTCGAGTTCCCGGCCGACGCGGAAGGCGACCTGGTGCTCCCTTCCAAGACGGTCAGTGAATTGCTCAAAACCCTGCACGATGAAGGACAAATCAAGATTCACGCCTCGGAAAACCAGGTGGCATTTGAATTCGGCGATATGCTTATCGTCTCCAAACTCATCGAAGGGACCTATCCGAATTTCCGCCAGGTGATCCCGAGCCAGTGCGAAGAACGTATTGCCGTCGAGCGCGAAGGCCTCCTTAACGCGGTCAAACGTGTCTCCCTGATGGCCAATGACCAGACCAGTACCGTAAAACTCGGTTTCGGGAAAAACCGCCTCCAGATCAGCACCGAAACCCCGGATGTGGGGGAGGCGCGCGAAAGTCTGCCGATCAAGTACGAAGGCAAGGAAATTGCTGTTTCATTCAATCCGGAATTTATGATGGCCCCGCTCCGTTTCCTCGAAAGTGATGAAATTTATGTCGAGTTAACGGATGATCTCAGTCCGGGCGTCATCAAATCCAATGTCCCATTCCTCTATGTATTGATGCCCATGCGGGTGGGATAAGGACCGAGCGGCGCCGAAACCCGCAACCGGGAGGCCGGCGCAAGGTGTGAAAAAAGATGGTTGCCCGACTAGGACTCGAACCTAGACTGAACGCTCCAGAGGCGCTTGTGCTACCATTACACCATCGGGCAATGTGTTAACCGTCCGAAAACTCTATGCATTTTATGGAGTAAGTCAAGGTGTTGTAGTGATTAATCGAAAAATTTTAGCAAAAAGAATATGGATGCTTCTCCTGATCGGGCTGCTTGGCCTGGCCGGGGACGTTGTTAGCGCGGAGACGGAAGGGCCGGGAACCCACTGGATCCGGAAGATGGCCCTCGGGATGGAACGGAAAAAGGGCAATACGGACAGGTTCAGTATCAATGTCGATGTCTACCTCGAACGGACCAATACCACCCACAATATTATTCTTTCGGGCAAAGAGTCGTACGGGGAGGAAACCGGCGAGAAAACAACCGAAAACGGACGCATGAACGCGGAGTATGAGCGGATATTGAGCGAGCGTTGGTATATCCCCGGTTCGGTGGCCCCAGAGTATGATGATATCGCCGATGTGAAGTACCGGGTCATTACCAGTGTGGGGATCGGCTACTTTTTTGTGAAAAATCCGGTGGTCCGCCTCGCCGGTGATATCGGGCCTTCGGTGGTCAATGAAGAGGTGGGCGGTGACCGCGAAAGTTACCTGGGGGCGCGGGTGACCGCCCGGTTGCGCATTACATTCGAGAACAAGACCGAAATTTGGCTGTGGGGACGGTATGTGCCCCGCATGGACGATCTGGGCAACTATCTTCTCAACGGGGAAGTGGGGATTGAAGCCCCGCTGGGTTCCTGGCTGGGACTCCGTTTCGTGGTGAATGACGACTACAACAGCCAACCGGCGGAAGATAAAAAATCAAACGACGTAACCATGAATACCGCGTTGAGTGTTAAGTTCTAGCAGGTGATTTTTTCGGGAGAAGACCATGGTATATCAGGATGAATTCAGTATACAGACCAACCTGCACGGCCAGATGCATAACATCGATGCCCAGGTCAGGAATATCATTGCCCGCTCAGGCATCGCCACGGGCACGGCCCATATTTTCAATGTCGGTAGCACGGGGGCGATCGGAACCATCGAATTCGAACCCGGCCTTGAACGGGATTATCCGGAGATGCTCGACCGGTTGATTCCCCCCAGCCGCTCCTATGGCCATGAACAGGCCTGGCATGACGGCAATGGCCATTCCCATCTCCAGGCCACACTGATGGGCCCCGCGTTGACGGTACCCGTGCGTGACGGACACCCCGTGCTGGGCACCTGGCAACAGATATTCCACATCGAATGCGATATCAAACCCCGTACACGCGCCATTGTCGTGACCGTCCAGGGGGAATGAGTATCAGAACTCCTTACCTCGTGGAAGTTAACGTGACACCAAGGAGTTTTCCCGGTGGTCGCTGATCGTAATCGCACTCTTTTTAGGGGATTAGGTGGTAGGTGATTAGCGGTTTAGATCGGTCTTTTGGTCCTCCATGTCCAGGTTAACCAAGACGCGTTCTGTTGAATTCGAAAACGGCTTGGATCATCCAGTCACTGAGATTACATCCACGTCGCGTAGCGACAAAACGATAATAGCCGTGGTGCTTTAGCCCACGGATGATAGAACCCGCATCAGCCTATGGCGTCGCGTAGCGACCGCATGACCTGCTGATCGGTCATCACTACGTGATTTAGCCTATTGGGGTGGCCATGAGATACAGGCCTTGAAAGACCTGCCTATTATCGGTTATCCCTACGGGATAGGGGCTGTTCGTATAGTGGGAAAGTTGAGTAAGGATTTCTGAGATTATTAATCAGCTATAACATTGACCTTTTGATAGCAAATCTGGATATTGCTAGTCTTTCGAAGAGTGCTGAAAAGACGTAGCGATTTTGTAAAAAAGGAAATAAACATGGCGAAACAGGAAAAGACAGCGATAACTCCGACACGCGGAGAGGACTATCCGGAATGGTACCAGCAGGTTATCCGGGGAGCGGACCTGGCCGAAACCTCGCCGGTGCGCGGGTGCATGGTCATCAAACCCTGGGGCTATGCCCTGTGGGAAAATATCCAGCGTGTGCTGGATGATAAATTCAAGGAAACCGGACACAGTAACGCTTACTTTCCCCTGTTTATCCCCATGAGTTTCCTCCAGAAAGAAGCCGAGCATGTGGAAGGCTTTGCCAAGGAATGCGCGGTGGTTACCCATCACCGCCTCGAAGCGGACGACGCAGGCGTCCTCCATCCGGCCGGTGAACTTGATGAGCCACTGATCGTGCGTCCGACGTCCGAGACCATCATTGGCGCCATGTTCGCAAAATGGGTGCAGTCCTATCGCGACCTGCCCCTCCTGATTAACCAGTGGGCCAACGTGGTGCGCTGGGAACTGCGCACCCGCCTCTTTTTACGAACGACGGAATTCCTCTGGCAGGAAGGCCATACCGTCCATGCCACCGAAGAGGAAGCCATGAAAGAAACCCGGCTCATGCTGGATGTGTATGCCGACTTCGCCGAAAACTATATGGCTATGCCGGTCATTAAAGGGGAAAAAACGCCGGGCGAACGCTTCCCCGGTGCCGTGAATACCTACAGCATCGAGGCCATGATGCAGGATTGCAAGGCGCTTCAGGCGGGGACCTCTCATTTTCTCGGCCAGAATTTCGCAAAAGCATCCGGGATTAAATTCCAGGATGAATCCGGGACGGAAGTCCTGGCCTGGACCACGTCGTGGGGTGTTTCGACACGCCTGATTGGCGGACTCCTCATGACCCACAGCGATGATAACGGCCTGGTGCTCCCCCCGCGGTTGGCCCCATCCCATGTGGTGATCCTCCCGGTCATTCACAAAGATGAAACTCGCGAACAGGTCATGACCTATTGCGAAAACCTGGCCCGGGAAATCCGGAGTGTCCAGTTTGACGGAAAACCGGTCCGGGTTGAAATCGACAGTCGGGATATCCGCGGCGGCGAAAAAACATGGGCGTGGGTCAAAAAAGGCATTCCCATGCGTCTGGAAATCGGTCCGCGCGATATCGAAAATGATTCGGTGTTCCTGGGACGCAGGGATCGCGGAACAAAAGACCGGGTCAGTCAGCCCCGCACGGAATTCATCGCCACCCTGACCGACCAGCTCCAGGAAATGCAGGACGCGTTGCTGGCCCGCGCCCGCGCCTTCCGCGATGAACATACCCGCCGGATTGATAGCAAAGAGGAATTTTATGCGTATTTTACCCCGGAAAACAAAGAAAAACCGGAGGTTCACGGAGGCTTCGCGATGTGCCACTGGAGCGGTGAAGAAGCGGTCGAGGCACAGGTGAAGGAAGACCTGAACGTCACCATCCGTTGTATTCCCCAGGACGCCCCGCAGGAAGATGGCGTCTGTGTCATCAGCGGAAAGCCCAGTAAACAACGGGTCATTTTTGCTAAATCGTACTGAGGTGAACCAACCTTCCTTTTCCATTCTTTATTCTTGTGTTCCCCGAATAAAAAACCAGAATATAGCAAGCCGATTAAGAAAGTCGGCTGTGGAAGATATGCGAGCGAATACGTATACATATAAGTGTTTCATCTCTAATACGGCAGAACATGCCGTCCAACCGGGAGTTTGTACCAATGAAGAGTAGATTGATTCAACTGATCGCCCTTTCAGTTTTGATCGCGGGTTCTGTGTTCGGCGCATATCCTGAAGAAGACGCCAAGTCCGTGCGTTTGGACCTGGTCATGGACGAGCATACCTTCAACGAAGCGGAGGTGGGCGGTGAAATCGGCTTCGC
>RZZM01000396.1 GCA_009929845.1 Spartobacteria bacterium
CCATGACCACGCGTATGGCCATAAGCACTTCATCCGCATCGCATTGCTTGCACAAATACCCCGAGGCCCCGGCGCGCAGCATCTCCCCCACAAACCGCTCGTTCACATGCATGGACAGTCCGATGATCTTCACGCGCCCGTTCCCTTTGAGTATCTGTCGTGTCGCCTCAATGCCGTTGAGTTCGGGCATTCCGATATCCATGAGCGCCACATCCGGCCATGCGCGGGTTATCATGTCCACGGCCTTTCGTCCATCATCCGCCTCGCCAATTACCGTCACATCATCCGTATCCTCCAGCAGGGTTTTCAGTCCCTGCCTGAATACAATATGGTCATCCGCCAGAAAAACCCGTATTTTCATTCCGTTTGCTCCTCGCCGCTCCATGCGTCCTTTGCCTGCCGGGGAAGGATAACTTCCGCCAGGGTTCCGCATCCCGGATTTGACTTGACCGTGAACGCGCCTCCCATACATGTAAATCGTTCGCGCAGATTAAACAACCCATATCCCCCGTTTTTGCTGAAGCCACGCCCCGCGTCCGCATCGTCAAAGCCGATCCCATCATCCTGTACCATAATAGTAACATGACCTTCTTCGGAGACACAACGCACCGTAATGGACTCCGCCGACGCATGCCGGAGCGCATTGCGCAGCAATTCCCGCACGGCCTGATACAGCACCACGCACCGATCAACCGCCAGATCGGACGCGTCGCCCTGACTCACAAACCGAATGCGCAAGCCACTCTCATCCCGCGCCTCCTGACAAAGCTGGTCCAATGCGGCATGGACCCCTAATGTGTGCAATGTCGGTGAACTCAGTTCATAGGTCAGTGTCTGCGTGTGCTTAACCGCTACGTCCAGGAGTTCCCGCGTCTCACGAATCGCCCCCGCCACGCGTTGCCGATCGTCCATATGATCACGCAACGCGCCCAGTTTCATATAACAACTGGCCAGCAACGGCCCGACATTGTCGTGCAATAAATGCGCAATGCGACGGCGCTCCTGGTCCTCCGCCAGTGAAAGCTCCAGGGTCATCTTTCGAAGCCGTTGCTCGTGCGCAATGATCGCCTCCGCCATGGCGTCAAAAGCTGTGGCCAAACTCAATATCTCGTGGGGGCCGCCAGTCAACCGCGCGCGGGCACGCATATCCCCATCACATAGTCGGCGCGCCACGTTCGTCAGCGCCGTAACGGGTCTGACCACCAGTATATCCGCGCCATACCAGACGGCCACACCCAGCAGCGCGCCCGTGAGCAGCAGCCCGACCAGCGCGTTGCGCAATGTCTCGCGCGCCGCGGAAAGGGCCTCGCGTCGCGATATGGATACCACCGCATAAAGGGGCGGCGTAGCCCCCTTCACCCGACAGTACGCATAGACATGTTCATCGTCTCCCGAAACCGTCACCTCCGAGGCCCCTTCCGGCTGCCGACGCAACTGCCCGGCCAGCAATCCAGGCCACCCGGCTACCTCCGGCCAGAGACGCCCCCTCGGGTACGCCCCCTTCACCGCGCCATCCGCATCCGTGATCGCAATCAGTGTGTTTCTCGGTAAGAGGGAGGTGGCGCCAGTGATTTTCTCTTCAACAAGCAAATGATCCAGCCATGAGAAATCCAACACGACAAACCCGGTCCTGCATACCTCTGTTGTGGACGCTACTGTCAGGCGATAGGTGGTGGCCTGTTCCTCTATCTCACGAAGATGGCGATACGATGTCCCTTTCGATGTCTCAAACCCAAAGGCAACCACAAACGGCCAGGCTTCCGCCAGTTGACCTATTTTTTGTTCCACGATATCCAGCGCCGTAGTGTCGTGCAACAACGGCGCGGCCCATAACAACTGCCGAGTCGAGGCGAGCATTTCCTCCACGTTGCCCGCGACCACCTCTGATAATCGCAGCATGTCCTGCTCTGTATCCAACGACTCCCTCGCAAAGTTGGCCGTTGCCGCGTGCCAGAGCAGGAAGAACATCGGCACGAATCCAATACACAACAGTCCCAAAAAACGCACACGCATATTCGACCGTGAAAACACCCCGGCTATTCGGCGCGGCCATCCGTTCATCTGTTGCCCCGCTCATTCATGTTCCAATTATTCATCACAGCGTGTTTTCAAAAGCGGCGCCTTCAGGGATCGCGTCAGGTCAGCGGTTTAAGGAAATCGGCGATCATCGGGGGGGTCATTTCGATGGGATTGCCCGACATGCTGCTGCCCATCGAGGCCTCCGCCAGCCGCTCCACATCCCCGCCGCTCAAGCGCAGATATTTGAGATTGGGCGGAATCTGCAGCCATCGCCCGAGACTTTCCACCGCGGCAATGCCATCGTCAATGGTCGTGGCGTTGGGCGTCACCTGGTTCATGAACGCCGCCAGCGCATCCTTCAACTCGGTTTCGCATGCGTCCCGGTTGTACCGCAGCGTATACGGCAGCAAAATGCCACAAGCCAGGCCGTGCGGGACATCAAAAAGCGCCCCCAGGCCGGCCGCCACGCCATGCGCCATCGCCAGTCCGGAGTTCGCCAGGCACACCCCGCTGAGCATACCGATGTACCCCAGGCGCTCACGGGCCATCAGGTTGTCGGCGTCTTCATAGGCAACCGACAGGGCCAACTGCACGTTGCGCAATCCGTCCCTGGCCAGCTTCGAGGTCTCCGGCGTCCGCTTGCGGCTGATGCACGATTCGATCAATTGCGTCACGGCGTCCATGCCCCCGCACGCCACTACATGCGACGGCAGGTGCAACGACAATTCCGGATCGATCAGGGCCACCGTCGGGATCATACGTTCGTCCCGCATGCTCTTCTTATAGCCCTTGGCCGGGGAACAGATGACCGCGTTCTTCGTCATCTCCGCGCCGGTGCCCGCGTTGGTGGGCACGGCAATCATCGGCAAGGGATCCTTCTTCAACGCCAGGCCGCGGCCCACACCTTCCAGGTAGTCCTCCACCCCGCCTTCGTTCGTCGCCAGCGCCGCAACCGCCTTGGCAAAATCAATCACACTGCCCCCGCCCGCGCCAATAATCAAACTTGGTTGCATCTCCCGCGCGCGCGCCACCCCATCAGCCACCATGTCGGACGTAGGCTCGCGCCGCACACCGTAATAGGGAATCATCTCAACAACATAGCGTTTCAACAACAACTCAATGCGGTCCGAGAGCCCCGACTTACGGGCGGACCGGGCGCCCATGATGACCATCGCCCGCGATCGACGGGCATACGGCAGCGACAGTTCGCCCAGTTCACGCAACTTGTGCGAACCGAATACAATCGTCTTCGGCGCCAACAGGTCATTCGAACGAATGTCCTCAATGGCTTGATATGCTTTGTCCTCAATCCGAGTCTCTTTCATGATGCGCCTATTAAACAACAGAACGCCTCCAGATGCAACTAAAGACTAGCCAAAGATAGGTGGAAAAACTTCTTTAAAGGCGGCTGGGTTCATTTAATGAGTTGCTATTCATCGATATTCGCCTACCTTTTCCCCCGTGAAAACGCGATTGATATATCTGTGTATGGGCCTGTTGACGGCGGTTTGCGCGCGCGGCGCGGACCGGCAGGAGATCATTATCTATCCGGGCATTTCCGAGTACGAACAGTGGCTGGGCTTCGGATGGAGCCGACACGAACGACATCCCGAAGGCATGGTGCGCTGGATATCACACATGGAGGCGGATATCTCCTTCGTGCCGGAAAAATCCGCAGACCTGCGGATGGAACTGAAGGCCGCGCCGCTGTATGTGTCGTGGCGCCGTCAACGCGTCGGCTTCTATATCAACGGACGCTACCTGACAGATTGGCTGTGCCCGGCCGGACCGGAACTGACCGACTTCGTGACGACGATTCCCGCGGACATGCTGACCGCCGGAACCAATACCCTGACCCTGCGTATGGCCTACCGCCTGTCCATCCCGCCCGATGAACGCAAGCTTTCCCTCCTCGTCCATACCCTGCGCCTTACCAGCGAAGAATAGATGTAGAACTCCTTACATCAGGATCACGAAAAAAGTGATCACGAATCGCATGAATGGGGCGTTTTTTTGGCAAAAATCGTTCAAAATGGCCACAAAAGGCACAAAATACCTGGAGCAGCAGAGCCGCAACCGAAATTCTCAACAAGATTAAGCACTGCGATTTCTTTACCACCCGCTTCGCTGGAGTACACGGAGTGCACGGAGATA
>RZZM01000397.1 GCA_009929845.1 Spartobacteria bacterium
GCCGGTCAGCGTGCCGGTCAGGATCATGGTGTGGCCGGACTCCCCAATCTCAATACCGCTGCCGACCGCTGTCCCCACCAGGTTTCGCGCCATGGTTCCAAAGTTGGTCCCGCTGACCTGCAGCAGCCCGCCTTCCAGGGTCAGCGTGCCGGACGCATCGCCCAGAGGGGCATCTGAAGAAACGCGCAAAGCGCCCTGCCGGACGACCGTCCCGCCGCTGTAGGTGTTTGTACCGGCCAGGTCGAGCGTTTCCGGCCCGGTCTTGCAAATTGAGCCGGAACCAGTGACCACCCCGCTGATCGTCAGGTCCACCACGCGCGTGGTGACCGTGAGCACGGCGGCAGCGGGGAGGCCGATCGTGCCGCCGATTGTCGAGGTCCCTGAACCGATGGACGCGACCGTGCCGATCCGGGCATCACCATCGAGGGTGATGGGGCCACTCAGGGTATTGCTTTCGCTGAGGACCAGCGCGGCATGGTGCGGCGCCGCGCCCGCGCCCGAGAGCGTGATCGATTCGGCGATATGCGTCGAAGGAGCCACCCACACCCCGGCGCCGTCATGCACAACCGTTTCATTCCCCGCGCCGCCCAGGCCGAAGGCATTGCTGCGCCCGGCCTCGAAGAGCCCTTCGTACACATTCAGCACCCCGGAGTAGTTACACGAACCACTGGTGATGTTCAGCACCCCGTCGCCCCGTTTGTCCAGGCCCTGCGACCCGCCGACACGGCAACGGAGCATCACGGTGGTATTGCTGGCCCGGATAGACGGCGTACCGGAATCGGTCGCGAAGGTCAGCCAGTAGCCCCCGTCGGGTTCGATACGGCAGTAGGTGTTGGTTCCGCCGCCGGTCGCGATATGTCCCAGGGTCCGGTTCGAATCCAGGTAGACCATCATGTATTCGTCCTCGGAGAAATAGGCGGTGGCGTTAGTGCCGTCGGCGACTATGCCTTGCAGCCAACTGTTTGTTGATGACCACAACCCGCCGTTGCCGCCGATGTAGATGCCATCGCCCATCTGCATCTCGTAGGCCCCCATATCCACGATGGGCGGCGTGCCGAGGCCCGTGTCGGGGACGGTCAGGATGTCGCTTTTGCGCGGATTGCCGTCGATATCCATCAAGGGCAGCGCGGGATTCGTAACCGTATTGTCGCCGGCGTCAATCGCCGGCGAATTGGCGCCCAGCCGCAAATTGCCGCCTTCCGCGTCGATGAACAGCGGATCGTTCGTTGAAATATGGTCGGTCACCCAGGCGGCCGGGCAGCCGCCCTGCACGATGCTGTAGCGGGCTGTGGCCACGTTGCTCATGGCGTACCATGCGGTAAAGACCGATCCGCCGTTGCCCCAGATGATACTGTTGCGGATGTCCATCCCCTGCCATGCCTCCATGAGGTTAAAAATCAGATAAGGTCCCGTATTCCCATAGATGCTGGCGCCGGTCAGGTTAATGCCGCCGGTCTGAAGACAGACGGCGCTGCCGTAGGGCGCCGAGTTGCTTCGGATAATTGCGTTGATCAACTGGGGTGTCCTTGCCGAACACCATACCGCCCCGCCATACTGGCCGGATCGATTGCCCGTGAACGTGCTGTCACGGACCACGGTTGCGGCCGTTTCGATGTACAGCCCTCCGCCCGAGTTTGTGGCGTAGTTGCCCTCAAAGACAAGTCGGGTGTAGGCGCCGGTGGCGTAAATCTGCTTGGATCCCAGGCCGCCTCCCCGCCTGGCCGTGTTTTCGATGAACCGGCAATCGGTCAGGATGGACCCGGCAGGGTCCCACATGCCGCCGCCGGTTTGCGCGCCGTTGCCCTGAAAGAGCACGTTGCTCACGACGATGTTATAGTAGGTCTCCAACCCTCCGCCTGACCTCGACGAGCTGTTGCTGACGAATTGGCAATCGAACACATGGGTGTTGGTCCCGTACACATACAGCCCGCCCCCGGACACGGTGGTGTCATCGTCTATGGCGTCGTTCTCCTGGAACAGCACATCCCTGAATATCACCGAGGCATCCCGGCAGAACACCGCGCCGCCATCCGATCCGTTGTTCCCGATGAACGAGACATGACTGACAGCGCCGGTACTTTCCCAGAAGTAGATGGCCCCGCCCGGCTTGGTGTTGCCCCGGTTTCCGCGGAAAACCAGATTGCTCAACGTCAAGTGGCCCCAGGCCGCGTTCAACCCGTTGCCTACACCGTGTGGTATCAGCCGCGGATCGTCCTCATCTGCCCGCCCGGCGGTAATCGTGAACCCGTCGATCGTACAGACGGCGCCCCATGCCGTCACCACATCGTAACAGTTGTCATTACCAACCACGTCGGTCCAGTCGAGTACGACCCCGTACGCATTGGTAATATCGTTGCCGGCGAGATCGCCGCTGAGCACGGTCAGGTTCGCTTCCCAGTCACGCTCGGAAAGACTGCTCTCATCCCCGGCAAAGCCGCCATAGAGGGAAATGGTCTTGTCGATCCAATACGTGTTGGTGCGACTGTCACCCAACGAGCCTGGCTTATAGAGGCCCGCGGCCACCCATACCTCGTCGCCGGGAACCGCCGCGGCCAACCCATCCTGAAGCAAAGGAAAGGCATCGTCCCAGCTCGAACCGTCCTGGGCGCCGACGGCCGCATGGTTAACATACACCACCGCGCCTTCCGCGGCGTACGGTAAAAGTATAAACGCGACCGACAGGATGGTGATGGATATGCGGATTAAAAACCACGGCGCCAGGCCACTAGCCAGACACCTGCCTATAGTAGACCTAAACAGTTTTTTCATGGGCAGAAAATATCAGGTCGCGAGGCACGGCGTCAAGAGGGAGAATTCGGCCAATTCTCCATTCCGCGGGAGGCCAGCTAATCTTCCCACGAGCGAGTACATGTGGCTCGATGGGAATCTCGCCTCCAGGCATAAATCTGTAAAATGACCATTGACATGTTAAAATATATCTGTATTTTTACCATTATGTACACCAGATTACTGAATAGACCTATTGAAATTGGAAGCAGTTTTTTCCTGTTCGGTCCAAGAGGAACAGGGAAAACGACTTGGCTAAGACAGCATTTTCATGCAGGCAATGCTGTATTTCTGGATCTTCTGAATGCCGATATATATACAGACTTACTGGCGCAACCGCATCGTTTAGAGACATATATTCCTGTGTCATGCCCCGGTTGGATTGTCATTGATGAAATCCAGCGGGTTCCCGCATTGTTAAGCGAGGTGCATCGTTTGATTTCCAATCACAGGTATCGTTTTGCGTTGACCGGTTCGAGTGCAAGAAGCTTAAGGAAAAAGGGGGTAAATCTCCTGGCGGGGCGTGCATTGACTTTTCACATGTATCCATTGACTGCTGTTGAACTGGGAAAAGATTTTGATTTGGCGACGGCGTTGCGCTTTGGGAATTTGCCGACGGTCATTCATCACAACGCGCCGCGGGAATACCTCAAGTCATATATCAGCACATACTTGCGCGAAGAAATTCAACAGGAGGGCCTAACCAGGAATCTGGCGAACTTTACGCGATTCCTTGAAATTGCCAGTTTTTCACAGGGCGCTATGTTGAATATTTCAATGATCGCCAGGGAGGCTTCCCTGGACCGAAAAGTTGTCGATGCATATTTTGGAATCCTGCATGACTTGCTCATCGCAAGAAATTTGCCTGTGTTTACCAAACGGGCAAAAAGACGTTTAGTCGCGCATCCCAAATTTTATTTTTTTGATGCGGGCGTATATCGGACCATACGTCCAATGGGACCTTTAGACTCACCGGAAGAAACGGATGGCGCATGCATTGAGACGTTATGCTTGCAGGAGCTATATGCTATCAATGATTTGCTTGGGTTGGAATATGAGCTGTATTTCTGGCGGACCGCGGATGGGACCGAAGTCGATTTTGTTCTTTATGGTCCACGCGGTGTATTGGCTTTTGAGATAAAGCGAAAAGCGAACTATGCGCGAAGTGATTTGACCGCGTTGAAATCATTCCGAAAAGATTATCCCATGGCGCGGTGTTATTTGCTGTATGGCGGGGAACGCGCGCGTGAAGAGGATAATATCAAAATCATTCCTTTTACCCAAGCCTTGCATCAGCTTCCTCAAATACTGCAAGATAAGGAAAAATCAGCAGGAATGAGGTTTACCAATGAGCGCGAACAGCACAGTTAACAAAATGCTTGA
>RZZM01000398.1 GCA_009929845.1 Spartobacteria bacterium
GCGCCGGCCACCACCGCGTCGGAATCGGGGGGCGGAATCCGGTCGGGATTCCGGTGAAAATACGTCATGAAAAGCGCCATGATGATGCCCAGGGCATAACATATGTACGCGGGAATACTGGCATTGGCGTAGGAAAAACCCAACCCGGCCACAGTGCCGGTCAGCAGGGGCCCGAATATCCATGGCCATCCGTCTTTAACTATCTTCATTGTCATAAAATCCTGAAAAAACGCTGATATACGATGAACTTATGTGTATACAGTAACACAAAGAAAACAGAACACCAGCTTAAAACAAACACAATGAGGCAGAACGTTATACAGTTGTTGGGAAATGGAAAGAAAAATCATCAAAAAAAACTTGCATCCTGTGAGCAGTTGCGCAATAATCACGCAAACGTTTGCAGAAAGGAACGGTGACATGATGAAGGTTTTGATCTTTTCCCTGGGGGTTATTGGTTGGCTGATGGCGGCGTTTGTTCCCGTCAGTTCCCGCGCGGATGACGGACTGCTGGTCTATGAGTTCGAGGAGGATGAACAGGGCTGGGAGGTCGACTGGGGGGAAGGAACCAAAATCAACCGCTCCAAAAGCGAGTCCAACAAGGGCGCCTATTCGCTCAGGATCCGACACCAGTTCAAACAAGGCAGTGACAATATCGGAATCCGTGTCCCACTCGAACAAACCATGGATTTCTCCTCGCAACCGGATTTTCTCGGATTCAGCGCCTGGGTTTATTTCCCAAAGGGCGCCTACTGGCAGGCCCAGATTTATGTGCTGACCGGATTCAACTGGTCCCCCTCCTGGGGTAAACTGAATATCGACCTCAAACCCGGTTGGCACCGCTTGGTGATTGAGCGGGATGATATCGCCGACCTGAGCCTCGTCAAGGGCATCGGGGTTCAAATCAAGAACTACGAACTCCAGACCCATGCCTACATCTTCATTGATTCGATCAAGGCCGATTTCGCCGTGACCCAACCCACGGATACGGATTCGCCCTGAAGTCCTAACCAATGATAATTGAAAATTTCTTTGGAGTTCCCAGGGTTCAGGCCCGAGGTTCTTTGGTCAAAAGACGTTTCCGTACCATTCTTCGGCCGGGATTACGGGATGAAGAGTTCAAAGAAGATATCGCCCTCATACGTGGTTTCCAGGGCGAAACGGGCGTCGATGATGAAATGGAAGGGCAGGGGAGAGGCGTCCTGATAGGTTTGGGCGGCGATGACGCAGGGGATGTAGCGCGTGAAGCCATAGTAGAAGTTGTGGTTCATGGGGTCGGGCATGATGCCCTGCGCGTAATAGTCGACCGGCCCGTAGTTGTTCTGCCATATCTTTACGGGCAGGCCGTTGGTCACCGGCCGCCCGGTTTGCGGGTCGGGCCCGACCCCGACGAGGGGATGGCCGACCACGTCGTTGGTGTGGTAGACCCTGATTTCCCATCCCTGGTCGACGGTCATGAAGCGGCAGGTGACGATGCTGGAGTTGAACCGATAGTGGTTTTCGGTGGGATACACCCGCCAGGCCAGCGAGTCGGTATCGATGTCAATGGAAAGGGGAGGCGGCAGCACACGGCAACGAACCGGCAGGGTATCCCGGACCTGTGCCTGCACGGAAGAAGGCACAACCAGCCAGAGGATACCGACAAGCAGTATCGCATGGATAGGTGTGTTGTGTGTGGATGAGAGGTTCATCGTGTTCCTGATGCATCCCTGCCGTCATGTTCTGTTGCCTGTGTGCTGTTGTCCGCCTCTATGGTAAATACTGTACTCGAAGCCAGCGCGTGCGCGTCGTCCGGAAAAGGAATGCGCACATCAACCTGATAGTCCCCCGGGGTGAAGGCATGGTCTGTTTTGCCAGTCAGTACGTTGTCGCGTCGGCCCGGATAGACCGGGACCTGATGCGCGTTGATGGGAAACCGACAGACTTCCGAGCCAGTGGCCGCCGACCGGACCGTTGCCTCACCGAGGGCCCGCAGATGGGTGTTGCCGGTGTGGTGCAGGGTGACATCCAGGCGAAGGGGGCGCTTACTTCTTATCCGGGTTTCCGTTATTTCCGCCTCGTAGGTTTCTGTTCCGGTGATGACGACATACAACGGCACGGAAATAGCGGTACGGATGCCGACCATCTGCGTGTGGTCCTGTTCTCTGGCTTCCGCGAAGGAGATGCGCCCATAGAATTCCCCCGTGGCGTTAACGGGTATCTGTACGGTATAGTTGAAACTGGTTGCTTCCCCCGGCGCCAGCGGGCGAGTGTCGGTCTCGAAAGCAATCCAGTTGGTGTGGGTGGCGCGGTGGAGGGAATAGTCTTCGAACTGTGTTTCCAGGACAATGGGGTGCTCCCGCGCGTTTTCGACGGTAATGCTGCCCTGGATGGTTTCCCCCGGCGCCCCGGTACGTTCGGTGCGCAAGGGATCAATGATGAGGGCCCCGCTTGCGAAAGGTACCGACAGCAGCAGACAGGACACCAGGAGGGTGAAGAAGGATGTGGTCAACCTGTCTACATAGTTCATCTCATGCCGCCTGTCTGCTGTCTGTCAGTGTAGCCGGGAATATGCGGGGATCAACATATTCCCGGCCGGGGTATGTGAATTTATTCGATCACGAGTTCAAACGTAACCACGCTTGAATAGGAGTCGGCGGGAGCGCCCGACGCGTCAATCGCCAGATTGAACGTGAAGTCGGTCCCGTCTTCATTCGCGGATTGCGCAATTTTGGAGTGGACGGGCTCGCCGGTGACGGGATCCGTTTCGGAGTCGTCAAAGACAAAGGCCCAGAATGCCTCATTGCCGCGCCAGTTGGTTTCCACATTGGGATCGGGCAGGCCCGCTTCCGGACCGAATCCCGGCTGCCACATTTTCATGAGCAGGTTGTGCGTGCCGGTGGTGTCGTCGACCAAACCCATCAGGTTGCCGGGGTTGGCCGTGGACACCCGAATGTACCAGGGCCCGTTGGCCGCGAAGGCGTCCATGGTCAGGTCGGACGAGACAAATCGGGTCAATCCTTCAGAGACCGCGATGTTGCCGAAATCCAGCGAATTCTGTACGACGTCAATGGTGCTGACGCCGGCCTGCAAGGTCGCGCTTACGGATAAGGTGTCGGATATCTGCGCAAAAGCGCTGCCTGCGAGTACGGCCATGGCCGCGATGATAATAATTTTCTTCATGTTCGTATTCCTTCTTTTTTGTTACTGTTTGTTTGTTTCAGTGCTGTATTGTTTGATTTCGTTGCTTCTCCTCCGATAAAGCCCTCCTTTCCTGTGTTGCTATTCTTCATGCAGGGTAACCTTGAAGAATGATTGAATCCCTCGGGGTGTACTTGACGTAATGCTGGTGGACGCGCCCGCGCTGAGGATGGCGGTGGCCATGGGGGTGCCGCCTTGGGCGAGCTGTTCCACACTGGGGGCCTGTTTGATGGTGTAGGCGCGCAGGGTGGGAACGGCATTGGTACTCGAGTCCCAACGCAGCAGGACCTGGCCGTCATCCAGGAAGCTGATCCGGGTGATTTGCAGTTGCGAAAGCGGGTCGCGCGGGTCCGTGCCTGCCTTGTATTCGTCGTAGTCAGAGGATCCGTCCCCGTCAAAATCAGAGGTCGCGGTGGCTGTGTCCAACTCCCCGAACATCTCCATTTCCCACGCATTATCAATATCATCCCCATCATCGAAATCCTGCCAGTTCCGGACCACCATCACGGAAAGACGAATGCGGTCAGTCATTTCCGCCCAACCGGGGCGCAAACCGTTCACGCAAACTGCCAGTATGACTAAACCATAAATTTTCAGCGCTTTCTGCATCCCAATCATTTCTCCGTGCCAGTTAATAATGAGTACTTTATATGTAAGACTAACAAAGTCAACGGAAAAATGTATTATTTGATAAAAAAAATTTCAGAACTCCTTTCCTCGTGGAAGTTAACGTGACACCAAGGTGTTGTCCAGGACGGGTTCTCCCGGGGTTCGCTGATCGTAATCGCACTCTTTTTAGGGGATTAGGTGGTAGGTGATTAGCGGTTTAGGTGGTAGGTTGATCGGTCTTTTGGTCCTCAATGTCCGGGTTTACCAAGTAGCCTTCTGTTGAATCTGAAACGGGTTGGATCATCCAGTCGCTGAGATTAAATCCACGTCGCGTAGCGACAGAACGATAATAGCCGTGGCGC
>RZZM01000399.1 GCA_009929845.1 Spartobacteria bacterium
CTGACGATGCGGTCATGAAGCAACATTTCAACAGGCACCTGGAGAAGACTCGCGCGATGATTGGACAGGCCCCCCATATGGACATCTGTTATGTCAGCTACAACGGCTTGTTGGCCGATGCGGATGATGTTCTGTCTTCCCTGATGGATTTTCTGGGGGTGCCGTTGGATGGTGAGGCTATGAAAAATGTAATTGATAAACGGTTGTATCGCCAACGCGTCAACCGGGGATGAGCAGGATTATGATAAAAAAACGGATATGGATGGTGTTGCTGGCCGTGACGGTGGCTTTGGGCGTCACGTCGTGCGGCGCATCAAAAAAACAGAAGATGAATCTACTTTTCATCACGTTGGATACCACGAGGGCGGACCATCTGGGATGCTATGGCTATACCAATGCGCCAACGCCGGTATTGGATGCTTTGGCGGCTAACGGGGTGGTGTTCGAAAAGGCGATCAGTTGTGTGCCACTGACCCTGCCTTCGCATACCACCATGTTTACCGGGTTGTTGCCGCCTGAACACGGGTTGCGCACGAACGGTGAAAACAGTCTGGATCCTTCCGTACCCACCATGGCCGAGGCTTTCAAAAAGGAAGGCTATGCGACCGCGGCGATTATCGCTTCCATGGTGCTCGACAAACGTTTCGGGTTGGCCCGCGGGTTCGATTATTACAACGATAGTATTGTATCACCCGAGCTGGATGAAGAAGGGTTGCGCGCATACCGTCCGGGCGTGGAGGTCATTGATACGGCGATCAACTGGCTTGAGGAGGCCGGGGACACTCCATTTTTCTGCTGGGTCCACCTTTTTGATCCGCATAAGCCGTATCATGCCCACGAGGATTTGTACGGCGACCGGTATGTGGATATGCCCTACGATGCCGAGATTGTCTACATGGATTCCCAGATCGGACGGTTGATTGACTGGTTGAAGGCGCATAATCTGATGGATAACACCATGGTGGTGGCGCTGGGTGACCATGGCGAGGGTTTAGGTGATCATGGGGAGCTGTATCACGGGATTATGCTCTATGACACCACCCTGCATGTGCCGCTGCTCATGCACCGTCCCGGTTTGCTCCCGCAGGGAAAACGTATCGCCGAGCGCATGTCCCTGGTGAATATCTATCCGACGATTCTGTCGCTGTTTGGCATATCGGCCAATGCGACTCCCTTTGCCAAAGACCTCTCGCAGGCGGCTCTGGGGAAGGCCACGTTCCTGCCCGAGGATTGTTATGCGGAGACGGAAGAGCCCTGGTGGCAATATGGATGGAGCCCCCTGAAGGCCCTGTATTCCGACCGGTGGAAGTATATCGAAACCCCGGACGAGGAGTTGTACGATACGCAGACCGACTTCGACGAGGAAAAGAACCTGGACGTGCAGTATCCCAATCAAATTGCGGCTATGAGCGATCAGCTTTCGGAGATGGAACAACGGATGAAGGCCCAGTCGGTTGTCGGTGTCAATCTTTCGACCGAGGATGCGCGTGTGTTGCAAAGCCTGGGGTATGGCGGTGGCGGCGCCCCCCCGCCTGAAGACCTGGAAACCGCCAACCTGCCGGATGTGAAAAAGATGGTTCCGCTCCTGAACCGTGTGATGTACGCCAAGTCTTTGATGGCCCAGAAGAAGATTCCCGAAGCCCTCAAACTGATCGAGGAGTCCATTGCGCCGGACCCGAACAATGTCTCTTTCATGTTTGTGTATGCCGAAGCGTTGCATCTGGCCGGCCGGCTGCAGGAGGCGATGGACGTCCTGCACCGCATACTGGACCAAGGGGGCTACAAAGTCACGCGGGTTACGACGCTCGATAGCTGCACCCTCATGGCGAAATGCCTGTACAACATGGGCAGGATTCCTGAAGCCATCACCTATATGGAGGCCGCGCTTGAGATCGACAACGAGTCTGTAGTGGCCCTGAATGGATGGGCCTGGATTGTGGCCACCAATCCGAAGGCGACGCCCGACGAACTGGCCAAGGCGCAGAAATACGCCGAACAGGCGGTCGCCTTGACCGACCGGAAGCATCCATCCTACCTGGACACCCTGGCGGTGGTCTATGCCGCCAACGGGAACTTTGCCGAGGCGGTCAAGGTGCAGCAAGCCGTGCTGAAAGTCGCGACCGAAAAGAATGATCTGGATCTCCTTCGCGAGGCGCGGCAGCGCCTGGCGCTTTTCCAGCAGAACAGGCCCTTCCAACCGTGGCAACGGCGTTGAGTACGGGCGTCGCCTGTCTATTCCATACGTGAAAACGGTCGGGGGTCAAAAGCGTCCCGCACGCCTTCGCCGATAAATACGCCCGAGAGCATCACGGCGAAGAGCCCCAGCGCGGGATACAGGATCAGCCACCAGGCCCACCGGAACATTTGCGCCTGATGCAGGAGTTCGCCCCAACTGGGCGTGGGGGGCGGTAACCCGAAGCCGAGGTAGTCGAGCGCGGCCAGCGACCCGATGGCCCCGACCAGCGAGAAGGGAAAAAAGGTGATGACCGGCGTCAGGGCATTGGGGAGGATGTGCTTGCCCATGATCTTCCAGGAGGGCAGCCCCATGCATTTGGCCGCGTCCACAAAAGGCTGACGACGCAGCCGCAGGAATTCCGCCCGCATGTAATAGGAAATGCCGATCCAGTTGAATATCCCGTAGCAGAAAAGCAGCAGGCCGAACCGGCGACCGTAAATCGACCCCATGAGAATCATGATATACAAAAAGGGAAGCGCGCTCCAGATTTCGATCAGTCGCTGCGAAAGGATGTCCACCCGTCCCCCGAAATAGCCCTGAATGGCGCCCGCCACAATGCCCAGCGTCATGGAAAAGGCCACCAGGAGCAGTCCAAAGGATAACGAAATACGCAGCCCATAGAGCATGCGCGCAAACACATCCCGCCCGGCGTTGTCCAGGCCCATGAAATGACGTTTAACCGGCGGATGCGGAAACTGGACGGTGTCCGGTTCAATGCGGACCTGGTAATTCTTGTCGCGGATGGTCATGGGCAGGGTTTGCGCCGGCAGGGATTCTGCCTGCGCGAGGCGCTCGCGGACAGTCGTCTGCTGTGCGGTGGAGAGGGTCTCCCAGAAGGCCTGTCCATGAACAGGTTTCTCAGCGCCCTGCACAAAGGAAAGTTTGATTTTTTTTCCGGTCTGTTCGTGGGCGTCACGCAGGGTGATGCGGACGGATTGCGGGGGACGGGAACGTGCGCTGAACCGGGTGAGGCTCATCTCTGTTTGTTGGTCGGCGTCCCGGCGTCCGCGAAGAATCGCGGTGTACGGGGGGGCCTCCCGGTTGGCGAGGCGCAGGGCGATCGCTTCCTTCAGCTCCGGGGGGAAGGCCCAGTACTCTTCGACCGCCCGTCCGGTGACCTCATCATTACCGCACCCGAAGAAATAGCCGCTGTCGGTCTGCCGCGAAACCGTATAGTCGGACAGGATATTGATGTTGCCCACGTTGGGTTGCGGGACAAACGTGACATCAATGATATCTTCGTCACGCAGGGACGCCGGGTCGACGCTGCTGAGCGGGCCAAAGGGGACCGGGGTAAAAATCATGTAATTGCCGGGGTGCTCTTGAAACGTGGGGGAGGCATGGATCGCCTTGTAATCGGGGCGTGTGTGCTTCCCGTGGTGCAGGAAGGTATCTTCCGGATAAAATGCGAACACCGGAAAGTACCGCCGTCCGTTGTATTTGACATACAGCGGGTTGTCATTGCAGATCAGTTCCGCGCACAGGCTGAAGGCGTACAGGCCCAGCAGCACCCACAGGGCGATCCAGGCGCGCTTGCGTCGCCGGAACCGGCGCAGCCGCTTGAGGGTGACCGGATTCGCCAGGCGTTGAATAAAGGATGTAATCCGGGAGGTCATCGTTGAAAGTTAATCCTTGGATCGATCAGCACATAACAGAAATCAGAAAGGATATTGCCCAGCAGCCCAAGGATCGAGGTCAGGGACAGGATGCCCAGGAAGACCGGATAATCCCGGCCGACAATGGCGTCCATGCTCAGGCGGCCCATGCCCTGGATTTCGAAAATCTGTTCGATAATGACCGACCCGGCAAACATCACCATCAGGATACCCCCAAAGCCTGTCGCGATCGGGATGATGGCGTTGCGCAGGGCGTGTCCCCAGATGGCGCGCCG
>RZZM01000064.1 GCA_009929845.1 Spartobacteria bacterium
TTGATACCGCGATTACTGTCGATCTCGAACGAGGCCGTGGCTTCCAGCGTGCCCCAGTTGGTGATGATGATGTTGTCGGCGTCCACCCCCGCCGGCGTCCCCGGCAGCGCGTCGTCGTCCGTCACCTTCACGGTGCCCTGACAGATAATCAATCGGCCGTCAAAGGTGTTATTGCCAGAGAGTGTAATACCACCGCTGCCTTCCTTGTAAAAATCACCGGTCTCGCTGATATCACCGCTAAGTTCCGCCCACCATCCGTCAGTGATATGGAGGTCGCCGCCGCCCAGCGTCACGTCGCCCGCGCCTTCCAGGCAGGCCAGCGTACCCTTATTTCCATCCAGGTCAAAAGTTGACCCACTCCATCCGTTAAGGTGGTTCCATCCCTCCCATCCATCTGTGCCCAATTGCACGGTACCGGCCTTGTTGGTCATGTGCCCGACGCTGTTCGTATAAAGGATAAAGGTGCCCGTCCCCTGCTTGTCGATCGTCGTATCGGCGGAATTCTGCCAGGCGAAATCAACACGGAGCGTGCTACTCGCCGCATTGCTTATAATCAGGATCGGGGAAGAAATGCGAAGCTGCTCATAAATGGCCGCGCTCCCCGCCTCGCGCATGCCGATTACGTTGATGGCCGAACTGCCGGAACGCGCATGGATGTAGTTGTCCACGGTCGTGCTGTCCTTGAGGTACAGAAGCGATTGCGCCGAACCGCTCTCCGCGCCAAAGTCCAGGTACGCGACATCCAGCGGATCAGCGCCACCTAGCTCGACCGTGCCTTCATCCACGTACAGGTTTCCTGTGAATCCGTTCGTACCGGTAAGCACCAGCGCCCCGGCGCCTTTTTTTGAAACCGCCCTGTCGGCGCTCTGCTGCTGGATAGCCCCGGCATACGTCAATGTTCGACCTGCGGTCACTTCAATGTTAGCGTGATTATCCAGGAGTATCCCGCGATTGGGGCTCATGGTGAAGGTGTTGGTGATATACAGAATATTCCAGTCATTGTTGTCGAAACTGAGCTGATCGGCCACAAACGCGCCCGGCGCCGCGCCCAGGTTGGCGTCCGCCCCGATGGCCAGGGAGCCCTGCTGAATCTGGGTCCTGCCGGTACGCGTACTGGTCCCGTAGAGATTCACCCGTCCGCCGCCGGTGATATTCAACTGGCCGCTGCCGGTGGTCACGCCGCCATACGTCAGCGTGTTGCCGCCCCCTATCGACAGATGCCCGCCCGTCGTGATGCTCATGGTACGATTCGCGCTCAGCGTCATCGAATTGGCAAATTGCAGAGAACTCCACCCGCTCAACGCGATATTGGCCGTTGGCGATCCGGGGGCGGCACCCAGGTTATTGTCGGCGGATACAATGACGGCCCCGGATTCAATAGTCGTGCCGCCCGTATAAGTATTGGCGCCGGACAGAGTGACCGTACCGGACCCGTCCTTGGTCAGCGTCCCGGAGCCGGTTGCAATCGGATCGCTCACCGTGATGTAGCCCGAGCCGCCCAGGGTCAGATTATATGTTCCGGAAATCCCGTTGCCCGAGGACACATCGAGTGTCAGCGTATCGCTATCGGAATTGATCCGGGAATGAGCCGCCATCGTGATGGCCCCGGCATAGCTGTTGTTGCCGCTGATGTTGCGCAGGCCACCGCCGCTGGAAATACCGCTGCCGCTAAGATTGAGCGTCTCGGCGCCCACCGTAATGCCGCCCTGCAACTCAAGAGCCGCGCCGGATGCAACCGTCACGCCTGCATCGGTCGTCCCCAGCGCGGTGGCGTTCTGGGCATTGACTACGCCGGCATTGATGGTCAGGGTATCGTCAAAGGTATTGGCGCTGGTCAACACCAGTTTACCCACGCTTTCTTTCGACCAGGCGGCCCCGCCGCTGATCTGGCCACCGTACGTCAGTGTAGATCCGTTCGCCACGGAAATTTTTGGACCGTTCACGTCACCAATGGCTATTCGACGATTGGCGCTTAGCGTGAAGGTGTTGGTCGCTTCCAGCGTCCCGGAACTCCAGATATTCACATTCTCCCGAGCAGCAGCGGGTGCCGCGCCCAACGAAGTGTCGCGGGTAATCTGCAAGGTTCCCGCCTTGATCGTATTGGTGCCTGTATAGGTGTTGTTTCCCGAGAGACGGACCAA
This sequence comes from Spartobacteria bacterium, assembly GCA_009929845.1. Lineage (GTDB taxonomy): Bacteria > Verrucomicrobiota > Kiritimatiellia > RZYC01 > RZYC01 > RZZM01. The sequence continues at coordinate 2,142 of RZZM01000064.1, forward strand.
TCCGGGACCATTAAAGTTCACCGCGCGCTCTGTGCCACTGATCACATTTGTAAATTCCAAGTGCCCAGACGCATTATTCGCCTCCAGATTCACCGGGCCGCTCAGAGCAACGGTTCCGCGATAACTGGCCAGTCCGCTCGAATTCAAACTGCCAATGTAGCGCGTATCCGCATTACCATTGTTCACCGTAATAGGATTGGTTATGGCCACTCCGGCGCTTTCCAGCCATAACTTGGCCACATCACTCACATAACTGCCACTGCCGACATAAATATCCGTCCCCTGCGGGAGCTTCCCGCCTGTCGCGAACCACAGTTCCCCCTCGGTTAGCTCGGCATTCCCGCTGAAGGTGGACGCGCCGGATATCTTTACCTTCGGGTACCCGCCACCATCGGGACGGATGGACAACTTGCCGCTGCCGGACACCACGCCGGACAACGTCAGCATTTTTGAATTATCTCCATACACCAGCAGATCATACGAGTTGTTGTCGATATTTCCGCTGAGCGTGAGATCACCGCTGATGGGGTTAACCTCCATACCGCTGCTGTACCCGATCTTCATGGGAAAACCCAGACTGTGACTGGCTGAAGAATCATTCTGGATCCGCGGCTTGGTTCCGCCATTGTCATAGAAAGTATTTTCGGTCGAACCACTGACCGTTCGCGCGCTGGTTGCATTCAAGGTAAAGGTGATACGCCAACGACCGGCGCCCCCCCCCGTAAAATCATTTGCCATGGTGGTCTGATTGTTATTGTCAAATTGCAAATCACGCCCGCCCTCGTAGTTGGGATTGTGATTGTCCCAACCCTGAGTCACATTGTACCAGTGATTATCATTCCAATCCCCGTCAGCCGCCGATGATTTCCACGAAGTTACATCACCCCAGTCACCCAACGCGCTCTGCATAATGATAAAAGACAGCAAAGCAAATACAAGTACCAAGACCGGCCTTTGGGCATACGGTGAAATTTTCCAATCATTGGAAACTTTTTGGGGATTTTTTCCAATCATTGGAAAAAATGAGAAAAATTTTTCCAACCATTGGAAAAACCGCCACGCCCCCCAACGGGACGTTCCCTGCTTTCCGGTGGCATATGTATGTAATCTTTTCATGGCTACCGCCTCAGACATATTCTTTTTGATGGTTAATAATCGAATTTTTTACAAAAACACCATTGACACCAAACTGGATGGCATCTAGTATGTATGGATTGCGATGGAAAAGTTTTAGTTCTACCAGGAGCGTCTTAACGCGAAGTATTTCGTTTTTACCTGTCCAGATCATTGAGGTCTTGCGTCCTCTCTGTTCGTTTTGTTTTCGCGCGTTTTTCGATGTGCGCGTCTTCTCTTCGCCGGATGTCTGTTAAGGGCGGCGTTGCCTCCTGACAAACAACCAGACCCGCAGCCCAGGTTGTTTCGGCCATGGCGGGTCTTCAACAGTCCATCCCATGCTTTTCAGTTTTTCATCCCGACGGACTCACAACGCCGCCGGGCGCACTCACAACCGGGGCACTCCGGCAGTCATTTTCTATTCGCTCTGATCATACAGACAACCAATACGGAAGTGCCCGCGTCCGAGCAACAGTCCATTGGTTATCACGGCCGATGTTTCATACGTCTGCGCCGTCACCACGGCGCTCACATTCACAAAAACGGGGTCCTGGTTAAGATCATTGGTGGTAAACTGCACGCGATAGGCGCCACCGGGGACGGAATCCCACCCGATGCGCACATTTCGGCCTTCGGCGCGGAGCATGGTGGCCACGGTAAAGACCGAATTGGAATCGAGCATATCGGTACCGGCCAGCGATTCATCGCCGTCGGTCATGCCGTCGCCGTCCGTGTCTGCGTTGTTCGGATCGGACATATATACGCGCTCCCAGGAATTGTTGAGCCCGTCGTTATCGGGGTCCAACGGGTCCATCGCGTTGGTTGTCGCCACCAGGCCCACATCAAAGACCGTATTACCATTCACGGTAAAAATGTAAGAATCTCCGTAAAATGAGGCATTTTTCAGTGCGGGGGCATTGAAAACGCGCACGAAAATCTGGCTGCCGGTGACGGGACGGTCGCGGTTGAGGGACATACCGAAGAGACCGGCATGGCCCAGCGAGGGCAGGGTCAACGCCCCGACTCCGGTGAGACCGTCATGAACCATGGGATTGCGCGGGTCCGGGGCTCCATCCACATCAGGGGGGTACGCCACCCCATTGCTGGAGGCCCACAACACCTGGATGACATCACCCGGCATGGACTCCGAGCCTATCAGCAAGCCGCCCCACTGATCGCGCATGGGCTGTGTCGCGCCAATATGCAACGGCGTTGTCATGCCCGCATAGCCTGTCACCGCCACGCACACTAGGGCTGCGACCAGTGCTAAAGCGCTTTTCCTACTTCTGTAAACTCGATTGTATCTCAGGTCCTTCATTCTCACACACCAACCTTTTGTGGACATCTCATTCTGTCATAATAGACAGGTCACAATGCAGGATGTTCAAACACCACAAACGGTTTTAACCCGCTTTTTTTAATTTTTAGAACAAACACGACTCTTTTTTGTGCGGCCAAGACACGCCGCGCCAAAAAAACCACCACAAAGAAGCATAAGCGCGCCAACACCCGGTTCAGGAATGATCACAAAGTCATTCCGGTTGGTAGCGGCATATTGCCCGACAAAATCAACGGCGACCACCGGCACCCAGGGGTTGAAGTTGGTCGCGGAAAACGTGGGCGAGGTATTCCACCATATGCCTGTGCCTTCAATCATCACGCCGTTTGTATATTCAAAGAAACGCAGGTAAACATACTTCACCTGGTCAGAATCAAACTCGAAATTGGAGGTAAAGAAGGTGCCGTTGCTGGTTACACCTTCCCCGATACGCACCGAACCGATAAATGTATCGTCTCCCGTGGTGGACATCGCAATCAACCCCCCGCCAAATTCGAGGGGCGGATCGGCAATCGCGTTACTGCTGCCCATGATGTAGACCACCGACCCGTCCGCCAGCGGGGCGTTGGAGAGATGGTTGAGCAGGGAGTAGGTCACGGTCGCATACAGGCGTACCGTCGTCCCGTAGGCAACTATGGACGCCGTCAAGGCCACACAGAAAACGGCCCAGAATATCAACCACCTTCTATTTTCACCTGTTTGCATACACACATCCTACGAGGAACCCGGAAAACCTGCCAGAGCCCCCATGCGCCACCCGCGCATGCGGCCCTCATGTCTCCACGACTCCTGCTTTAACATTCTACTATGCCTTATCCACATATACAAGTACCCAAATTCACGTTTCCTGTCAAAGTAAAAACCGTTCATTAAAACATTTTTTTACTACAAGTAAAACGCTTCTACTTTCTTCCTTTCGCTCGCCATTTTTCACGTATCAACCTACCATATCCTCCCGTTTTAATCAAGCAGTTTACATGCCATTTTTGTATTCCCTGTATTAATTATTTGCAAAAATTCGAACCATCTTCCGCGTTTTCCGCGCCCAGATAATTCTGAATTACCGCTTGACCCCCGGCCCGGCGAACCGTAAAGTACCGCGTAATTGTACACAGCGACCATGCGGCATGAGTGGGCTTCTAACCCACTCTTTTTCGTAATGGAGCGCGTGATGGTTTTTTTGGTTTGGTTATTTGTAAATAGAGACACGAACGAGGTCAGCGACGATGAACAACGATTTGATGGCAGTTTTAGACTACATGGAACGAGAACGCGGGATTGAACGCGAAACTCTTATCCTCGCTGTCGAAACAGCGTTGCTCAGCGCCTCGAAAAAGAGTGTCGGCCCCGCCAAGGATGTGCGGATCGAAATCGACCGGAAAACCCTGGATATTCGCGCCTATGCCCGCGTCCAGGTCGTGGCCCATGTGCACCGGCAGCACGATGAGGTTTCCCTGGTCAAGGCGCAGAAGATCAACCCCGCCGCGGCCATTGGCGAGTTCATGGAAATCGAGGTCACCCCGAAAAATTTCGGTCGAATCGCGGCGCAGACCGCCAAACAGGCGATCATGCAGAAGATCCGTCAGGCGGAACGGGAACGCGTATTCGAGGAATATAAGGACCGCCCCGGCGATATCGTCACGGGCGCGGTGCGCCGTTTTGACCGCAGCGATGTCATCATCGACCTGGGGCGGGCGGAAGCCATCATGCCGGGACGCCAACGTGTTCCCACGGAGGAATACCAGATCGGGGAACGCATACGCGCCCTGATCATCAAGGTGGAAAATCGCCCGTCCGGCACCGAGGTGGTCCTCTCGCGCAGCGACCCCGAGTTTGTCCGCCACCTGTTCGATCTGGAGGTCTCGGAGATTGCCGACAAGACGGTCGAAATCAAGGGCATTGCGCGCGAAGCCGGCTTCCGCAGCAAGATCGCCGTGGTCTCCCATGACGAGAAGGTAGATCCGGTGGGCGCCTGTGTCGGCATGCGGGGTATCCGCGTGAAAAATATCGTCCGCGAACTCTCCGGCGAAAAGATTGATATCGTGCGCTGGCACCAGGACACGCGCACCTTTGTGACCAACGCCCTGGCGCCGGCCAAACTGCGCAAGGTCACGGTGGACGAACCGGCCCATGCGGTGCGCGTCATCGTGGACCCCGACCAGCTCTCCCTGGCTATCGGCAAAAAGGGCCAAAACGCGCGCCTGACCGCCAAACTGACCGGCTGGAAGATAGACATCCAGAAGGAAGAGGAATCACTCGGCTTTGCCGAAAAGGTGGCCAAGGCCATCGGCGACCTGGCCAAGGTGGACGGCATCGGACAGCAGTGGGCCGAAATACTGGTCCACGCCGGGTTCCTTACGGTCGAGGGTATCCTGGCCGCTGATCTGGAAGACATTCAAACCATCGACGGAATTGATGAAGCATCCGCCACCGCTATTCACAACGCGGCGGAGGTTGCCTATGAAAAAGAACACGGGCCTATTGAAGTATGATACGAATACACGAGTTAGCTAAAAAATTGGACATGTCCAGTAAGGACCTGCTCTCCGAATTGCACGATCTGGGTATCGAGGCAAATAACCACATGTGCACCCTGACGGATGAACAGGAGGCGCAAATCGAGGAAGAGCTGTTCGGCGCGCCCACCCCCCGTACGGATACGGAGAAGGCGCAGGAAGAACCAACCCCCGCCGAAGACGTCCCTTCCGGGGTGGCCGAACCGACAGCAGTCGAAGAGGCGCCCGGGGAAGAGGAACTGGTCGAAACGCAGAAAACGATTGTCATAGAAGGCCCCATTATCGTCAAAGATTTTGCGACCATGATCGATATGAAGCCCAATCTGCTCATCGCCGAACTGATGACTATGAATGTGTTCGCTTCGATCAACCAGACCATTGACCTGAAGATCGCGCGTCGGGTCGCCGAAAAACACGATATCATCCTGGAAGTGGCCAAGAAAAAGCCGGTCGCCCCACCCCCCCCGCCGCCAACAACGGAAAAACCTGCGGATGAAACCTCCGAGCCCAAGAAGAAAAAGAAGAAAAAGAAAAAGAAGGACAGGGGCGACGATCTGCATCCAGAGGACTTAACCTCGCGCCCGCCGGTGGTGACGTTCCTCGGACATGTCGATCACGGAAAAACTTCGCTGCTTGACCGCATCCGCGACTCGCGGGTGGCCGCAGGGGAGGACGGCGGCATCACGCAGCACATCGGGGCGTATTCCGTAGAGTACCACGATCACCTGATTACCTTTCTCGATACCCCGGGCCACGCGGCCTTTACCGCCATGCGCGCCCGCGGGGCGAATCTCACGGATATCGCCATACTGGTCGTAGCGGCCGACGACGGTCTCATGCCGCAAACCCGCGAGGCCATCCAGCATGCGAAGGCCGCGGAAGTCTGCATCATTGTCGCGATCAACAAAATGGACCTCCCCGGAGCCAACCCCGAACGTATTCTGCAACAACTCCAGCAGGAAAGTGTGATGACGGAAGACTGGGGTGGCGATGTCGGCGTCTGCCGGGTCAGCGCCGCGACCGGCGAGGGCCTGGATACGCTGCTCGAACGTATCCTCCTCGAATCGGAAATGCTCGAACTTGAAGCCAAACCCCATGAACCCGCGCAAGGCTATGTCATCGAAGCGCGCATGGAACCCGGTCGCGGACCAACCGCCTCGTTGCTGGTGACCGACGGCACGCTCAAGGTGGGCGATTCAATCGTCTGCGGCTCCTGCTGGGGCCGCGTGAAGGCGCTGACCAACGACAAGGGGCATATGGTCCGTACGGCCGGTCCCGCCACGGCGGTCAAATGCCTGGGCCTGACCAGCGTCCCGGAGGCCGGCGATGAATTCCGCATGTACACCAGCGATATGGAAGCGCGCGCCACCGCCGAGTCCCGTCAGGAAGTGGCCCGGCATAAGGATTTGACGGTAACACGCAAGGTTTCGCTGGATGACCTGCTCAGCCAGACCACCCTCGACCAGAAACAGGAATTGCCGATCGTGCTGAAAGCGGATGTAAAAGGCTCCGTCGAAGCCATTATGCAAAGCCTCAATGATATCGAAAGCGATAAGGTCAGCATCAACTTTATCCTCACCGGCGTCGGCAATATCTCGGAAAATGACGTCCTGCTGGCCAGCGCCTCCAACGCGATTATCATCGGGTTCCACATCGGCATTGACAGCAGCGTAGATAAGACGGCCCGACACGAAGGCGTCGAAATCCGCCTCTACAGTGTGATCTACGAGCTGATCGACGAGGTGCGCGACGCCATGACCGGTATGCTCGAACCCATCCTGAAGGAAACGGTCATCGGCCACGCCGAGATTCGCCAGGTTTTCTCAATCAGCAAACACGGCAATATCGCCGGTTGCATGGTGCGCGATGGACGCATATCCGCCAAGGGGCGGGCGCGCCTCCAGCGGGAGGGCGAAGTCATCTTCGAGGGCGCCATCGCCTCCCTGAAACGCTTCCAGAGCGATGCCAGTGAAATCCGGGAAGGCCAGGAGTGCGGCATTCGCCTCGACAATTACACGCGCTGCAAGGAAGGTGATATCATCGAATGCTACATTGTTGAAAAGATTGCGCAGGAACTCTAGTTCCCGTGGCAGGGCCCGGGAACAACGATAATACGGAGCATGAACAATGGGCACACGTCGATTAACACGAGTGAACGAGTTGCTGAAACGGGAATTGGCCGACGACCTCTTCCGGGTGGCCAATGACGGCTCCCTGGACCTGGCGGCCATCACCATAACCCGTGTGAATGTCACGCCGAATCTGCGCCACGCGCAGGTCTATGTATCCATTCTTGGACACGAACAGGAACGCCAACAGATGCTCCACAAACTGCAGCAGCATCGCAAAGAACTGCAACATGAACTCAACGCGCATACCCAGTTGAAGTATACCCCGCAACTGACCTTTGAACTGGATGAATCAATCGAACAGGGTGACCACATCCTCTCCATTATCGCCGAACTCGAACAAACGACCGTATATGATGAAAACACCGAAGAACCCCTACCAGAAACAGAGCACGAGCGCCCCGAGGAGCCTGGATCCCTTTGACGGGGTGCTGCTGATCGATAAACCCTCCGGGCCCACCTCGCATGATATTGTCGATGGTATCCGCCGGACGTTCAAGTTCAAAAAAGTCGGGCACGCCGGCACCCTGGACCCGATGGCGACAGGCCTCCTGGTCATGCTGATCGGGCGCGCAACCAAGTTGTCCCAGGTACTGATGGGCTCCGACAAGGTCTACGAAGGCGCGATGGAACTCGGGGCGGCCACCGATACGCAGGACGCGGAGGGCGCGCGCATCGAAGAAAAGGACTGCTCGTTTGTCACCCGCGAAATGCTTGAGTCCGAAATGCGCAACTGGGTCGGCGACATCATGCAGATCCCCCCGATGGTCTCCGCCATCAAACAGAACGGCGTCCCGCTCTACAAACTGGCCCGCAAAGGGAAAACCGTTGAACGAAAGCCCCGCCTCATTCATGTGTACGAATTCAAGCTGCTGTCGTTCGATCTCCCCCAGGCGCAATTCAGACTGGCCTCCACCAAGGGCACCTATGTGCGGACCATTTGCCACGATGTGGGCGCCAACCTGGGCTGCGGCGCGTTCCTGGCCCAGTTGCGCCGGACAAAAAGCGGCGCGCTGGATGTGAAGGACGCCACCCCCTTCGAGGCCATCCTCTCCTGCACACGCGATGAACTCCTCTCACATATCATCCCCATCAGCGCGCTGCGGCGCGAGGATTTAATCTAACGCCACCCCATGAAGATGGTAGAAACATTCAAGGCCCTGGGCGATCAGGAATCTCCCATTATCCTCGCGCTGGGCTTTTTTGACGGGGTGCACATCGGGCACCAGGCCGTCATCCGCACCGCCCGCGCCCTGGCCGAACAGTACCGGGGAGAGGCCTGGGCCCTGACCCTGGAACCGCATCCGTTGAAACTCATCGCCCCCGCCCACGCCCCGGAAATCATCACCTGCAAACGGCACAAACTCCGCCTGCTTGAAGCCCGGCAGCTCGATGGCTGCATCCTGCTGCCCTTCGATGAAACGCTGCGCCACATGGAACCGGAAACCTTCGTGGAATCATTGTGCGAACAGGTCCCCGCGATCAAACACCTGGTGACCGGGGTGAACTGGACCTTTGGCAAGGACGGACGCGGAGATATCTCCATGCTGGCCCAACTGTCCGCCCCCCGCGGGATTCAGACCTCCATCGTGGCGCCCGTGTCTTGGAACGATCTGCCGGTTTCCAGCACACGTATACGCGAAGCGGTCTCCGGCGGCGATCTCGAATCCGCCGAGGCCATGCTGGGACGTCCTTTCAGCTTGCTGGGCCATGTGGTGCACGGACGGCGCATCGGCCATACCCTGGGCTTCCCCACCGCCAATATTGATCCACACAACGAGGTGCATCCACCCGCCGGCATCTACGCGGTACATGCCATTATGGACGGCACGAGTTACAAGGCCGCCGCCTATATCGGCACACGCCCGACCTTCGAGGATGCCAACGAACGAGTCGTGGAAGTCTATATGCTCGACCTGCCTGATATCGACCTGTATGGCAAAGAAATTGAAGTCTTCTTCAAAGCGAAGGTACGCGAAGACCGCCGGTTCATGTCCCCCGAAGAACTCAGCCTGCAAATCCAGCAGGATATCGCAACCACCCGCGCCATCCTGGCCTGATGCCTTTTTTGCGCCACGCATTTCCGGCGCCCAACTCTGCGTCTCAGCGCCTACGCGTTAAAAAAATATGAACGCAGAGGCGCTGAGACGCGGAGGAAAAGAGAACAGCCGTTATAAGCTGAAAAATGGCGAAAAACAGCAGGTTTCGGCGAAAAATGCCAAAAATTTGCGCGAAAATGGGCCATTTTCACGCTGAAAACCGTAAAATCAGCCATTTTTTGTCATTTTCCGGCTCATAAAGGCTGTTTGGTATGTTTTTATCCGCGTTCATCTGCGTTCATTCGTCTACGTTCCTCCGGCGTGACAAGTCCGTGGCTAACAAAATGGGTATTGAGAAGCTACGAAAATAGATATATTCTTTGATTTCTACTTAAAGATAGCGATCTTATCAGGTATATATTGTTCGAGATATCTGGCAACTGAGCACTGAATGCAGGAGAAGCGCATGAAAAGAGAACGCTGTTGTGAAATCAGGTCATTCGCCTATTTGCTTGTTCTTTCAATACTCTGCCTGGAGGGCGCGGGGTGCGGGAACTCGCCCCCGGAAACAACGCAGATGGAAACTGACAAACCGGTATCCATCGGCCTTTCCCTGGGCGCGATACGCATTGACCGATGGCGCAAGGACGAACAACTCATCCGGCAGTATGCCCGGGAACACGGCGCGGTCGTTACCTCCTATGCCGCCAATGAAAACCAGATCCTGCAAGGTGAACAGGCGGAAAAACTGATCATCCAGGGCGTGGATGTCCTTATTGTGGTCGCGCACGACACCGAGATGAGCGCCTCTATCGTGAAGATGGCCCATGACGCGGGCATCCAGGTCATCGCCTATGATCGGTTGATCCTGAATTGCGATCTGGACTACTATGTCTCATTCGACAGCAAAAAGGTGGGCGAATACCAGGCCGAAGGCGTACTGCAAGCCATGGCAACGGGTGATGTGGCCTACATTGGCGGCTCCCCCGTGGACCACAACGCGCACCTTTTGCGTGAAGGAACCATGTCCGTGCTGGCCCCCTACCTGGCCGACGGCTCAGTCCGTCTCGTCCTCGACACATTTATCGAACAGTGGAGCGGCCCCATCGCGTATCAGCACATGAAGGATTATCTGGATGAGCACGGCCATATAGACGGCGTCATTGCCGCCAATGATTCTACCGCGGCGGGCGTCATTCAAGCACTCAAGGAATTCGGACTGGCGGGCAAGGCGCCCGTTTCAGGTCAGGACGCCGAACTCGCCGCATGCCGTCGGATCGTCGAAGGCGCCCAAACCGTCACGGTTTATAAACCCTTTGCCATGCAGGCCCGCAAGGCCGTAGAGATGGCGCTGGATATTGCCGCCGGGATAGAACCGTCGACGAATGCCACGATGGACAACGGCCAGAAGGCCGTGCCTTCGTTTCTCCTGCCCGCCATCCCGGTCACACGAGAAAACATCAACGAGACTATAGTAGCGGATGGGTTTTATTCGCAGGAGGAACTTTATACTGAATCCCAACCCCGCCAACCAGATGAAAAAAAATAGCCCTCTTGCCCACATGTTATTTCACCAAAATAAAATCCACACACGCATACTCGCCGCTTTCGTAATCATCATTGTCATCATGAGCCTGATGAGCGGGTTCATGCTCTTTGTTCACCTGCAGATGCTCAGCATGTATAACCGGACCCTGCAGAATATCATCACCGAATACACCCTTACAGAGGCTACCGACAACCTGATCCAGCATTTCAACCAACGATTGCAGGACCCGGATAATCCCCAGCTTATTACGGGGTATACCAACGCACAGCGATCCCTGCAACATATCTTTACGCAGATGGACGCGGCGCATATGAACCAGGAAAGCAGGATCGCCTATGACGGCTTGAAGAACATGATCCTGCATATTCAGTCGCGTTGCGAGCAGGGCTTTGATGCATATAAGACCGGTAATGTAGCAACAACCGAAGACATCTACAATGATGTGGCAAAAAAGTACTCATACGTCGTCGAATCAACCGCGGATTTGATCATGTTTGAACTCAAGTTCGCAAACGAACAGCAGGCGCGCCTGAAACGCGTTCAGTTCATTCAGCTCGGGTTGCTGCTACTGTGCATAATCGTCGTGTCGGCTGTCTGCCTGTACTATGCGGTTGTCTTTACCAAGAAGCTGACCCGTCCGCTTAAACAACTTGCCGTGCTCGCGGCCCAGGTGGGGAATGAAAATTTCGACATCGAGGTGGACAGCGCGCTCCTGAAGCGGCAGGACGAGATCGGCGATCTGGCCATGGCCTTTAACGCCATGCGGGAGAACCTCCGCCGCACCATCTCGCGTCTAAACGAGGAAATCAGGATACGCAAGGAAGCCGAGTTGAGCGCGGAACACGCCAATCGGGCAAAAAGCTCTTTCCTGGCCAATATGAATCATGAATTGCGTACCCCTATGAATGCCATTATCGGCTACACTTCGCTTTTGGAGGACGGACAGTTCTCCCCCGAACAACAGGAATTCATGAAAAGCATCCGGCACAGCTCGGAAGCGCTGCTTTCGATTATCAATAATATTCTGGACATCTCAAAAATTGAGGCCGGGAAAATGACACTCGAAAAACATCCGTTCAGTCTCCGCGAACAAATGGAACGGGTCATCAGTGTCATTACCTACCAGACGGGAAAAAAAGGGTTGTCATTAACATGCGACATCGACAAGAACATTCCGGAATTCCTGCTCGGCGACGCCACCCGCTTCTTCCAGATTTTGACCAACCTGATGAACAACGCGGTGAAGTTCACGGAACAAGGCGGCATAACCCTTACCGTACAGGATGAAAAACGGGCTCATACGCAGCAACACCTTATTCATTGCATCGTGAAAGATACCGGCATCGGCATCGACCCCGCGCGGCTGGATGCGATCCTCGACCCGTTTGAGCAGGCGGATGCGTCCCATACCCGGCGCTTCGGCGGCACCGGACTGGGCCTCTCCATCAGCAAAAGCCTGTGTGAATTGATGGGCGGCGCCCTGGAGATCGATAGCCGACCCAATCAGGGCAGCACCTTCCATTTCAGTATCCATCTGAGCGAAACCTCCTTCGCACAACAGGAGGAGCAAACCCCGACGCAACCCAGCCCCCTTCCGCCCGAACGCACTCCCAAAATCCTGCTGGCCGATGATGATGAAACCGGCTTGGCCCTTACCACCTTCACGTTAAAAAAACTAGGCTATCCGTGCGACACGGTCACCAACGGACAACAGGTGATCGAGGCGGTGATAACGCACGATTATGATATCATTTTTATGGATATCCAGATGCCCGGCATGGATGGGCTTGAAGCCACACAGGTTATTTGCGAGATCAAGAAACCCCCGCCATGGATCATTGGCCTGACGGCGAATGCCACCATCGAGAGTCAGGCCGACTGCATTGAGGCGGGCATGATGGACTACCTGGCCAAGCCGGTCAAACGGGCTGATCTGCTTGGTGCCATCCAGACGGCCATGCAGACGGCACCGCGGGCAGGCGCATAGGCCCGTGAACACGCCCGACATACCCCCGAGACTCTACCGATACATCCTGCGCTATTGGAAGATGCTGCTGGCGGGGTTCCTCATGTCGTTCGTCGCCGTCAGTTTCAATACCTGCATCCCCTTCCTGTCACGCTATATTATCGACGCCCTGACCGGGGCCCGTATATCCGGCGCCCGCCTGCTGGCCTACCTGGGCCTGTATCTCGCCGCCGCCAGCGGCTCGGCCTTCTTCTCCTATTGGATGCGGTTCATTCCATTACGAATCGGGCACCGTGTGGAGGCGGATGTTCGGCGCGATCTCTTCGCCCATTGTACGGATATGGAACCGGCGTTCTTCCGGCGTTACCACACCGGGGACCTGATCGTCCGGCTATCCGCGGATATGCAGACCATGGCGATGTCCGTGGGACAAGGGTTCATGCAAATTTGCCGGATGACCTTTGTGCTGCTGCTGGCCTTCGGGGTGATGTTCAGCATCTCCGTAAACCTGACCCTGTGCATCATGGCCCTGGTGCCGCTTATGACCCTGACCTTTGTGTGGCTCTCCAAACGTACTAAACGCGGGCACATCGCCGTGCATGAGCAGTTGTCCGAAATGTCCACCTTCACCCAGGAGACCTTTACAGGAATTCAAAGTGTGAAGGCCTTTTCGATGGAGGGACGCTGGGCCGACTTTTTCGAAGAACTCAACAATACCCTCATGGGACGCAATATAAAACTGGCGCGCGTGCATGACGCCATCTGGCCGGTGGCCGCGTTCTGGTTTTCGCTGGGCAGCGCCATGATCCTGCTGGTGGGCGGACGCCTCGTGATCCGGGAACAGATGACCCTCGGCGAGCTGGTGCAGTTCAACCAATACCTGCTCTACATGCAATGGCCATTGCTGTCCCTGGGATGGATTCTCACCCTCATTCAACGGGGCCATGCCAGTTGGCGGCGCATCCGAGATGTCTTGCGGTGCCCTCCCGCCATTCGGGATGCGGCCCAGACCGTTCCCACCCTGCGTCATGTCGCGGGTGATATCCGCTTTCACCAGGTCTCGCTGGAGGAAAACGGCGCCCGCTTGATTGATCACATCAGCTTCACGGCATGCGCGGGCAGTCGCGTGGGCATCACGGGCCCTGTCGGCAGCGGAAAGACCCTGCTGGTCTCCATGCTCCCCCGCCTGCTCGAACCCACCGAAGGGGAAATCACCATCGGCGGCATCAATATTCAGGCCTATCCGCTGGCGGTGCTGCGTGGCCACATCGGCATGGCCGAGCAGGAGCCCACCCTCTTCTCGCAAACCCTCTCCGAAAATATCGCTTTCGGATTGGCGGATTTCTCGAATGAAAAGGTCCTGCAGGCGGCGGATATAGCCCACCTGTGTGGCGATGTCGAGGCGCTGCCGGACCACTACGAAACCATGATCGGCGAAAAAGGCGTCCGCCTCTCCGGCGGGCAGCGCCAACGCACCTCCATCAGCCGCGCCATCACCCGGGAACCGGCTGTCCTGATTCTGGATGACGTGCTTTCCGCGGTGGACACCGAAACAGAGGCCGCCATCCTCAAGAAACTCAAACCGGTGTTCGAAGCCCGTACCACTTTTTTTGTCAGCCACCGAATCAGTACACTGCGCGACATGGATTTGATCCTCGTCATGGAGGAAGGCCGCATTTCTCAGCAGGGTACACACCAGGACCTGCTGGCGGAAAAGGGATATTACCAACGCATGTCAGATATCCAGGAGTTAGCCCACCGTGTTGAATGACCCCCAACCGCCGGATAAACCCGTCCCCTTCCGTGTCTTCGGACAACTGCTGAAGTATGCCCTGCCGTACCGCGGTTGGATGGCGCTTGTGCTGGTGATGATCCTGCTCATGACGTTGTTGTTCAACTACCTGCCCATCCTGCTGCGCAATGCGATTGATCACTGGATCGACAACCAGGAGCTGCCCGCCCAGGAGCGTATCACCGGACTGCTCCACGTGGGGCTCACCTTTATCGCGCTCACTGTGTTCGCGGCGGCCATCCGCTATGGCCAGGGCCTGCTGGCCACCTGGACAGGACAGCGTATCGTCCGCAATATCCGGCGCGATGTCTTCGAAAAGGCCCTGCGCCTCTCGCGCAACTATTTCGACACCACGCCGGTCGGCCATATCATGACCCGCGTCACCTCGGATGTGGATGTCATCCAGCATTTTGTCTCCGCGGGGATCGCCGGATCCGTTGCCGATATCTTTATGTTCGCGGGGGTCATTACCTTCATGTGCTACCTGAGTCCCCTCCTCTCGCTGGCCCTGCTGGGCGTCATCCCCTTTATGGCCGCCCTCTTCCTCTATTCCAACCTCAAATTGCGACGCGCCAACCGGGCCATCCGCAAAAACCAGTCGGCCCTGAACGCCAACGTGCAGGAGGCCCTCTCCGGGATGACCACCATACAACTCTTCAACCGGGAACATACCGCCAGGGAAATTTTCAACGAGCACAACATGAACCTGCGCGGCGCCTGCTTCAACGAAGTCCGGTGGTTCAGCTTCTACTTCCCTGTCATTGACCTGTCCCAGGCCATGGCGACCGTCCTCATCCTCGGAATCGGAGGATCCTTTATCCTGCGGGGAACCCATCATGTCACACTGGGAGTACTGATCGCATTCCTGAGTTATATCGGGGAATTTTTCCGCCCGATCGACAGCCTCTCGAACAAGGCCGGCCTCCTGCAGCAGGCCCTCGCCTCCTGTGAACGTATCTTCGCGCTGCTTAACGAACCGGAAACCGTGCGGGACCCGGAAACGCCGGTCACATGCGAGCGCGTCACGGGCGAAATCACCTTCGACCATGTCTGGTTCGCATACGACGAGGAAAACTGGATACTGAAGGACATCAACCTTTCCATCCGCCCGGGGGAATCGGTGGCGATTGTCGGCGCGACGGGCTCGGGCAAAACCACGCTGATCAACCTGCTGTGCCGTTTTTATGATGTCCAGAAGGGGAGCATCCGCATCGACGGTCATGATGTCCGCGCATTCAGGCAGCACGAACTGCATCGCCATGTCGGCATGGTCCTGCAGGACCCATTCATCTTTTCCGGCAGCGTAGCGGAGAACATCAGCCTGTGTAATCCGGATATTTCGCTTGAATCCATTCAGGAAATGGCCATCTGCGCCAATGCCGATGCCTTCATCCGCAAACTGCCGATGGGCTACGACACCCCGCTCAACGAACGCGGCGCGGGGCTCTCAACCGGCCAGAAGCAACTCCTGGCCCTGGCACGGGTACTCACGGTCAACCGGGAGGCCCTGCTGATCCTGGATGAGGCCACCGCCAACATCGACAGCGAAACCGAGCGACTGATCCAGGAGGCGCTGGACCGCGTCATGAAAGATCGCACCAGCATCATCATCGCCCACCGCCTGTCGACCATCAAACATGTGGACCGAATACTGGTCATGCACCAGGGCCGCATCGTCGCGCAGGGCAACCACGAGGCCCTGATTCGTCAGGACGGCTATTACCGCCGACTCTATGAATACCTGGCAGCCAGCACCGCGCCGCCATAAGGCCAGAAAAATTAGAAAAAAATAAAAGACATGCCCTATCTACATGCGACGATCAACTCACCCCACCAACAAGCGTCTGGAAAATGAAACGGACACCTTAATCACCGAACCGCCTCCGGAGGAGGCCACGATCTTAGCTCGGGGCCGATGGCCCCGAGAAGGCTACACCAACCGTATGGCGCCCCCAATCGTTTAAATCACGTAGTGATGACCGATCAGGGGGCAGGTCATGCAGTCGCTACGCGACGCCATAGGCTGATGCGGTATCTATCATCCGTGG
>RZZM01000400.1 GCA_009929845.1 Spartobacteria bacterium
CGTGAACACCGGCTCGTCCTCTTTTTTCTTTTTCTTCTTCTGCATCATCTGTTCGAGGCGCGCGCGCTTGCGTTCAATGCGCTGGGCCTCGACGGCGATCTGGTCCGGCCGGTCCAGGGCGGCGGTCCGCCGTTCCTTCATGGCCCGGCAGCGCGCGGCGCACCAGGTCCAGACCCGCCGGCAGGTCGCCAGCGGCTCGATATCAAAGAGAAAAACCAGCGCGACCAGCAACATCACAAACGCTAAAATGCCTGTGCCCACGCCACCCAGGTAGCGGATGAACAACATCCTCCCGAAGATATATCCGAGCAGCCCGCCTGGATTGCCCACATTCAGCCGTAACGCCAGCGGCGACCAGACCCCCGCCTGCAATTCCACCAGGCACACCAGTGCCAGCGCCAGCATGAGCATCCACAACGACTTGATCCACGCCCCGCTTTCACGCTTGAGCATCAGGAACAGCCCCTGTATCCCTACCGCAACCGGCAGCAGGTACCCCACCACCCCGAAGAGCATGAAAACGACAAACCCGATCCAGGCCCCCACCGGACCAATAAAATTGTCTGGCGGACGATTCGGGGGTGACTGAATAATGCCGATATCACCCGGCTCATACGAAATTTGGCTCAATAGCAGTAGGATACATACCGCAATCAGCACAAACCCCAGGATTTCGCGTAGTCCTTTTTGTATATTTTCTTTTTCTGCTGCCATGCGTGAAAGATAGCAAAACAAAGACCTGTGGCAAGCCCTTGCCCGCCATTATGCCACTTTTTCATTTCGGGCGCATAAATTGTGACATGCGACTAGACAAATCGAATCACAAAACGCACAATAGGGACCGGATCAAGAAAGGAATACAACATATGATAAAAAGCATCCTGGTTTGTACTGATGGTTCTGAACATGGCGATGTCGCCGCCGAATATGGCATTCATTTGGCCAAGCAACTCGAAGCGCGCCTGATCGGGCTGCATGTGCTTGATTCACGTATGCTGGAGGGGCCGCTGATGGCGGATATTTCCGGGTGGGTCGGCGCCCAGCCCTATGGCACGCAACTCCAGCAGTTCCGTGAACTCATGGAGCAAAAGGGCGAAACGATTCTCAACGCCTTTGCCGACCGTTGCCAGCAAAGTGATATCACCCCCGAAACCTGGCTGAAAATGGGCCACCCGCCGCAAATCATCATTGATGAAGAGGCGCGCAGCGAACTGGTTATCCTCGGCCAGAAGGGCGAGCACGCGGAGTTTCTCGGCGAAATGATGGGCTCGATGGTCGAACGTGTTGTCCGCCATTCGGTCAAACCCTGTATGGTGACCCCCGGCGCCTACCAGCCTATCACAAAAATCCTGGCCGCCTACGACGGCAGCAACCACGCCAGCCAGGGCCTGCATGAGGCTATCGAACTCGCGGCGGCCCTGAAGGTCGGCCTTCATATCCTTACCGTTAAGGACGGGATCGACGACGAAAAGGCCCGGCAGATTCTACAGGATGGGTTGTCACTGGCCGAAGCGCATAAAACCGACGCCGAAGGCGACATCGCCAAGGGTGATGCCGAAGAGGTCATTATCGAAAAAGCCAGGGAAAAGGGCTGCAACCTTATCGTGGTCGGCGCCTACGGGCATAACCGGATTCGCGAAATGATCCTGGGCAGCACGACAACCCAGTTGATTACCTATTCGGATATCCCGGTCATACTGGTCCGGTAAGTACGTTCGAATGATCACATATGCAGCGGATACCCCTCGGGTATCCGGAGAGGGTGGCCCAGTACCATGACGACAAGGATTATTGCCGTAGCCAATCAAAAAGGCGGCGTGGGTAAGACCACGACCACCGTCAACCTGGCCGCCTGCCTGACGGTCCGGAAACAGCATATCCTGCTGGTCGATCTCGATCCGCAGGCCAATGCCACCAGCGGCATCGGCGTCGAACCCCGTGAAGGGGCCAGTGTGTATTCGCCCCTGCTGGGTGAAGCCGCCCTCGAGGACTTCATTATCCCCACCGAGTACCGGCGCCTGGACCTCGTGCCGGCGGAACTCGATCTCGCCGGGGCCGAAGTGGATATTGCCCGCATGGATAACTATCTCCACCGCCTGCGGGATGCCCTCCGCCCGTTGGTGGAATCCAACCGCTACGATTATATCATGCTGGATTGCCCTCCCTCCCTGGGCATCATCACCATGAACGCCATGACGGCGGCCGATGGACTCCTCATCCCCATCCAATGCGAATACTTCGCGCTCGAAGGGCTCAGCATCATGGTCCGCCTGATCCGGCAGTTGCGTGAAAGCGGCGCGAATCCCCACCTGGCTATCGACGGCATTATCATGACCATGTATGACGGACGCACCAATCTCGCGCAGCAGGTCGTGCACGAGGTGGTCACCCATTTCAGCCACCTCGTCTACGAAACCCTTATCCCCCGTACCGTGCGGCTCAGCGAAGCCCCCAGCTATGGACAGCCCATCATCGTCTATGACCGCAACTGCACCGGGGCCGTGGCCTACCTCAAACTCGCGCAGGAATTCATCCAGCGCAACAAACAACGCGTTGCCGACGAGGCGAACCCGCCCCAAGAGCCCCCCGCAAGCGACGAACAGCCGCTGTCCGAAGAGCCCTCCCCGCCACCCGCGGAGCCATCCCAAATTGCGGAAGAGCAACCCGCGCCTGAAGAGCAACCCCCGCCCGAGGAGCATACCCCATGAAATGCCCAGGCCTTCGCATCCTCATCCCTGCTGCCCTGTGTGTCTTGATGTGCGGCGCGGCCTATGCGCAGGAAAACCCCGTCTTTGCCCACTACATGCCGTGGTTCAAGGCGGAAATCTCCGATGACGGAATGTGGACCTTTGATCACTGGCAATGGTACGGCAAAGGCCCCAAACACGACCCCGAAGAGGTCCTCGAGAACGGCAAACGCGACATCGCCTCCGTGTATTACCCGTTGATCGGACCCTATGACGGACGCGACCCCGATGTCCTCGAATACCATTTCCTCACCGCCAAGACCCTCGGCATTGCCGGCTTTATCGCCGACTGGTACGGGCCGGGCGATTTCACCGACACGGTCTTCGCCGAAATGCTCAAACAGGCCGAAAAACAGGATATGCAGGTGGCCATCTGCCTCGAAGAAAAAACATTTTTTCCCGCCTACTCCGGCGTCCAGACGCGCGAAGAAGTCCTGGATGTCGCCGAAAAACAGATTCGCCATGTGCTGGATACCTACGCCAGTTCCTCTGCCTATTTAAAATACAAGGGACGCCCTGTATTCCTGATCTTCAACGGCTATGGCGAGGCGCCGGTCGGCCCGCGCAACCTGAGCCCGGACGAACTCGGCACGCTGCTGGCGCGCTTTTCAAACGACCTTGTCTTCGTACGCGGGAATTACGAGCCGGACTACCTTGCCGTCACTCCTCACTGCTACACCTGGACGGGCGCGACGGACTACTACTATAAAAAGTGCCGTGGCGACGACGGCGGACCGCCGGTCGATTTCTGGCTGGGTGTCGCCTCCCCGGGGTTTGACGATACCGGCGTATGGGGCTGGGGCAACGGCCCGCGCGTGGTCGACCGCCGCGATACCCTCGAATACCGGGAAAGCTGGCAATACAACCTCGATTTCATGCCCCCGGCCGTGCAAATCGCCACTTGGAACGATTTCCAGGAAGGCACCACCATCGAGCCCGCGGAAGAATACGGTTTCACCTACGCCGACCTCACCGAGGAGTTTATCGGAGCGTATAACGGACGGAAGGTCAATCTTAAGGACAACCAGATACCCCACCGCCTCTACCAGCTCCGAAAACAGCTCCCAGAGATCAAAAATGCCGAAAAACGCCAAAAAATGGCCAAAAAACTCGATAAATATGCCGAATCATTCAGTCGCGGACGCCGTTTTCTCATGTATTGGAAGCTAAAACGACTCGAAAAGGCCTTCCGAAGCTGCGAATCGTGAAAGTCACCGTAGACCAGGGCAAGCGAAGTGCCGCCCTGGGTTGTCCCGGGGTTCGCTGATCGTAATCGCACTCTTTCACTCGCCCATCGAGCCGGAGGCTGCTCCGCAGGGGATAGG
>RZZM01000401.1 GCA_009929845.1 Spartobacteria bacterium
ATGTCCCTGTCGGCTTGTGCCGGGGAGGAAGGGCGTACCCTGCGGCAAAAGAAGGAGCGGATGATTGAGCGGGACCTGAAGGGGCGGGGCATAAAGAGTGAAAAGGTCCTTCAGGCCATGGCGGCCGTCGCGCGCGAAGCGTTTGTCCTTCCGTTTGCGCGCAATTCTGCCTATGACGACCGGCCCCTGCCCATACCCCACGGACAAACCATTTCACAGCCCTATATTGTTGCGCTTATGACCGAGCTGGCGTGTCCTGACGGCGATAATAAAGCCCTGGAAATCGGCACGGGGTCCGGCTACCAGGCGGCTATCCTTGGCGAGCTTTGCAAAGAGGTTTATACCATTGAAATTGTGCCGGAACTGGCGGAAAGCGCGGCCGGACGCCTTGAAAAACTTGGGTACCGCAATGTCCATGTAAAGGCGGGCGACGGATATGCCGGGTGGCCGGAACATGCGCCGTTTGACATTATTCTTGTAACGGCGGCGCCCGAACGCATCCCATCGCCACTATTGGAGCAATTGGCGGTTGGCGGTCGCCTGGTCATTCCCGTGGGGCCGGTTTCCGGACCGCAACGGCTCAAGCTGGTCGAAAAACTTCTGGATGGGGAAATAGCCGAGCGCGACATCATCCCTGTTCGCTTTGTCCCGTTCACCGGCGAAATGGGGGATACGGATTCGCGCAATCGATAATACCGTTGCCATGTGCGGGTGAAGATGGTATGCGTTGTATCCGTATGCGACAGATGGTGTGAAAAAACATGAAATTACGCGTCAAGGTGCTTTTAATACTGGCGGTTACACTGACCGCGCTGATCTCCATATTCTATATCACTACCCGGCTGGTCATTCTGCACCAGCATGAGCAGCTTGAGCGGATAGACACTATGCGGAAGATGCGGCGACTGATCAATGCCATCAACGATGAAGTCCGTGATCTGGACAAATTTAATTTTGACTGGGCCGCTTGGGACGACACCTATACGTTTGTCGAGGACCGGAACGCCGAGTATATCGACAGTAACTTTGTGGACGAAACCTTTGTCGGCATACAACTCAATCTGATTGCGTGTATGAACGCTGCGGGGGAGATTGTATTGGCCAAGACCTATGACCTGGAGGAAAGAGAGGTGGTCGTGTTAACGCCCGACGAGCGCGCCTTTCTCACGGAGAATCCGCGTGCGATACAGCACATCTCCACGGACAGCAAAAAGGCGGGCATCACCATGTTGCCAAAGGGCCCGTTTATGTTCAGTTCGCGGCCTATTCTAACAAGCCAGAACGAAGGTCCCATCCGTGGCACGCTGGTCATGGGCCGCTATATCACGCCCCATCATATCAACCAGTGGATCAACAAAACCGAACTGCCGATCAGTATGTTTTTTCTCAATGATCCGAATCTGCCGTCTCATATCAAACAGGTGGAACGTCGCTTTAAAGACATGATGCCTTCGCTGATATGGAACGAGCCGCCTATCATTGTCAATCCGGACAGCGAAAAAGACATAAGCGCCTATTGTCTGCTTTTTGACCCTGAAAACAAACCGGTACTGATCATGCGCACCAAGCTGCCCCGGACGATCTATCTCAATGGCTTGACGACGCTACACTATGTGACACTCTACACCCTGACTGTTGGCATATTATTTGGCCTGTTTATGCTCTGGCTGCTGGATAAACTGGTGTTATCGCGGTTGACCGTCCTCACCAATGAAATTTCCCATATCGGAAAAAGCGGGGAGATATCCGAGCGGCTGACCGTGTCCGGCAGCGATGAACTGGCTATTCTCGGCGCCGCGATCAACAAGATGCTCAGTGAACTGGAGCTGGCCGGCGAAGAGGTGCGGCACAGTGAAAAGCTCTACCGGACCTTCCTGGATGGATTCCAGGGCATTGCGTACCGGACCAATATTGACGGGCATCCGATTTTCTTCCGTGGCGCCGTGGAGCGGATCACCGGGTATTCCGCGCAGGAGATTCAAGCCGGCGCGCCGCATTGGAAGCACCTTATTCATGAGGATGATGTACGGCGGCTGCGGCATACCGAAAAAGCCGTGCGCACCCAGGCGAATTATGCCTGTGAACGGGACTACCGCATCCGACGCCAGGACGGCAGTATCGCCTGGCTGCATGAAATGCTGACCAACATCTGTGATCGTGACGGGACCCCGCTTTTTATCCAGGGAACCCTCTACGATATCACCGCCCGCAAGCAGGCGGAGGACCAGTTGAAAGAATCGCGGCGGGAACTGCGCAAGCTTTCCGAGCACCTGCAGGAAGTCAAGGAAGAGGAAAGCCGACGTATCGCGCGGCGCATTCATGACGAACTAGGACAACTGCTGATGTCGTTGAAGATTGATGTCTCCTGGCTGCGCAAACATGCCGCGCCCGGGGAAACTTTGCTGCATGAAAAGACGGTCGCCATGAGCGCATTGATTGACACCATCACCGACACCGTGCAGAACATATCCCTTGAGCTGCGCCCGAGTGTCCTCGATACGCTGGGACTGAACGCCGCCATCGACTGGCAAATCCGTGAATTCGAAAAACGCACGAATATCACCTGCATGCTGAACACGGAAATTGATGATGACATCCAGATCGGCAAACACGGGCAGACCGCCATTTTCCGCATTATCCAGGAGGCCCTGACCAATGTGGCCCGCCACGCGCGCGCACGGGAAATAACCCTGACCCTTGAAATTATTGAACATATCCTGCATGTCACCATCCAGGACAACGGCATTGGGATTCCGGAGGAAAAACTGGCCGACTTCAACTCATTTGGTCTGATCCAAATGAGGGAGCGCGCCGTGTCCTGCGGGGGCACAATAGATATCACCGCCATGGCGCCGACCGGCACGCGCATTGTTGTGAGAATCCCCCTGGACGAACCGCTCACCTACCAGGAGACAAAAGAATGATTCGCGTACTGATTGCCGATGACCACCCCATCTTCCGCCAGGGCCTCCGCCAGGTGCTCTCCGAGGATGAGGACATCACAGTGATTGCGGATGTGGACAACGGACGCAAGGCGCTCGACTACATCAACACCCATGAAGTGGATGTGGTCACCATGGATATTTCCATGCCGGAGATGACCGGGTTGGACGCCCTTAAACAGATACGCGTCGACAAGCCGGACCTGCCTGTGCTGATCCTGAGTATTTATCCTGAAGAGCAGTTTGCCATACGCGCCCTCAAGGCTGGCGCCTCCGGATATTTGACCAAGAGCAGTGTTCCGGATGAGCTTGTACAGGCCGTGCGCCAGGCCGCCGCCGGACAGCGTTATATCAGCGAGAGCCTGAGCCAGTCGCTGGCCCAGGCCATGCAGGAGGATCGGCACACCCAACTTCCCCATGAGCGCCTGACCGACCGTGAATACGAAGTGTTCCAGCGAATCGCGCGCGGGGAAACCGTCAGCGACATCGCCACCGACCTGAATCTGAGCGTAAAAACCGTCAGCACCCACCGCGCCCACATCCTCGCAAAAATGCAACTCAACAGCAACGCCCAACTCATGCGCTACGCCCTCGATAACCAGCTTGTCGAGTAGGACGGGGCTCTACAGAGTAGCCGCCCTCCAGATTCAGAACTCCTTGCCTCGACCGTTGGCTGCGGGTAGAGCTTAGCGTTGATTTTGCAATCATTGCAGTGATATGTCCTGCTGTAATCCAGCGTCATCTTGCGCCTCATAGACTATCTTTGCGTATATTGCGCGCAATCCATGGCGGTTTATTACCCGACAGGGTAAAACATGAATAGCCGCGGGTGCAACCCGCGGTCTGGAATAAACAACACATAAACCCCGAATGGGGTTGCACTATAACCGGGGCTTTTATGTCCACCCGAAAACGCCGCCAGGAAAGAAGGTGTCAAGTCAACTTCCACGAGGTAAGGAGTTCTGAACATAAAGACTGCTTCCAGTTTGTTTTCGGTATCATGCCCGGCCGGGCGGGCCGCTTTTGTAACTATCCATCGGACAAACTCTTAGACGCAAATCAGACAAAGAGCATCTATCAAAAAAGGCTTTTGAACAGTACGTTTAATTGTAGAAA
>RZZM01000402.1 GCA_009929845.1 Spartobacteria bacterium
CCGCGACCGCTGGACGGCAATGGCGACGGGGTGGCGCGAGCGGACATGGGGGCGTATGAATATGTACATACCCATTACCTGGCAAAAGAGGGTTCGCACGAATGGCCGTTTGCCACCTGGGCTACGGCCGCTACCAATATGGTTGATGTAGTCGACAGCGCCGCCGACGGAAAAGCCATCCTCATATCAAACGGGGTGTATGCGCTGGACAGTCATCTGAACATATCAAAAGCGATTACGTTGTCTGGCGCTTCCGGTCCTGAACAGAGCACATTACAGGGAAGCTGGATCACGCTGAACCATTCGAATGCGACGCTTTCCTCGCTGCGGGTTGCCGATGGATGGGGCATAACGCTTGAGAAGGGATTGCTGGAAAACTGCATTATTGAAAACTGCATGGGCATTGGCGGAGGCGGTCTTTCGATCTTTGGCGGCACAGCCAGTAACTGTATTGTCCGAAACAATGAGGCGATCGATTATGGATGGACATTGGGCCATGGCGGCGGCGTCCTGCTGGATGGGGGCCTGTTAACGCATAGCCTGATCGAGAGCAACAAGGCGTATTACGGCGGCGGCATCTACATGTACGACGGAACGGTTCGTCATTGCCGGGTTGCTCACAACAACGGGACAAGCGGTGGAGGTATCGATCATATCGGGGGCCTGGTTGAAGACTGTTTAATCGAACGGAATCGGGGTCTTGGCGTGGATGTCCGGGATGAAGAAAGCGTGATGAGGCGTTGCCGGATAACAGCCAACAGCGGGGGCGGTGTCAGGGCGCTGCGCCAGGGCCTGGTGGAGAACTGCCTGATCAACGCCAACACGGGCAGTGTTGGCGGGGTCATCTGCTCCGGTGGACACGTCGTCAATGTAACTGTTGTGGATAATGTAAGCCCGACCGGCGTGGGCGGAATCTGGGGCTCCAATAACGGAAAAATCCTCAACTGCATTGCCGCCTTTAACTGGTCGAGCGCAACGGGAACGGAATCGAACTTCGCCCGGATATTTACACCGGCTACGGCGTATGTAGCGAGCTTGTGCACCGATGATCCCATGTTTGTTGATCGTGCAGGTGGCGACTACCGGTTACTGCCCGGTTCGCCATGCATTGATGCCGGAGAAAATCGTATATCCGATTGCTATGGTTCCGCAGAGGCACCGCCGGAGGATTATGCCCGGCGAATTCGTCCGGTAGACGGCATTGGCGACGGCATGGCCTACGTTGATATCGGAGCCTTTGAACGAATGGGCTTCAGCTACGCCGATGCGGCGCGGCCGGATGACTCGAGCGACGGGCTGTCCTGGGCCACGGCCAAGCAGACGATCCAGGCCGCGGTCGATATCGTCGATGTCGGCGGACGAGTCTGGGTCACCAATGGCGTGTACGACAACGGTGAGTGCCGGACGCCGGGTGGACGCTGGACCAATCGTGTGTGCATCACCCGCGCCATGACGGTCGCGTCGGTCAACGGCCCGGCGGTCACGATCATTGACGGCCAGGATGCAGTGCGCGGGGTATTTATGACAAACGGTTGTTCGCTCGCTGGCTTCTCGGTCACCAACGGGAGGGCGCTGTATGAGGCAAGCGACCACTACTTGGATTGGAAGGAATGCGAAGGAGGCGGCGTCTGGATGGCAGACGATTGCATCGTTTCCAACTGCATCTTGAGCGGCAATTCGGCGCCCATGAGCGACGGCGGCGGGGCGCGGGGCGGTGCCTTGATTGATTGTGTTCTGTCCGGCAACGCTGCGGGGTTTCTCGGTGGTGGTGCGGCGTACAGTCGGCTCGTGAATTGCAGCCTGACCCACAACTGGGCCAGTTCCTGCGGAGGCGGCGCTTACTTGAGCACCCTCTACGACTGCCACATCGCACAGAACTCTGCGTCCAACGGCGCCGGCGCCTATGGGGGCGTTCTCAACAACTGCGTCGTGCTTGCGAATCACGCCTCCTTGTCCGGAGGGGGGGCGTTCGAGGCCGTACTGAACCATTGCACTCTGACCGAAAACACAGCCGGACATTCCGGCGGCGGGGCAAAAAACAGTGAGTTAACTGATTGCATTATCAGCTACAATGATAGCGGATATCTGGCGGGTGGAGCCTATGGTTGTGATCTAAATAATTGTTCTTTAATTGGCAACACCGCCCATAATTTTGGCGGAGGTGCAGGATATAGCACCTTAAAGGAGTGTGAATTGTTACGTAATAGAACCACCTCTTTTCTCAGTGGAGGTAGTGGTGGAGGAACCTATCGTTGTGTTCTGGAATCATGTCTGTTAAGTAGAAACATCGCTCCGTATGGTGGAGGTGCTTCGGACGGAGAACTGTATGGCTGCACTATTGCTGATAATCAAGGCGGTGGTTGTCATTACAGTAAAAATTATAACTGCATCATTTGGGGTAATTCCGATTATGATGTTTGGGGTGGACATACGGAATACTCGTGCGCATCGGACGGCATTATGGCTGGCGTTAACGGCTGCATCACCAACAATCCCCTGTTCCTAAATGCGGCCAATGGTGATTATCACTTGCAGGCTGGGTCACCGTGTATTGATACGGCCAATCCTTCCAACAGCTTGTCCATCGATTTGGATGGGGTGCCGCGACCGCTGGACGGCAATGGCGACGGAGTGGCCATCAGCGACATGGGCGCGTACGAATTCCTGCTGCCGACCGCGGATTCGGATGGCGACGGGATCCCGGACGGCGAAGAATGGGCGGTTTACGGCACCAGCCTGGTGTCAGGCGACACAGACGGAGACGGGCAACTGGACAGCGATGAAGTCATCGCCCGGACGAATCCCCATGACCCGGATGACTTCTTCGGCTTGTACACGTTACAGCCGCCTGATGAATCAGGGAACTTCGTGCTGCGCTGGATGAGTTCCACGAATTGCCTTTACTGCGTGTACCAAACCGATGACCTTACTGGCGAATGGGCCATAATCCCCGGCGGCGAGAAACTGCCGGGAACCGGTGGGTGGATGGAATTCACGGCCCACACGCATGACGACGCCGGCCCGTTCTACAGGATCATGACCTATCCCAAACCATGATGAAGGGTCGTCCGCCCCGCTCAATACCTTATCTATTCACTCCGACCAAAAAATCGTTTCTGTGACACGGCCGTGTCACGGAAACGATTTTCCAATCATTGGAAAAAACACACAAA
Organism: Spartobacteria bacterium; assembly: GCA_009929845.1. Taxonomy (GTDB): domain Bacteria; phylum Verrucomicrobiota; class Kiritimatiellia; order RZYC01; family RZYC01; genus RZZM01. Next base: position 3,174 of record RZZM01000402.1, read on the forward strand.
AAGTTTCCAATCATTGGAAAAATCACGCGAAAAGTTTCCAATCATTGGAAAAAACACACAAAAAGTTTCCAATGGTTGGAAAAATCGCCAAAAATTTTTCCAATGGTTGGAAAACTTTTTTTATGTGGCGGAGGGGGGCATTTGGCGGACATCGACGGCGGTCATGCCGGCGGCGCGGATGGCCTCAAGGCCGAGGTCGGAGTCTTCGTAGGCGCAGCAATCAGCGGGCGGGACGCCGAGGATTTCGGCGGCCTTGAGAAAGACATCGGGCGCGGGTTTGGGATGGACAACGTCTTCGGCGGTGACGAGGGCGTCGAAATAATCGAGCAGATCGAGGGCGCGCAGGGTGGCCTGGACCGAGGCGCGGCGGGAGCCACTGGCCACGGCCAGGGGGAGGCGTCCGTGATGACTCCGGATAATGTCGGCCACGGGCTGAATGGGTTGAAGTCCAGCGAGGGCGTCATGATAGAACTGGTCTTTATCTACGGCCGCCGCGTCGATATCGATCGGCGCCTGCTGTTGTTCGGCCAGGCGACGGATGATCTCGCGTGTAGGGACGCCGGCCCAGGCGTAGAACTGCTCGGACGAGAATTCAAAGCCGTGTTTTTGGGCGGTTTGCTGCCAGGTGGTAAAATGAAGGGGCATGGAATCGGCGATGGTGCCGTCGCAGTCAAAAATGAGGGCTTTAAATGGCATATGCATAAGGTCTCCGATGGGATGTTAGGGACGGGGATAGTTCACAAGGTTGGTGGCCAGGTTGGGCGTCCAATTTGTCAAAAAGGTCCGGTCGGCGAGTTCGGCGACACTGGCGAAGGCGGCCTGGTCGGGCATCAACTGCGCGGAGGTGTAGGCCCAGTTGGCGATATTGGTCCAGTC
>RZZM01000065.1 GCA_009929845.1 Spartobacteria bacterium
CAACGGCTCACTTGACGCCATGGCGGGATTGTGTGATTCCACCGGCCACATATTCGGCATGATGCCCCATCCGGAGGCCTATCTCTTTGCGCAGAACCACCCCCACTGGGATATCCAGAAGTTGCACGGCAAACTGCCCCCCGCCGGCTTTGGCCTCCTCCTCTTCCGCAACGCCGTCAATTACCTCACACGGGACTGAACAGCCTACTCCGCGCCGGGGCGGAGGCAGGCGCCATTCACGCGCAGCATCAGCGGGAAGTCAGTTTCACCGCGCATCGTGCTGGTGCGCTCGACAACGCTGGTTGGCAATTCGACTGATTCAAGGGGGTCATCACGGTGGTCAATGGCCCGGAAGGCCGCCTGCGCGGCCTTACGGCCGATTTCTCTCATCGGCACACGCACCGTGCTCAACCCGATGAAGTGCGCCGTATCAATATCGTCAAATCCGATGACACATACATCGTCCGGTATCTTCATGCCTTTCTCGCACAAGACTTCCATCGCGCCAATGGCCATCTCGTCGTTGGCCGCAAAGATCCCGTCGAACTTCACCCCGTTGGCCAAGGCGCTTTGCACCGCTTCCGCGCCGCTTTCACGCATAAACGTGCCGGGATATTCCCGAGTCGACTCGACACTCAGCCCGGCCTCCTGCAACGCCTCGCGAAAACCGGCCTGACGTTCAAGCGCGTCATAATTGCCCAGTGGTCCGGTGATGTGCAGTAGGTTCGCGCACCCGCGGCGAATTAGGAGGTTGACCGCGTCCCTTGCCCCGCCGCGATTGTCGAAACTCACCGACGCCACGCCCTCGTGCGCCGCGGATTGCGCCACACGGATCAACGGCACATCAAACTTGATCAGCTTTTCAATCTGATCATCCGCAATCGTCGCCACGGTCAATACCGCATCCACCCGGCGGTGGGTCACCAACTCCTCCACTGTCTGGCGGTCCGGACGCGCCCCGCCCACAAAAACCACTAGGATATGGTACCCGCGCCGACTGGCCACTTCATCCATCCCGGCTAAAATCTCAGGGAACACGCCACCCGCAATGTCCGGCAGCGTCACCGCGATCGTCTCCGTGCGGTTGGTCGTCAGTGAACGGGCAATGAAGTTGGGCGCATAGCCCATTTCTTCAATGGTCTTGAGTACCTTTTCCTGCGTCTCCGGATTGACCAACGGACTCTTGTTGATCACGCGCGAGACGGTGCTGCGGGATACCCCGCACTTGCGTCCGACATCTTCTAATGTGGGTGGCATTTTTCAGCGCTCCTCATTTTTTTACTAAATTTTCACTAAATTTTAATTTTTATTATTGAAACCGATCACATCTTATGCAAATTTCCAACATTGTCAAGTATCAGTTCAGGAAAAGCCCTTGAATTACTGATAATATTTATGAAACGGCGTTTCAAAGGAAAGACTAGCGCAAATTTTGGAGGATTGAAAGATGAAAAGCGAAAACAAGTCGATATGTGAGGTTGCAGGACGTTCATACAAGATCAATGGACAGGATACTTTTTTATATTCAGGTGAAATGCATTATTTCCGCATTCCCCAGCGCTACTGGGGGCGGCATCTTGACGCATTGAAGCAGGCGGGCTGCAACGGTGTTTCAACGTATGTGCCCTGGTCATGGCACGAGTTTGAAGAACGGAACATCGACCTGAGCGGTCAGACCCATCCGGAACGCAATCTCCAGGCCTTCCTGGACCTCGTGGCGGAAAAGGAGTTGTTTGTTTCCATCAAGCCGGGCCCCTACATCATGGCGGAAACCACCGACCAGGGGATCCCGCGCTGGATTACGGAAAACTATCCCGAGACCGCCTGCCGCAGGTTGGACGGCACCCCGTGGGGTCCTGATTATGTCATCCATTCCAGTCCTGTTTTCCGCGCCAAGGCGGCCTACTGGCTCGACCACTTCGCGCGCAATATCGTGGTCCCGCGCCAACACAAGGAAAAGGGCGGCATCATCCAGATGCAGCTCTGCAACGAGATCGGTATTTTCCAGTGGCTGGGCAGTCAGGGCGATTATTCGCCCGTCAATGTCGCGTCCTGGCACGCCTACCTGGAACAACGCTTCGCAACGCCTGAAGCGCTCGAACAACGGCTGGACCGCAAGGTCACGTCGTTCCGTTCCGTCGCGCCGCCTTCCGGCGCGTGCGCCAACCGCCGCGAGTATGTGCTGTACAATTTATGGCATGACTACCATCGCTGGCTCTACGGCGACTATGTAAAATTCATCAGCACCACCCTCCGGAATGCGGGCGTGCAAACCCCGATGTTCGCCAATATCGGTGGATGGGTCTTCGGTCGCGCCCATGAATTTCCCCTGAACGCGACGTTCCACCGCGAAACCACCCGGCTGGCGCCAGAGGTGTTTTTCGGGATCGATCATATTCCGGAATTCGTGTCGTCGCTGAACGCGCATGACGGGATTCTGGCCACGCAGATCACCGATGAACTGCAGGACCGTAAACGCCCGCTCTATTCGGCGGAACTGCAGTGCGGAAGCCGCGAACACGGGGTGCAGCCGTATCCCGGAGAACTGGCGCAGTTCTATCGGCAATGCATTATCCACGGCCTGACCGGTATGAATTTCTATATGTTCTCACAGGGACGGAATATCAAGGGCCGCGGGATCGACGGGCCGACCTTTTATTGGTACACGGCGGTTGACTTCAAGGGCAAACCCATGGAGGTCTACCCCGTGGTCCAGGAGCTGGGCGAATGGCTCAAGGACAACAGCGCGCCATTGCTGCAAACAAGCAAGGCCGCGGATATGGCCCTCGGATATTATCCGCCCATGTACGAGAGCGAGTTCCTCTACCCCAAACTGCAGCACGAAAAACGGGTGGACCTCGAAGCGATCGGCATCAATGACCCGGTCTCGTTCCGCGACAAGGCGTACTTCGATGGCGCGGCGCGTATCCTCGTTAAACTGAATGTGCCGTTCGACCTCGCCGACCTCACCCGGCGCACCATCAAAGAACTCCGGGCGTACCGCTCGCTGGTCATCCTTTCCAATGAAATCATGGACGCGGCCACACAGGAAAAACTGGCGGCCTATGTCAAGGCCGGCGGACGTCTCGTGGTGTTCCCGCGCCTGCCGCAGTATGATGCCAACTTTGAACCCTGCACGATCCTGCAGGATGCCCTGGGCATCCGGATGGGCGGCCCGGCGGTTTCCAAACGCGTCTATATGGATACGCTCAAGGACATCCCCGCCGTACCCACGATATCCACCATCGAGGCCAAAGGCGCTACGGTGCTGGCGCGGACCGCCGAAAAGGAAATCGTCGGCGTGGAAAAGAAAGTCGGCAAGGGCGTGGTGCGCTGTTTCGGGTTTGAATGCTATTACACGATTGAAGAACACCCCCAGATTCTCGGCGCGATGATGGAAACCGGGAAGGCCAACAAACCGGCCTGGACGGATAATAACGTGCTGCAGGTGCAGGCGCGCTTCAACGAAAGCGAGGGCTTCCTCTTTGTCGGCAACGTGCACCGTGCGACGGCGACGTCCTCGGTCTCGGTGCGCCACCCCCGGCACAAGGAGGACATCGCCATCGGGCCGGTGGAACTCCCCGCGCTCGCCGGACTCATCCTGCCGGTGCATGTCGCTCTTTCCAATGATATCACCCTGTTGTATGCCACCACTGAACTGATTGACCGGCCGGTTGGCGACAGCGCGGCCTTCACCGTGCGCGGGTTGCCCCACACCAACGCCCGCCTCGCCTTCCGGGCCAAAAAGGCGCTGGATCACCTGCTGGTCGATGGCGAATCCATCGCCTTAACGGAAAAGGACGGGCTGTATGTCTGCGAAATCCCGCAGACCGGCGGCAAACAAAGTATTGAAGTGTGCTAGCTTTGTTTCTTGTATCCTTCGCAGAAAAGGGCTAGGCTTCATCAGGATAAAGTAAGTTCTGAAAGCGAAGTGCAAGAGAAGAGTATAGCGTGCCAGGAGTGAAACGACAGACTGGTGACCGCTTCAGTGCGGTGGTTGAACGGTTGCGCAGCGATAATATGCCGCAACTGTTGATTGATACATTCTGTCATCATTACGCTCAATTGCTGGAGGGTGGACAACCGTTGCTGGGGCGCGATGATATCAGTCCGGTCAAACAGGTGGATGACCTCAACGACCTCAAGAACGTTACTCGTGCGGGCAAGGAGGCCCTGGGGCGTACCGTCCTGTTCAAGCTCAATGGCGGACTGGGAACCAGCATGGGACTCTCTCGCGCCAAGTCGCTGCTGACGGTCAAGGACGGGTTGTCCTTCCTGGACATCGTCGCCCGCCAGGTGGATATCCTGCGACGTCAAAGCGGCGGCCGCCTGCCCCTGGTGCTGATGAACAGCTTCTCCACGAACGACGACACCGCCAACGCCCTTGAACCCTATCCTGAGCTGGCGGAACAGCAGGCCGGCATCCCCCTGGGGTTCCTGCAGCATCGCGTGCCGAAAATCCGCCAGGACAATTTCAAACCTGCCAGCCACCCCGCGGATCCCGAACTGGAATGGTGTCCGCCCGGACACGGCGATTTTTATACCGCCCTGCTCACCACGGGCATCCTGGAAAAACTGCTGGACGCCGACATCGAATATGCGTTTGTGTCAAACATCGACAACCTGGGCGCGACCCTCGATCCCCAGATTCTTGGATACTTCGCGAGCAAACAGATTCCCTTCATGATGGAAGTGACCGACCGGACCGAGGCCGACCGCAAGGGCGGCCACCTGGCCGAGTCCCGCGACCACCGACTGGTGCTCCGCGAAAGCGCGCAGTGCCCCGAACATGAAATGGATGACTTCCAGGACATCACCCGCTACCGCTATTTCAACACCAACAACCTCTGGATCAACCTGCGTCGGTTGTCCGAGGCCCTAAACGAAAGCAACGGCATCCTGGAACTCCCTCTGATGGCCAACCAGAAAACCGTGGACCCGCGCGACAAGGCATCCATCCCCGTCTATCAACTCGAGACCGCCATGGGCGCCGCCATCTCCATTTTTCCCGACGCCCGCGCCCTGCGGGTGCCCCGCACCCGCTTCGCCCCGGTGAAGACCACCAACGACCTGCTCGGACTTCGGTCCGACGCCTATGTCCTGACCGACGACATGCACGTGGTCATCAACCCCGAACGAACCCTCGACCCGCCGGTCATCAACCTCGACCCCAAATACTACGCGCTTATCGAGGACTTCGACCAGCTCTTTGCCGACGGCATTCCATCGCTCATCGCCTGCAGTCACCTGGCGATCGAAGGCCGAGTAAAATTTGAGACGGACGTCGAGCTGTCGGGAAACGTCAGCCTGCGCAACCAACTGCAACGCACCGTCCTCGTTCCCGAAGCCACCCGCTACCGCGCCCTCGGCCAACGCGCGTCCCTCGATTGACAGGAAAAAATGGCTATTTTTGCGGTTTTTGGTCAAAAATGGTCATTTTTGGTAAAAAATCAAACGGTTTTACTGGATATACCCTGCCCCTTTTTGGGCTTTTGTGTATATTCAGGGCATGAGTCGATTTATACGAATTATTGTGTTGGTCAGTTTGGTTGGGTGGTTGCCGTCGGAGGCCCGGGCGGTTTCGGTGACGGGGGACTGCTGGATAGTTCATTTTAATCTGCCGGACCAGAACACGACCCTTTCCACACTGAGTGCGGATGAATACTGTATTCGCGAGGCCCTGCTGGCGCGTATTAATCAACTGCAAAGCGGGCAGACCGGCACGCTGTGCACATACACCTTTTCGGGCAATACCGCCGCCGCAGGAGCGGCCGGCCCCATAATCACGGCGATCACCTGCGCGCTCGACCGGGGGGCCACCGTCCGCTTTGTCGCGGACAGCGCCGTGGATATTTACAGCGAATTCAACGGGACCAATTCCCTGAACACCCTTGCGTTGCGGGGCGTGAATCCCCTGCAATTATCCGAGGACAATTCCGTCTACGGGATCATGCATGACAAACTCGGGGTCTTCGATTTTGGAGACACCAACAAGTGGGTATTCATCGCCTCCTGGAATTTCACCGGCGGCGCCAGTTCGCAGCAATGGAACATCGGCCTCGAAATTCAGAACACGACGCTTTTTAATGCCTACAATCTGGAAATGACGGAACTGCTGGCGGGACGGTTTCATGATCACGGCGAGAAATCGCACGCCCACGACAATACCTCCTTCTCTTTGCCCGGCGCATGGGGGGACGGCCAATGCCGATTCGCCCCGTATCCGGAGGGCTTTGACGGTGGGAACAACGCCATGACGCAAGTGAGCGCGCTCATCAGCAACGCGCAGGATGAAATTGTTTTTGCGTTGAACAAACTTACCCTGACGATCATCCAGCATTCCCTGGTAAGCGCGGCCGATCGGGGCGTCATGATTTTTGGCGTCATTCCGCAAAGCGACATAACCGGGGCCTCTTCGGAGGTCTATGCGTATCTGAATAATCCGGCCCATTATGCCACCACCAACCGCGTGCATTTCATCACCCCGTTCAGCAAGGCCGACGGTTCGGCCTACGATACGGGCGAAACCGACCTGGTCCACGAAAAGTATATGGTCATCGATCCCTGGCATCACGCCCCCATCACCATTCATGGATCGGCCAATTGGACCTATACGGCCCTGGGCTCAACGAGCGGAAACGATGAAAACCTGGTCCTTCTCCGGCACCGGGATATTGCCCGCATTTTTTACGCGCAATTCAAGCGGATGACCGGTCTTCGGGCACAGGAGAATGCAAGCTGGTGCGCCTTTTCCGGGAAGACCCCGCCGCAAGGACTGTGCCTCTGGATGTCCGACACCGCGCTCACCAACACCTGGATATATACACTCGAGCAGGCCCCGGCGCTGGACGGGCCCTGGACCCGCCTGCAAAACCATATCACCGGCGGCATCCATCGTGTTACACAACCTATTGCCCCCGCCAACCAAGCCTTCTACCGCGCCACGCGCGCGGTACCGTGAGGGAACCCCCGTTTTTTGCCGCGGATGGTCGCAGATATATACCATCAGAAATCAGCAGAAAATTAGGGCGTGGCTTTGTCGCCGGAGGGTTTGACATCAGGTGCGTATCCCGATAGAATCTGTACAGTGTATGCAAAATGTAAACAAGGGTGGTAACACATGAGTGCAGCAGATACAGTCACACCGCAAACGATCGCCATCAAAGCCCCGTTGAGTGGTCCGGTGGTTTCGCTTGATAACGTGCCGGACCCGGTGTTCGCGCAAAAAATGGTCGGCGACGGGGTTTCCATCGATCCCCTGTCGCAGGTGTTGCTGGCGCCGTGTGACGGCGAGGTGGTTCATATTCATCCGGCCAACCATGCGGTGACGCTGCGTATCGCCTCGGACCTTGAACTCATGTTGCACATCGGGGTGGACTCGGTACAGCTCAAAGGCAAGGGTTTTACCCTGAAGGTCAGGGAAGGCGCCCAGGTTAAAACCGGGGATGAACTGATTGCCTTTGACTCGGATTATATTGCCACCCATGCAAAAAGTCTTTTGACCCAGATCATCCTCACCGAAATGGACCGGATCGAGAGCTTCAAAGTCCATCACGGGCGGATGAGCGCGGGGAGCAGTCTTCTGATGGAGATCATTCCCAAAGCGAATACCGGCGCGCGCGCCGTGGCGGACGGCCAAACGGTCACCTCCGACGCCATCCTTATCCCCAATCCGACCGGCCTGCACGCGCGCCCAGCCGCCGTGCTGGCGAATATCGCAAAAAAATTCACTGCCGAAATAAAAATCAAATGCAATGACCGTATAGGCAACGCAAAAAGTGTGACAGGCATTATGAAGATAAATATAAAACAGGGTGACAAGGTGGTCTTTATGGCGACAGGATCGGACGCGGAGGACGCAATCGGCGAGATTGCGCCGCTGGTACGGAATGGACTGGGCGATGAGGGGTGTGCGCCCGCGCCCGCGCCCGCCACAACAACGGTTTCCGAAAACGCGGCGCCGGCGCCGCAGGTTAAAAATGACAACCCGGATGTCCTGCGCGGCGTCGCGGCCTCCCCCGGCCTGGCCATCGGGCATGTCTACCAGGTCCGGCACGAGGAAATCCACGTCGAAGAAAACGGCGGGGACGTCGACGATGAACGGGACGCGTTACGCACGGCAATCCAGAAAGCCAAAGGGCAGCTCGAGGCCCTGCAGGCGCGGCTCCATGCCGATGCCGACGCGGGCAAGGCCGCCATTTTTGCCGCCCACGAAGAACTGCTGGGCGATCCGGATCTGATGGATATCGCCAAGTCGGCCATCGCCAAGGGAAAAAGCGCGCCCTTTGCCTGGAAGAAGGCCTACACCATGCACGCGCAGGAACTGGCCGGGATGGATAATGAATTACTCGCGGCGCGGGCGAATGATGTCCGCGATGTCGGCGACCGGGTGTTGAAATTGCTTACGGGCATTGAGACCGACAAGCCCGCCTATCCGTCGGATGCCATTCTTGTGGCCGAAGACTTGAGTCCCTCGGATACCGCCATGCTGGACCGGGCCCGCGTGATGGGGTTCTGCACAACGCGCGGCGGGGCCACCTCGCATGTGGCCATCCTCGCGCGCAGCCTGGGCATCCCCGCGGTGGCCGGCATCGACCCGAAGGTCCTGGACCTGGCCAATGATACCCCCGTTATCCTGAACGGAACCAAGGGAAACCTGCGGCTCAATCCGACCGAGGCGCAGATCAGCGCGATGCGTACCCTCCAGAAAAAGATCGAAGAAAAGCGCAAAGCCGACCTGGCCGTTTGCCATGAGCCGGCAGTCACCCTCGACGGACACCGGGTGGAAGTGGTGGCCAACATCGGCAACCTGAAGGATGCCCGCGGGGTGGCGGAAATGGGCGGCGAGGGCGTCGGTCTGTTACGTTCCGAATTCCTGTTCATGGGCCGCGCCACCGCCCCGAATGAGGAAGAGCAGAAACAGGCCTACAGCGACATCGCGTCGGCCGTTGGCAAGGATAAAACCCTCGTCATCCGCACGCTGGATGTGGGCGGCGACAAGCCCCTTTCGTACATACCGATTCCTCGCGAGGACAATCCCTTCCTGGGCGAACGCGGTATCCGCATCGGGCTGGACCGGCCGGAAATCCTCCGCACCCAGCTTCGCGCCATCCTGGGCGCGGCCGGCCACGGCAAACTCCATGTCATGTTTCCCATGATCAGCACCATACCCGAATGGCGCGACGCCAAGGCCATCTTTCTGGAAGAGTGCAAACGATTGAACCTGCCGCCCATCCCGGTCGGCATGATGATGGAAGTGCCTTCCGCGGCGGTCATGGCCGCGCAGTTCGCCGCCGAGGTGGACTTTTTCTCGATCGGCACCAATGACCTGACGCAGTACACCTTGGCCATGGACCGGGGGCACCCCAAGCTCGCCCCCAAGGTGGACGGCATGAACCCGGCCGTCTTGCAGCTCATTTACCAGACCGTTGAAGCGGCCCACGCGCAAAAAAAATGGGTGGGCGTATGCGGCGGGCTGGCCAGTGAAGAGCAGGCCGCGCCCATCCTCATTGGACTGGGGGTGGACGAACTCAGCGTAAGCATTCCCTCCATTCCGACCATCAAGGCCCTGGTTCGCGGGCTGCGCCTTGAAGAATGCCGCGCGCTGGCGAAGAAGGCCCTGGCCTGCAATACCGCCGAGGAGGTCCGGGCCCTGGTGCCACGCGCCATGGAAGCTGAACTGGATGATTTAAGTAAATAAGCCACGAGGGTGTATCATGAATATATTCCAGAAATCGTTTGGAACGTTACAGAAAATCGGCAAGGCCCTGATGCTGCCGGTGGCGGTATTGCCGGTGGCCGGCCTGCTGCTGGGGATCGGCGCGGCGGGTGATCGTGAACTGGGTAAACTGATCGTCACCTACGAAGAGCAGCACACGCCCGCCTCCGAGATCATCAATGCCGATGACGCCCGCACGGCATACAAACAAGCGGAAACACTCATCGACGAGGCCCTCGATACCCTGGATGACAACAAGATCGACCAGGCGGAAAAGGCGGATGAGGAGGCCGACGCCACCTTCCAGAAGGCCGTACAGAATATGAAAAAGGCCGCGGCGGCGGCCCACAGGACCATCACGCCGGAAGTTGTAAGCGATGGCGCCTATAAAGCGGCGAAGCGCTTCCGCCCTGTGTTCAAATTGTTCATGGCAGGCGGGGATGCGGTGTTCGCCAACCTGGCGTTGCTGTTCGCGATCGGCGTCGCCCTGGGCCTGGCGAAAAACGACGGGGTCGCGGCCCTGGCCGCCACCGTGGGGTATGTCGTGCTGGTGACCACCCTCAAGACCATTGCCGACGCCCAGGGGCTGGACCACAAGACCGTGGAGACCGGCGTGCTTGGCGGTATTATCAGTGGCGCCATCGCGGCGTCCATGTTCAACCGGTTCTACAAGATCAAGATGCCGCAATACCTGGGGTTCTTCGCGGGCAAACGCTTTGTCCCCATTATCACCGCCATCGCGGCGATTGCCGCCGGGATCATCCTCAGCTTTATCTGGCCGCCCATTGCCGGACTGATTGACCGTTTCTCCATCTGGGCCTCGGAGAGCAATCCCAAAGCCGCCTTCACCATCTACGGGGTGGTCGAACGTTCCCTGCTGCCGTTCGGGTTGCATCACATCTGGAATGTGCCCTTCTTTTTCGATGTGGGCAAATACACCGACCCCAATACCGGCCAGGTTATTCACGGCGAGATTCAGCGCTACATCGCCGGCGATCCGACCGCCGGTAATATGGCGGGCGGCTACCTCTTCAAAATGTGGGGACTTCCCGCGGCGGCCCTGGCGATCTGGGCGACCGCCAAACCCGGCAAGAAGGCCCTGATCGGTGGCATTATGCTTTCCGCCGCCCTGACCTCCTTCCTGACCGGCATCACCGAACCGCTGGAGTTCGCCTTCATGTTCGTCGCCCCCCTGCTGTATGTCGTACACGCCCTGCTGGCCGGCGCGGCCTACTTCATTTGCATTGCGCTGGGCATCAAACACGGGATGACCTTCTCGCACGGGTTGATAGACTATATTATCCTCTTCCCGCAATCCACACATGGCCTGTGGCTGCTGATTGTCGGGCCCCTGTGGGGCGTGGGCTACTTCCTTATCTTCCGCACGCTGATCCAATTCATGCATATGAAAACACCCGGACGCGAAGACGATGAGGCGGAACCCGTGGCGGCGGGCACGACCTCGGCCTCCAGCTTCAGCCTGCAGTTGGTCCGGGCGTTTGGCGGGCGCAGTAATATTGTTAACCTGGATGCCTGCATCACGCGCTTGCGCGTTGAGGTCAAGGAGATCAGCAAGGCCAGCCAGGAAAAACTCAAAGCCCTCGGCGCGGCCGGCGTGGTGATTGTCGGCAATAATATGCAAGCCATCTTCGGGCCCCGTTCGGAAAACCTGAAAACCGACATGGAAGAATACCTGCAGACCGCCGGTCCGGAAGCGGACGAAGCGGAAAAACCTTCCCCGGTCAAGGCCCCGGCCTCCGCGACCATTGTCCCCAAACTGCGCGATGCCGCCGCCCCGGAAAAGGCCAAGGCCTTTATCCAGGGTCTCGGGGGGGCGGATAACATCAAGCGCGTGGACGAGTGCGCGGAAACGCGCCTGCGCATACAGCTCAACGACGCATCCAACGTGGATGAAAAGGCGCTGGATGAAGCCGGCTCAAAAGGCCTGCTGGATGTGGGCGACAACGTGATCCATCTCATTGCCGGCCTCAACGCCGACCAATATGCCGCTGAAATGCGCGCGCAACTGTCCGGCGATTGAATCTTCGAAACTCCTCTCAAGAATGGTTAGGTGGTTGGGTCGGTTGTAGGTTTCAGCCTTGCAATGAACCAGCAACCTAATAAACTAACAGACTACAACCTGAAAAGCTAACAAGAGGTACAAGATGGCAAAAAAAGCAAAGACGCCGGTGGCGGTAGTAATGGGCAGCGCATCGGACTGGCCGGTAGTGAAGCATGCGGTGGATACCCTGGAGCAGTTTTCGATTGCCTGCGATGTGCGGGTCATGTCCGCGCACCGGACACCGGACGAGGCCGCGGAATTTTCAAAGACGGCGGAACGCGAGGGGATCAAGGTAATTATCGCTTCGGCGGGCATGGCGGCGCACCTGGCGGGCGTGCTGGCGGCGCATACCATTCTCCCGGTCATCGGCGTGCCGATGAAGGGGGGCGCCATGGACGGGCTCGATGCCCTGCTGTCGACCGTTCAAATGCCCTCGGGCGTCCCGGTGGCTACCGTCGCCCTCGGACGGGCAGGCGCCAATAACGCGGCCCTGCTGGCGGTACAGATACTCGCGCTGGGCGATGCCTCGCTCCGTCGACGCCTGAAACGCCACAAGGAAAACATGAAAAAGGCGGTGCAACAGGCCAACCAGTCCATCCAGGACGAACGGAGCGCATAATATGATGAGGATTTTAATCTTCCTTCTCCTTGCGGGATTTGCGTGGGGACAGACCGTTACAGACCGTGTGCCGGAGGTGGTTGAAGCGGTGGCGGAAGCGCCGTTGCCGGAAAGCGTCCCGGAGGTGGTGGGTGATGCCGCTCCGGAAGTCTCGTTAACGGATAGTGTGACAGAGGTTCTTTCGTTGATAACATCCAACCGCCCGGACATCCACACCCCGCCTGTCCGCAAGGCGGTCCTTGACGCGGTGGTTAAATCCATTGACCCGTACGGCCGTATTATCTGCGCGGAAGAATATGAGCAGATGAAGACGTTTCATCATGGGGGTATCAGCGCGGTGGGCGTTGACGTGGATTGGTCAGGGGAGAACGAGCTGCGCATTGTTTCGGTATACCCGGACACCTTCGCCGAGGCCGTCGGCCTGGTAACGGACGACATCATCCTGTCCCTTGAAGACGCGTCCGCCACCAACCTGACCCTGCTGGAGATCACCAAGATGCTGCGGGGACCAATCGGAGAGACGGTGCATCTGCAAATCCGAAAACCAGACGGCACGGTCGAGGAGTATGATGTCGGGCGTGATATGATTTCCGTGACCGGCGTGGACTGGACAGAACATTTTCCGGAGGACATTGCCTATATCCGCCTGAGCGGTGTTTTTGAACAAACCGGCCAAACACTGGTCGATCAGCTCCTCGCCGGGGAAACCGGCGAAGTCTTTGGCGCGATCCTGGACATGCGGGACGCGTGCGGGAAAGATATGGCCTCGGTTGATCGCGTCGGGAGCCTTTTTGCCGATGCGGGCGACCTGCTTTATGTGCTGCGTGACCGGGATGACCAGGATATCGAGGTGAGCAAGGCTGTTGATGACGGGTCGCTTTCCATGCCGGTCATGGTGCTGGTCAATACCAACACCTGCGGCGCGGCCGAGGCGCTGGCCGGGGTCCTCCAGGGCAGTACGCGAGGCGCCCTGCTCGTCGGCACAATAACCGCCGGTGATTTTACCGTTCGCGAACCCGTGGCGCTCTCTTCCGGCGATTACCTCTTCATGGCCACCCGAAAAATGGTGGTGGCCGATGGAACGGTCTATGACGGGACCACCGGTGTGGAACCGGACATCCTGATGGTCAATGTTTCCGCCTCCTACGGGAAGGATTATGAGCCGGAATTAACCGAGGGCCTGCTTTCGGACGAAGAAAAAGAGGACCGCTGGCTGCGTAAGCGCGTACAGGGAGACCCCATCCTCCATCGCGCCGTGAACCTCATTTTGGGCCTGAAAGCCCTTAATTTGCGAAAAAATGAGTAAAAAACCTGATATTTTCAAGATTTTTTCGAAAAATGACCTGAAAATGGGGGCAAAACGGGCTGTTGAGGTCATTTTAGACGGAAAATTGGTGATTTTTCCGACGGAAACCGTGTATGGCGTCGCCTGCAACGCGGATGACCCCGAGGCGATGGAACGGCTTTTTTTGGCAAAAAATCGCGAAAAAAACAAGCCGGTGGCGTATTTTGTCGAAAATTTTGCGAAAATTTATGATTTTGGAGCAAAAATCGGCATTTTTGGCGAAAAATTAGCCAAAAAGTACTGGCCAGGGCCCCTGACGCTTGTTTTGGAGGCCCAAAACGGGTTTTTAGGCTTCCGGTGCCCGGATCATCCGGTTCCACAGGCCATTTTGGCGGCTTTGCCTTGCCATTTGGCGGTTACCAGCGCGAATTTGAGCGGGAAACCGGAGGCATGCACGGCGGCGGATGCGATGGCGGATATTGGCGATTACGTGGAACTTGTTCTGGACGCCGGGCGGGTTACTGGTACTCTACCAAGTACGGTTGTTAAGGTTGACGGCGAAGCTTGCACGATCCTCAGAGAGGGCGCGATTTCCCGCAATGAGATAGCGAAACTGTAAATGTATGGAAAAGAAGCACCAGATTGTATTTGTATGCACGGGGAATATCTGCCGAAGCCCTATGGCGGAGTATATCCTGCGTCACCGTCTTGGTCCCGATTCCGCCTGGCAGGCGCAGTCCGCGGGGGTCGCCGCCTGGCCGGGAAGTCCGGCCAGCCGGGAGGCGGTCGTCGCCCTCAAGGAAATCGATATTGATTTGACCCCGCATTTTAGTCAGCCTTTGACGCCGGAGTTGGTTGACGCCACCGACCTGATCGTGGTAATGACCAACGCTCATCGCTCGGACGTGTTGCAGCGCTTCCCGGCGGCGAACGGAAAAGTGTTCACACTCCATAGGTTTGGAACCGTGGACCAGGACGCGGATGTGGCCGACCCCATCGGCGGCTCCGTTCACGTTTATAAAAAGACTCGAGATGAAATCGATAGCGCGATTTCGGATTTGATCCTTTATATGAAGGATAATTGGGACTCGATATAAGAGTCCGCTGGAAAGGACCGCATACATGAAGATAGCACTTGGCGCAGACCATGGTGGATTTGAATTGAAGGAAGCCCTGAAAAAGGTCTTCGAAAAGAACAGCATCGCAGTGGATGATAAAGGCTGTTTCAGCACGGATTCGGTGGACTATCCGGATTACGCCTGTATGGTGGCCCGGGCGGTTTCCGGCGGCGAATGCGACCAGGGATTGCTGATCTGCACCACCGGCATCGGCATGGCTATCACGGCCAATAAATTCGCCCGGGTACGCGCCGCCCTCTGCACCAGCCCGCATATGGCCAAAATGGCCCGCGCACACAACAACGCGAATGTCCTGGCGCTGGGTGCGTCCACGGTCTCAGTCGAGGAGGCCGAGGCCATTGTCGAGGCGTGGCTGAATGCCGCCTTCGAGGCCGGCGGACGCCATGAGCGCCGCGTGGCGAAAATGAGCGCCTGCATGGCCAGCAACGACGACCCCCAGGCGGTCTATAACGCCGACTCCGAAATCTACGGGGCCTTGCGCGCGGAAGCCCGCCGCCAACGCGACAATATCGAACTCATCGCGTCCGAAAACTACACCAGCCGCGCGGTGTGCGAGGCCAGCGGGTCCATCATGACCAATAAATATGCCGAGGGCTATCCCGGCAAACGCTGGTACAACGGATGCGGGTTTGTCGATGAAGCCGAACGCCTTGCCATCGACCGCGCCAAACAGCTTTTCGGCGCGGAACATGTCAATGTGCAGCCACACTGCGGAAGCAGCGCGAATATGGCGGTATACTTCGCCATGTTGAAACCCGGGGACACCATCCTGGCCATGAGCCTCGCCGACGGCGGCCACCTGACACACGGGCACCCCATGAATTTCTCAGGGCGCTTCTTCACAATCGTCCCCTACGGGGTCGATCAGGAATCGGAAACCATCAACTACGATAACATCCAGAAACTGGCCGAGGAACACAAACCGAAGATGATTGTCGCCGGCGCCAGCGCCTATTCGCGAATCATTGACTTCAAACGCCTTCGCCAGATCGCCGATACCGTCGGCGCGTTCCTGATGGTGGATATGGCCCATATCGCCGGGCTGGTCGCCGCCGGATGCCACCCCAACCCGGTCCCCTACGCGGAATTTGTGACCACCACCACCCATAAAACCCTGCGCGGACCGCGCGGGGGCATGGTGCTGTGCCAGGAACGCTTTGCCCAGGACATCAACAAGCAGGTCTTCCCCGGCATCCAGGGCGGACCGCTGATGCATGTCATCGCCGCCAAGGCCGTCTGCTTCTACGAGGCCCTCCAACCGGCCTTCAAGGAATACCAGCAGCAGGTCGTCAAGAATGCCGTGGCCCTCTCAACCGCCCTGCAGGAAAACGGCCTGCGCATCGTCACCGGCGGAACCGACAACCACCTGATGCTCGTCGACCTGAGTCCGATCGATGTCAGCGGCAAAGACGCCGCCACCGCCCTGGACAAAGCCTGCATCACCGTCAACAAAAACGCGATCCCCTTCGACACCAAGAGCCCGTTTGTGACCTCCGGCGTCCGCCTGGGCACCCCCGCCATAACCACCCGCGGCATGAAAGAGGACGAGATGAAACTCATCGCCGGCTTCATCAACCGGGTACTCGACGATCCCGAAAACGAAAAGGCCATCGCCGAAGTCAAAGAACAGGTCCTGGGCCTGACCGCCCGCTTCCCGGTGCCGTGATCCATCCTCATCCAAAAAAATAGCCATTCTTTCCCGTTGTCGGGCCCTGCGACAAGCGCCATTGTCATCTGCCGTGTATTCCGACATGTTTTTTGGGGCGCCACGAAACGCCATTCATGGTGAAAAAAATATTCTGATATTTTTATTCACACAAAAACCCTTTTAAAAGTGGATTTTCCCGACGTCTGTCCTGGTGATAGCAGGTCCGCTGCCAAAGTGGGCACACTTTCTGCCTATGGGTTTGGCATGAAGAATGAGCGTAGAGAACAACGAGGAGTACGTCATCATGAGTAGCATGGAACTCGGTATATATCAGGGCCCCCAAGTCAACCAACAACTAAACCTCGCCCCGCAACTGCTTCAATGGCTGCGCCTCCTGCAGGCGCCAACGGTGGAATTGAATTCCCTGGTGCAGACCGAGCTCGAATCCAACCCGGTGCTCGAACTCGATGGTGATCTCCCCGACCATGAAGTGGAGGCGCCCGAAGTGGCCGCCCCGGAATCCGATTTCTCCGTCGATATGGACGCGGCTGAAAATATCAGCGACACCAACGTGGACGCCCGGCTCGAAGCCCTTACGGAAATCGACAACGAATGGCGGGAGGATTACGAACATGTTGCGCGCACGCAGCGCCAGTCGAACCCCGAAGACCAGAAACGACACCAGTTTATCATCGATTCGCTCACCACCGAAGATTCGCTGCAGGAACACCTGCTCAAACAGTTGGCCGCCTACGAGCTGAGCGAACGCGAAGAGGCGGCGGCGGAGTGGCTCATCGGGTCACTCGACCACCGCGGCTACCTGGCCACCCCCGTCGGCGAGATTGCTGAAGTCCTGTGCGAAACCGTTGCGTTCATCGAACGCGTACTCCAGCGCGTACAGTTGCTGGACCCCGCCGGCATCGGCGCGCGTACCCTCGCCGAATGCCTGCTGCTTCAGTTGGATGGCCAGTCCGGAAGGCATGATGTCGCCCGCGCGATCGTCTCCAACTACATGGAATGGATCGCCCGCGGGGAATTCGATGCCCTCGCGGAACAACTCGGGGTCTCACGCGAGGATATCGACGACGCCCTGGACCTCCTGCGGACCTTGAACCCCGAACCCGGACGAACATTTACCCAGCAGCCCGTTGAATACGTGACCCCGGATGTCTTCATCTCCAGGGAAGAGGACGGATTCCGGGTCGACCTTAACGATGAAAATATCCCCCACCTCTCCATCAACCAACACTGTAAATCCCTCCTCGAAAAAAGTGAGCTTTCCTCCGGCGACCAGACCTATATCCGCCGCAAACTCCGCCGCGCCTCCTTCCTGATCCAGGGGATCAGCCAACGCCAGGATACGCTCCGGAAAGTGTCCGATGAAATCCTTCGCGTGCAGTACGATTTCTTCGATAAAGACGAAGGCGAATTGAAGCCCCTGACCATGGGCAAGGTCGCCAACATCATCGGAGTCCATGAAACCACGGTCAGCCGTGCCCTAGCCAATAAATACATCGAGACCCCACGCGGACTCTTCGAGATGAAATTCTTTTTCCGCGCCGGGTACCGCTGTTCGGACGGGTCCGCCATGACCCCCGATTCCGTCAAGGAGATGATCGCCGGGCTGGTGGACGAGGAAAACGAGACCGAGCCCCTGACCGATTTGCAGATCGCCGACCTGCTCAAAGAGTCCAAAGGCCTGAAACTCGCCCGCCGCACCGTCGCCAAGTACCGCGACGAACTCGGCATCCCCGCCTCCAAGGTCCGCGTTGTGGCATAAGACGCCCGTCGGGTGCATGCGCCTTCCTTTGTCGAGAGCTTTGTCG
>RZZM01000403.1 GCA_009929845.1 Spartobacteria bacterium
TTAAAAGCTAGTGGATCACCGCTTTGGGAAATGTGTATGGCTATACAAAATTCTTAATAAGAGGTTGACGGGACAACTCAGTTGCCCCTCCAGGGGTTACTTGTGTGCGGTTATCTGGAGGGCGGCTACTCTGTAGAGCCCGGTGCACCGCGGGTTCTTTGGGATAGACGGGGCACGGGTACAGGCCGGCTCGATAGGAATCTCGCCCTCCACCATGCCAACCCTGAATGGGGTTGTACGATAACGGCGTGTGAAAAAATCAAAGATAAACATATTCTTTGACTCATCGAGCCACACATTAGCTCCTCAAGGGGCAAAACCTTATTGACACCGCCTGCCGGACGTGGTGCCATAGGGATGAGCGAATCAAACCGGAAGGGTTTCTGTTATGGGCTGGTTTTCGAAGAAGAAAAATGAAGGCAAGGAACCGGTGGCCGGACCACACGCTGAGCCGTCGCCCCGAAAATCAAAGCGCGCCCCGCAGATTCCCGCCGAGGTCCTGCTGGATACCCTCGGTCAGATTGTCCGCGCGTACGGACGCAATGCTTTTGATATCACCGAAGTCAGTTCGCAGGCCTTTCAGGACGAATGCGAGCAATGGGTGCGCCACGTCCTTGTGGGCTCTCCGTCCCCCCTGTCGCAATCCGGGGAGAATGACACGGAGCCCCCCCAGGCCCTGCCGCTGGCTCAGCGCAACTGGACCGGATTCCAGCGCTTTGTCGTCAATCACCGCCGCCAGGAAAAACAATATGTCGACAGCTCCATCAGCGGACTTAAATCCATTGTCATCGACTCCCTTTCCAGTCTCCGCCATATTACCAGCGGCAATGATGACTCGGACAAGGATGTGAAAAAGCAACTGGCCCAGTTGCGGCAGGTGGCCAATGGCAATTCGCTGGATGAAATCCGGCGGCAGGCCATCCGGACGGTGGACATGGTCTCCGAGGCCGTGGAGAACCGACAGGAGCTGCAGCAGAAGCAGATTGAATATATCGGCGCGCGTATCCACAGTGTACGCAAGGAGCTTTTTGACCTGCAATGCAAACTCGACGAAGACGCCCTTACGCATGTTTTCGACCGGGGGGCCTATGATGAAACCCTCGACAAGTTTGCCAATGTCTCCTCGTTCCTGCATGAGCCGTTGACCCTGCTCCTTGTAGATATCGACAACCTCAAGGATATCAATGAGCGCTTCGGGCGTCCGGCCGGCGATGAAATCCTGCAGGGGGTCGCGCAGGAGCTGATCCGCTGCTTCCCCCGGAAGAATGATTTCATCGGACGCTACGAGGGCGACCAGTTCGCCGTCCTCCTGCCCGACACCAACACCGCCACCGCCTCCAACCTCGCCCACCGCGTGCTCCACGCGGTCCGGAACCGGGCCTTCTCCTTCAACAACGAGACGGTAAACATCACCTGTACCATCGGCACGGCCGTTCTCGAAAATCCCGAGCCCTCGAAGGGCTTCCATGCCCGTGCCGAGCAGGCGCTTGTGCGCGCGAAGACCAACGGACGCGACCAGGTGGCCTGATAATTAACAAAGAAACCGTTTTACGAAGACCCCGATAATGTCGTATGCTTTCATGCAGTGGGGTGAGGTGTCTTGAGGGAGGAAACAAGGAGTAGGTTATGGTTGATGAGATTATTGATCTCTTCAAATTAAATACGGATGAGTATATAGCGCCCAGGGCCCCGCGCCTCGTGCGTAACCTGCAGGCGTCCTATCTCACCATCAGCGGAACCGGCAAGCCCGCGACCCCGGCATTTTTCGAAAAGCAGAAAATCCTGTTCGACATGGCTCGGGCGTTGAAACAGGCGTGGAAGGATGCCGGGCAGGATTTCATCATCAGCAAGCTGGAAATGCTCTGGAGCATCCCCGTTGAAAACGGCGACATCTTCACCAAGCCGCCGGAAGACTGGCAGTGGCGCCAAATCATCCGCACTCCGTATTTTGTGCAACCCGAGGATATTGAGGATGTGGCCGTCGAATTGGGCCAGGACGGGGCGGACTCGCCCTTGCGCGAGTTGACCCTGGAACCCCTCAAGGAAGGGCTTTGTGTGCAGATGCGTCACGAGGGCTCGTTCGAGACGGAAGTCTCCTCCATGGGCGCCATGAAACGATTCGCCGAAAAAGAGGGGTTGCGTTGCGAGGGGCCGCATCACCAGATTTATCTGTCGGACCCGAAAGACCCCAATCCTGAGAGCCGTATCGTTATCCTGCGCCGCCCCGTGCGCGAATAACCGCCGCTTTCCCTGAGCCGGTCCCTGTAATAACTCCCGCTATTCTTCAGGCCGATCCTGCGAGTCAAGGTGTTGCTGCATGGCCCAGGTCATATCCTCCGCCTTGTCCCAGACCGCGCGCGCCACATAAATGGGCGCCCCGCGCTGGAGGGCGAGGGCCATGGAATCACTGGGCCGGGCATCAATTTCAATGACATTGCGCCCCAGCTCGTTCTCCTGTGTGATGTATAAGCGCGCATAAAAGGTGTCGTCTTTCAAATCATGAATGACCACCTTTTCAATCGTGGCCCCCAGGCCGGCCAGGATGTTGGTAATGAGGTCATGGGTCAACGGACGCGGTGTCTTGATCTTGTGCAGGAACATCGTGATCGCCGCCGCGACCCCGTGGTCCACAAAAATGGCAATCACCTTTTCCCCGTTGCTGAGGAACACCCCGCAACCCGAAGGCGTCGGAACCAGTCCTTTTACCGTTACATGTATATGGTCGTTCATAAGCGCCAATACAAACATAGCCCGAAAACCAGCCTGTGACCAGTCAAAATCGGGCGCGAACTCTCAGGCGACCATGCCGTTGAGGTCCTGGACACCTATCCCTTCGAGCGTGTCGAGGATGATGTTGGCGGTCTGCAGTTCCGTGCGGGAATAACTGTTGGTTATGGCGAGAACGGACAGGCCCGCGCCCTGCGCGGATGCAATGCCGGCAGGGGTGTCCTCGATGGCCAGCGCGCGTCCCGTTGACCAGTCGTGATCAGGAAACGCCTGTTTCATCCGCGCGCATGCCAGCAGGTAGCTTTCCGGGTCCGGCTTGCTCCGGCGCACTTCCTCGGCGGTAACCATCACGTCAAAACATGACGCGAGATCAAACCGGTTCAAAATCGGGTCCACATCGCTGCGCAGGGCCCCGCTGCACAGGGCCAGCGGCAGGTGGCCGCGCAGACTCTTCAACAGCGCCTCCACCCCCGGATACAGGCGCACCTCCGCCGAGGCCGCAATCCGCATAAACGCCTTGGCCTTTTTGTCGATCAGACCCGGGAGCCGCGCTTCCGGCAACGCCCGGCCCGCCCGTTCGAAGAGCGCCCGGAAACCGTCCCGATCATCAAACCCGATGAAGTAGTTCACATACTCCGCCCAGGTATAATGCAGGCCGTCCTCCGCAATCACTTCCTCAAAGGCCTGGTAGTGCAACGGTTCGGTATCCACAATAATGCCGTCAAAATCAAAACACACCCCGGTTAACATGTCACCTGCTCCTCGACGCTGCGAATTTTACTCTTCATGTCGGAGACCTTGTCGCGCCGGTCATCCAGCTTCATCACGGTGTAAACACGGCGGCATCCCATGTCAAAAGGCTTTTCATGCATCACGCGCATAAGTTTGAATAATTCATCCACCGGACCTTCAATTTCCGTCCCCATCGAAGTCAACCGGTACGCAACGCCCGCCAACTTCAACGCATCAATGCACCCCGCCACATAGGCGGACACACCCGTCGTCTCCGTCCCGATCGGAACAACACTGATTTCAACAATAGCCATAAAACGCACTCCAATTCAATTTTTCCAATCATTGGAAAAAATGCTGAAAAAGTTTCCAATGATTGGAAAAAACGCTGAAAAAGTTTCCAATGATTGGAAAAATGGTAGCAGATTTTTCCAATGATTGGAAAAAATTATAAAAAAGTTTTTTAGAGTAGAGTAGAGAGGTTCCTGCCCACCAGGAGCAGGAAGCCTCCCCCTCATCAAACCGGACGTGCGGTTTTCCCGCATCCGGCTTTCCCAG
>RZZM01000404.1 GCA_009929845.1 Spartobacteria bacterium
ATCCACAGGGTCAGGGAGTACGTCATGACATCGGCGAACGGAAAGATGGAGAATTCTTCCAGAAAATCCTTAATGACATCGCTGAACCCCACCACAAACAAGAACAGCACCATCGAAAAGGCAATACTGATGATCACCCATAAATCCAAGGATTCCTTGCGCTTCATAGCCAACACGTCCGAAGATGCCTGCACCTCAAACACCCCTTTCCATTTTCACAAACTACAATTACAATCGACCATCAATACTACCCCTTATCCGCCGGATAGCAAGCCTTCTCCGACAGTATCCAATAAGCTCAGAACTTCATACCGCGTGGAAGTTATAAGTGACATCAGGGTGCTGCCCTGGCCTGGTTGTCTCGCGCTCCATGGTTGTTTTCCTGTGCGGGCGAGGCGGGCTAAAGCCCGTACAACGAACCTTGCCCCCGCCAACGACGACCGACCTTCGACTTCTGCCCCCCTGGTGTCACTTTGACGTCCACGAGATAAGGAGTTCTGAACCTGCAACCTGCAACCCAAATCAGGGGTCCAAATGTTCCTCGAAGGCTTCTTTTTCGATCAGGCAGGCCTCGAAGCGTCCTTTGAGGCGCCGGGGAACACGGACGCTGAAGAAGATGTCGTTCTGCTCGTATACTTCGTGGTGGATCAGCGCGCAGGCGCGCAGTTCGGCAATGAGTTTGGCCTGGGCCTGGGGAATTTTCATGTAGGCGGTCACGTTGCGCTCATGCAGGGCATCGGCCAGGACGCCCCGGAACTGCTCAATCCCCTGCCCCCTGCGCGCGGAAATGCAGACGGCCTTTTCAAAGTCACGGCACATGTTGTTGGCGCGCGCTTCCACCCCGGGCTTATCGATCTTGTTCAAGGCCGTGATGACCGGCTTGTCGTGGACCCCGAGTTCCTTCAACACCCGCTGCACGGCTTCGATCTGACGGTCCACCTGCGGGTGCGAGGCGTCTACCACATGGATCAGCAGATCAGCCTCAATGACCTCTTCCAGTGTCGCCTTGAAGGCCTCCACCAGGTGATGGGGCAGCTTGCGGATGAAGCCGACGGTATCGGTCAGCAGGGCTAATTGCCGATTGGGCAATTCAATCTGCCGCGTGGTAGGATCGAGGGTCACAAAGAGTTGATCGTTCGTGACCACGTCAGAACCGGTCAACTGGTTGATCAGGGTGGATTTTCCGGCGTTGGTGTAGCCGACCAGCGAGGCCAGGGCCCATCCGTGCCGCTGCCGCCCGCGCCGAATCTCGGCGCGATGGCGTCGCACCTGGGTCAGTTCCCGGCGCAGCCGCACAATCTGCTGTTGAATCCGGCGGCGGTCCACTTCGATCTGCTGTTCGCCCGGGCCGCCCCGCAAACCAATCCCGCCTTTCTGACGTTCCAAATGCGTCCACATGCGCCGCAAACGGGGCAACAAATACTCCAGCCGCGCCAAATCCACCTGCAAGCGTCCATCGCTGGTATGCGCGTGCTGCGCAAAGATGTCCAGGATAACCTGGGTGCGGTCGATCACCTTGGCGTTGATGACCTGCTCCAGGTTGCGGCCCTGCGCCGGTGATAAATCATCGTCAAATACAATGGTGACATCCCCCCCCTGCTCCTGCGCATACTCGGCAATAGACTCCGCCTTGCCCTTGCCGATAAAGAGGCCGGCATGCGGTATATCCTGCTTGAAGATAAACTGGTGAATGACCTCGCCCCCGGCGGTGTCAACCAGTTGCGCGAGTTCTTCGAGCGAGTCCTGTGTTTCCCACTCAGCGGTATGACGCCCCATCACGCCCACCAGAATGATACGTTCGGTTTCTTCTTCAAACGACTGTTGTTGTCGGCCCATATCTGCTCCAAATCTCTGTTACGTGCGCGGCGATGCCGTCCGGCGTCGCGGAGGGCATACGATCCACCCATTTCACGACGGCCTGATTACGAAACCATGTCATCTGACGTTTGGCAAGCCGACGCGTGCGGATAATAGTCTGTTCCATGGCCTGCTCCCTGGTCATGCGCCCGTCCAGGACATCAAAGGCCTCGCGGTAGCCGATGGCCTGCGCGGCGGTGCGGGACAACGCCGGATAGCGTTCGCGCAGGGCGGCGGCCTCATCCAGCAGACCAGCCCCGTACATCCGGCGAACGCGCTCTCCAATGCGCCGGTGCAGGCGCCGGGGTTCTATGCGCAGCCCGGCGAGGGGCGTTGACGCGGGGGCCGTCCGCCACTGTGAGGGCAACGGATGGCCCTGCGCAAGGATTTCAATGGCGCGGATGAGGCGTCGCGGATTCTGTTTATCCGCGAGGGCATCCAGCGCGGCGGGGTTGTAGTCGCGCGCCATCTGCTGAAGCGCGGGAATCCCACCCGACGCAAAGGCTTCTTCCGCCTTATGGCGGATGGCATCATCGGCGGCGGGGAGTTCATCCATCCCCTGGATGATACATTTGACATACAGGCCCGTGCCGCCGGTCAGGATAACCGGACGCGGCCCGCGGCGCAACGCCTCGCACACCGGCCGGATGCGCGCGATGTAGTCGCCGGTGCTGAAGGGCTGATCGGGGGCCACCAGGTCGAGTCCATGATAGGACACTTCCGCGCGCTCCCGCGCCGAGGGCTTGGCCGTGCCGATATCCATGCCGGTATAAACGAGCATGGCGTCAGTAGAAATGATCTCACACCCATGGCGCAGGGCCAGCGCATGGGCGATGGCGGTTTTTCCCGAGGCGGTGGGACCCACCAGAAAATAGAAGTGCCCAGGTTGAAACGTCGGCCTACTCATGGGCGACGGGTTCCTGCGTATCCGCGGTCCCTTCAACAACCGGAACAGGAGCCGCCTCCCTGGTGGCGGTTCGCACATCCTTCCAGGATGTGATGATGTAGATGCCCACCCCCACGCAAATCGCCGCGTCCGCGATATTGAAGCAGGGCCAGTGGTGGGAACCAATGTAGAAATCAAGGAAATCCGTCACCCAGCCCAGCCGGATACGGTCCACCAGGTTGCCGACAATCCCGCCAAGCATCAGCCCCAGGGCGATGCGATGGCTGAGGGTGTCATTCAGGAAGGACCGGCGGAAAATGACCATGATGAAAAGCATGACGACCGAAAGGATGGTCAGCGCCCCGTTCTGTCCGCCCAGCATGCCCCACGCCGCGCCGGTATTGCGCAGGTAGGTCAAACTCATCAAGCCGGGAATGACAACAATAGACTCACCCAGTGCAAAGCCGTTACGGACATAATACTTGGTGACCTGGTCCAGGAGCGCAATGACTATACCGATACAAAGGGCTGTCATTCAGGCTACTTTAATTCTTTGTGATGGTGGGGCCGAAAGGACGGTACCGCGTTTTTCCACGTTCCTTTTCGGACTTGCAGCGGATACACATGCGCGCAAACGGAAGGGCTTCCAAACGCGCTTTCTCGATGTTGCAGCCGCACTCTTCACAAATCCCGTACGTTTTTTCCTCCAACCGCTGCAGGGCATAGTCGATTTCATACAGGATGTCCTGCTCGCTGCTGACCAGGTTCAGGGCGAATTCACGGTCAAAATTATCGGTGCCCTGGTCGGCCATATGGAAACTGTATCCGGAGAGGTCGCCCGCGCTGTCGCGCTGCGAAAGATTCAGGTTGTCCCCGGAAAGAAAGGTGATCTCATCCACAATGCGGTCGCGCAAAACCTGAAGCGCCTTCTTAAGCGCCTTGCGGTCTTGCGCGGTCAACCGGCCTTTGCCGCCTGTTTTTTTCGTATCGATCGCCGATTTAATGGTGTTGCGTACCCCGTTCACGGCCATACGCCCACTTTTCGCTTTAGCCGTCAGCGCCTTCTTCTGGGAGGCTTTCCCGGCGGAAGTCTTCTTGACCGGCGCCTTTTTGGCCGGGGCCTTTTTGGCCGGCGCCTTCTTGGCGACCGCTTTTTTGACCGGCGATTTCTTCGCGACAGCCTTCTTGACCGCCTTTTTCACGGCAGGCGTCTTTTTAACGGGTGCTTTTTTTGTTGCGGTCTTTGCTGCTGCTTTCTTAACCGCTTTCTTT
>RZZM01000405.1 GCA_009929845.1 Spartobacteria bacterium
GTGGTCCTCTCCTTCACGGCTAGTCCAAAACTCTCTAATTTAGCCATTTTTGTTGTCATTGCCATTTGGCACAACTATAGGGGTTGTACGATAACTGCGGTTAGCATGCTCCAGAGGCTGTTTTGGCGAGGCGAAAAGGGACAGAGAATGCTTTTTTTGAAAAATAAAACCCACCCGACTAGCGTTTCCGTGACACGACCGTGTCACGGAAACGCTAGTTTTACTTTATTTCATCGAACAGCGTAAAACGATGCAATGCGCTGGCATACAATGCGTTGCGACTTAAATTAATTGTATACACCAACGCCAATGATATGGAGATGTTTCTCATGGACGTTAAAGTGACACCAAGATGTTGTCCAGGACTGGTTGTCCCGGGGTTCGCTGATCGTAATCGCACTCTTTTCTCGCTGATCGGGCCGGAGGCTGCTCTACAGGGATGGGCGATGGCGAGAGTGCGATTAGGATCGGCGATGGGGCGGGGCGAGGCATTAACAATTTAAAAAATCAGCCCTGGTGGATAATGCGGCCATCGCAGATGGTGCACTGGATTTCTATGGCCGGTTTTTCCTGTTCAAGGGCATCCAGGTGGCCGGAAAGGATGGTGATATCGGCCAGCATTCCGGGCTGGATAGCGCCTTTGATCCGGTCGCTATATTCGGTAAACGCCGCCCCGGCGGTATAGGCGTTCAGGGCCTCTTCCAGGGTTACGGCCTGCGAACGGGCGCCCTCGTACCAGGGTGTGCGCGTGATGGCATGGTGGATGCCTTCGCGCACGTCGCAGGAAACAATCGGCCAATCGCTGCCAAAGACCAGCACGGCGCCGCCTCGCAGGGCTTCCTTCCAGGCAAAGGCTGTGTTCCATTCGTCTTTTGGAACAAGCCGATGCCAGAGCGTTACCGGCGGACGTTCATGCAAGGGCTGCATGGAGGTGACGAGATGTTCTTTGCCGAAGCGCGGCAGATCCTTCTGCGAACATGTTTCGATATGTTCGACGCGATGGGGAACGCGGTGTCCTTTTCGATGATACCATCCATGAAAATCTTTACGGTATCACAACGGATTTTCGCATGCCGGTTAACATGTTCGGGCATGCTTTCGTGCCGATGCGGATTGCCGCGCTCCGCATGTCGGCGAATGTGGGTACGATATATTGTATCGCGCATGTGGGCTGAAAGCTTTTGGATGCCGGAAAGATGCGGATGAGTGGCGCCGACCTGTATTTTTTTTTGCAATTGTTCATGGCGTCCGCCACCCGCCTCGTGAAGCAGGTCCATCAGGGTGTCGTGGAGTTGCACGGTGGTTATTTCGTGGCGTTTTGCTTTGGCGAGGGCGTTACGCGCCTTGTGCGTCCGAAGCACGTCGGACACCATGTGGTTGTCAGCAATGGCGGAACAGGAGGTACAGACCCTGATGGGCAGGCGGTCGTGTTGTTCGAGTTCCAATAACAGGAGCAAAAAGGCGATGTCTTCGGGAGGTTGCGCCAGCGCCATGCGGTGTACGCCGGTTATGCCTTTGGCGGCCAGCGCCCGGCAGACCGCTTCCAGGTCATCAAGCTGCTTTTCAATGGTCTGCGGAAATTTGGCCTCCAATGGACCGCTTATAAAATAGCAGACTTCCGGTTCGCGAAATTCCCCGGAGGGCATGCCATCGGCGCCAAGGACAATTTTTTCCTGGAGATCAAGTTCTTCGATCAGGTGCGGGTAAGGCGGCATGGGGTGCAGCAGGGTGGACGCTCGTGTGGGACAGTTCATTTCTACCACCTTTCCGCGTAGTACGCATTGGTATCAAATACATATTCGATTTCCAGAAACATCCGGAAAACACCAGCCGCCTCTTCCGGTACGCCCAAGGGCCAACTTGAATGGAATGTGAAGATAAGTACAGAAAAAACTGTATTTTTCATCTGGCCCATCACCGCTTTACGATTTTCATGATTGACCCTCCAGCCTTTTCCGGCATATCAGTAGCGTCATGCATTCAGAAAACAAGAAGGGAAAAACAGCCTTGAGCTGCTGAACGTACTGTGCCCTTATCAAGAGGGCGCCAAACGGCTTCTGTTTTTGGCAAGGGGAGCTATCCTGCAACGCCTGATGTTAATATACGGGACAGGCTTGGCCATGGCCGGCCTTGGCAGTTTTTTCCTTATCCGGTATCGCGGGTACACCCTTTTTTCCTGGTGCGCCGCGTTCACTCGCTCCTTCTGCCGGGAAACTAAAGCGACCTTCACCTGGTTCACCGGGGTCAGTCAGTTGCGACAAGCACGGCCCAGTTTCCGATAGCTGTTTTTTTTTGATATGATAGCATTACAGGCATGAATGAGAAACATAATGAACGAATGGCGAACCCGTGGGTCATGTGCGGGATGGGCCTGCTGACCGGGCTGGTGGCCGGCCTGGGGGCGATTGCTTTCCGGGGACTGATTGCGCTGTTTCACAATCTGTTTTTCCTGGGCACATGGTCGTTGCAATACGACGCGAATGTACACACCCCGATGTCGCCATGGGGCTGGGGGATTGTGCTGGCGCCGGTCGTCGGCGCCGTGCTGGTCTCCTTCCTGGTGAAGACCTGGGCGCCGGAGGCCAAGGGGCACGGCGTTCCGGAAGTCATGGATGCCATTTATTACAAGAAAGCGGTCATCCGATGGCCGGTGGCGGTCGTCAAGAGCCTGGCGTCCGCCATTTCCATCGGCAGCGGCGGGTCGGTCGGACGGGAAGGGCCCATTATTCAGATCGGCTCGACCTTCGGCTCTATCCTCGGGAGTTGGGGACGGTTGCCCGTCCGCCAGCGCGCCACGCTGATCGCGGCGGGCGCGGGTGGCGGGATTGCGGCCACATTCAACAGTCCCCTCGGTGGACTGGCCTTTGCCATCGAGCTGATCCTGCCGTCCATCTCATCCCTCACCCTCGCGCCGGTAATTTTATCCACCGTGGTGGCCACCTACATAGGCCGTCTGGCCTGGGGCATGCATCCCTCCTTTTATGTGCCGTCCCTGATGGGCATACACGAAGTCCTGCACAGCCCGCCGATGCTGCTGATGTGCCTGCCCTTCGGACTGCTCATCGGCGTGGCCGCCGCGGGCTTTATCCGGGGCCTGTACTGGGCGGAAGACACCTTTGACGCCATGCCGGGAAACGCCTACACACGCCACATGCTGGGCATGCTGTTTGTCGGACTGGAAATGGCTGTCCTGATGCATTTCCTGGGGCACTACTACGTCCAGGGCGTCGGCTATGCGACCATCATGGACATCCTCACGGGCCGTCTCGCCGTCCCTCTTGTCCTGCTGCTCCTCTTTGCCGCAAAATATGTGGCCACCTGTCTGACCCTCGGCTCCGGCGCCTCCGGCGGCGTGTTTTCACCGGCCCTGTTTATGGGCGCCACACTGGGCGCAACCTTCGGCGGACTCCTCGACCTGTGTTTCCCGTCCGTCGGATTTTCGCCGGTAGATTTTGCCATTGCCGGCATGGCCGCCATGGTGGCGGGAACGACTGGCGCGGTCATGACGGCCTCGGTCATGATCTTTGAACAGACCAGGGACTACCATGTCATCCTGCCCCTGCTGATTACCGTGGGAATGGCTTATGCCATGCGAAAACACCTGTGCGATCCGAGCATCTATACGATGAAACTGCTGCGACGCGGCAATCCGGTTCCCGAGGGACTTGAAGCGGCCATTCACCAGGCGCGCCGGGCGAAGAATGTAATGAGCAAGTCCTATCGTATCCTGCGCGCAGATGAGCCGGTCGGACCGGCCCAACGGACAACCGTCCTTTATCCCCCGCACTATTATTTGATCGAAAAAGACGGCGACATCATCGGGGTGATTCCCCGGCAGGAAATGATCGGTCTGCCCCAGGAAGAACAGCGGATGATGGGGGTCCTGCCCATGATGGCCTTTGGCCTGACCACCCCTGAAACGCCCCTGCCCCACCTGCTTCGCAAAATGAAAAACGACCAGGTGGACATCCTGCTCGTGAGCAGGAATAAGACAACCCTCAGCCAGGACATCAT
>RZZM01000406.1 GCA_009929845.1 Spartobacteria bacterium
TTCCAGGGGGAGGCGATGGAGATATGGGTTCCGGGGCGGGCCTGGAGGAGCGCCGCCGCCTGGCGGGCCAGGGGTTCATCCTCGGGGTCCAGGGTGTAATCGGTGGGGCGCGCGGTATAGTGGTAAAAGAGTTCGTCGCCATGGACGGTGTGCAACGGGCCGCGGGTACGGATGAAATGGACGCGGCGGGCAATGTGGGGCACGAGGTCCAATAACCGCTCCTGGAGCGATGCGCCCGGCGCGACCAGGACGCCGATTTTCCCGTTTTGGCGGCATGTTTGAAGGAACCCGGCCGCGTCGGCGGTGATTTCGGGGGCGGAGCATCCGCCCGGAAGGTTGTGCAGGGCGCACTCTTCAAAGGGATGATCGCCGGCAAAGAGCATATCGCGCATTTCGTCGGCGTGTTCCCCGCACAGGACCACAGCCGGAAAGAGTTCGAGGCGCAACAAAAAATGCAGGTCGAAGGTAAAAACAGGCGCGACATCCTCGAAGCCGGGGCGGTCCGGACAGAGAATGGCGAAGGCCACGCTGGTTTCGGTTTGGAAGCGGCGCAGGTAAAATTCATACTCTTCGCGCTTCCCGACGCTGTCCAGGAACAAACGGATCGTTTTATTCAATAATATGGGCATACTTTCTTTTATCCTGATTCATGGTTTTCGCGCAGCATAACGGACGGGACCGCGCAGGGCACGAAGAAAATTGCGCTCTTTACAGCCGTCGCAAGATACCGGTATGGTACTGCTTAAGGTTGATGATGGTATGTTATTTCTGTTCATAAAGATATTTGCATTCATATATATCATCTTTCTGGTCATGCATATGATGTACCGCGGACGGCATCCGTGGGAAATTGCGCTGGCGCGGTATCCGCATGATATGCCGGGTCGGGGCGTTGTCACCGACCACCTTCGGCAGGTATGTGCCCACTTGAAGCTCTGCCTCTTTCAGAAGGAGTACCTTGACGCGCACACCCTTGTCCACCGGCATACCGACTGGGTCAACTGCATCAAACCCCAGGTGGCGCCGGAACTGGTGCTCCTTTGGTACAAGATACACAACAAGGTCAACCGCATCCGCACGATCTGCGGGTGGGAGCATTATCCGGAATCCGACAGCCAGCTCGGTGAATTGCGACAGGAGACATTGTTGTTGATTGAGCAGATGCTTACGCTGCTGCCGTCGCCGTGCGGAGCGCAGGCCATCCGGGAGCTGCAGCGATTGCCGCTGCCGGATTTATCCAGTCATGTCGAGCACGTTGAATTCGATCATGAAGGCTGCACCGCCGTTTTGCAGGGCATTCCGTTCAGCCTGATGGAGGACCGTCGACCGGCCCATCATTCGGTAAGCGGGACGCCATCCGGCGAAGCGCGTAAAAACGATACCGCGGAGCAGGCCGCGGGGTCCTCCGGGTCAATCGCCAGCAATCGTTCGGATACCTCGATCGCCTCGCCGTAATCACCCTGTGCGGCCAGCAGCACAATCA
The DNA here is from genome assembly GCA_009929845.1 of Spartobacteria bacterium. Lineage (GTDB taxonomy): Bacteria > Verrucomicrobiota > Kiritimatiellia > RZYC01 > RZYC01 > RZZM01. Next base: position 1,484 of record RZZM01000406.1, read on the forward strand.
GTCCGCGCAGCGCGGGGGTATAGTACGGGTCCAACGCAACCGCCTGGCGGGCCGATTCCAACGCTTCGTCGTTCCGGCCCTGCAACTGCAGGGCGACGGAGAGGTTCCAGTGGGCGGCCGGTTTATCCGGTCGGCGCATGACCGCCTCGCGCAGGCAGGCTTCCGCCTGCGCCAGGTCGCCATCCTCGCCGAAAAGAATGGCCCGGTTGACCAGCGCGGTGATATCATGCGGATTGAGCGAGATGGCCGCCTCGAACATCTGTGAGGCGTTCGCGATTTGCTGTTGCGCTTTGTATTCCACGCCCAGCCAGGTATGCGCGCGCGCGCTGCACGGTTCGTCCATGAGGGTGCGACGCCAGAGTGTTTCGTCATCCCGCCAGTCCTCCAGGCGCCAGAGGGTGAGGAGGACATAGCAGGAGAGCAGGATACCCAGGATGCCATAGCGCGCATAGAGGCCCCATCGGCAGGTTTTATTCGGGCGCGTCAGGACCCATCCCGCCAGCATGCCAAACCCGGCGGTCATGAAATACATATACCGTTCCGCCATGGGATTATAGAGCGGGATAATATTGGCCACGGGCAGGAAGGCCAGCAGCATCCAGCCGACCGCCAGCCCCGGCCAGGGGACTGTGCGCCGCGCCATAAACACGGCCAGTATGGACGCCGCCAGCGTCAGCCCTCCCGCCAGGCAGCGGAGGGACCACCAGGTCGGCACAGGGACAATCACCCGGTCCACAATCAGCGGCCAGGGCCACAGGAGGGTCGCCATATACCGCACCCACAACCACGGCAGGGTGTACAGGTTTGTCGGATAGCGCAGGGACAGTCCGTTCCATGAGGTATTCAGCGCCTGGAAAGTCGCATTGCCCGCGCAGCCCAGGATAAACAATCCGACAACGATCAGGCTGCAACCGCCCATCAGCAACTGTGCGCGCCGCGAAGGACGCACCACGGGAAAGAGCCACCAAAGCAACAGCAGGCAGCACGGGGCGATCACGCCCGCTTCTTTGGACCCGATGGCCAGCAGGAGCGTCAGCAGCATCAGCGCCCCCAGCCACGCGCGACGCCACAGGCAGGTGGTTTTTCCCCAGGCGATCCCCAGCAGGACATACAACAGCACAAAAAACGAGTACATGACATCCGCGCGGAAAGCGGGCGCGTGAACGCTCTCGGTCAGCACCGGATGGCATCCGAAGAGGAGGGCGCTGACAAAGGCAAACCAGGCATAGCCGGCGGGCCGAAGCGAATCCCTGGAGAGCCGCAGCACGAGCAGGTACAGGAGCAGAACGCACCCCGCGTGGTAGAGGAGGTTGACCATGCGGTAACCCCAAACCCGCGCGCGCCACAGCCGGTAATCCAGCATCTGCGAAAGCAGCAGCCAAGGGCGCCGCCCGTTGAGCACATGTTCATCATCCAGCGTCCGCAGCAGCAGCACATCCAGGATATGCGACTTATTTTGCAGGTAGGCGTTTTCCTCCAGTTGTCCGTGGTCGTCATAGACAAACGGATGGGTGATTCCCGGCAGGTACAAGCCGACACACACCAGGACAAGGAACAGGGGAAGGGCCCATTGCTTTACCGGGATGTGCGCCTTGTTTTCCATCAGTCCTGCCACGTTCGCCGGGCTGCCCGACGCGCCATGTGATATGCCTTCCTATTGATACCCCAGTTGACGGAGCAGAAAATAATTCTTGGCCCAGTTTTTTTCCACCGTTACCCACAGGTCCAGTTTAACGGGCTGTTGATACATTTCGGTCAACTCTTCCTCCGCTTCGCGCAGGGCCCGTTTGAACACCCGGCCCTTGTTGCCCAGCACGATACCCTTCTGGGAATTACGGTTCACAAAAATCTTTCCGCGCGCGAGGCAACCGCCTTCCGGCGCTTCGCTGACCTGTTCGACCTGGACGGCCAGGTCGTGGGGCACTTCGTCGCGCAGCAGATGAAAGAATTTTTCGCGGACCACATCCGCGATATTGAGTTTGCGCGGGAAGTCGGTGAGGATGTCATCGGGGAACAGCAATGGCCCGACCGGCATGGCATCGAAAAGCACCTGCAGCAGGTTATCGACGCCTTCGGCCTTCAGCGCCGAGGCGTTCAGCCAAAGCACGGGTTTGGTGGTTTCTTTTTCTTCCTGAATGCGGGTCCACAACGCGCGATATTCCTCCGCGCGCGAAGGGGGCCGGTCTTCCTTGTTGAGCAGGAAGATGACCGGTTCCTCCTGAAAGAGGAGGCGCCGCATCCAGCCCTCGTCCTCGAGGCGGGGGCTGGTTGACGCATCCAGCACCAGCAGGATCACATCGACGCCATCGATGGCGGTGCGCGCCATTTTATTCATCAGGTGTCCGAGGTCCGATTCCGCCTTGTGAATACCTGGAGTATCGAGGAAGACCAGTTGCCCGCGCGGTTCTGTGAGGATACTACGGATGAGATTGCGCGTGGTTTGCGCCACGGAACTGACGATGGAGACCTTTTCCTCCATGACGGCATTGATCAGG
>RZZM01000407.1 GCA_009929845.1 Spartobacteria bacterium
CCGTCCGCGCGCCTGGATGAAATCATCGAGTTCATCCGGAACATCTGAGGGGCATCACCACTCCGCGGGATAGGCCGCGCCCCACCCCCAGTTAAAGGTGTGGATGGCGGCATTCGAGGAGTAGATGATATACCAGTTGCCCGCGGCCGGCCAGTAGACGCACAAATCGGTTATGCCATCGCCGTCATAATCCGCGGGTACGGGAATAGCCGCGCTCCAGCCCCAGGCGGACTGCCAAAGTTTATCGTTGTAGCTATTGATGACATACCATACTCCGCTAGCGGTATCATAGACGGCGATATCCGCCTTATGGTCGCCATCATAGTCACCCACCACCGGCAGCGTTTGTGCGGAGCCGAGATTTTGCTGTTTGATTGAATTGTCCTGACTGCGGAGGATGTACCAACTTCCGCTGACGGGAGCAAACACCGCAAAATCGGATTTTCCGTCCGCATCGTAATCACCGACCACGGCCTGGGCATCGCTCCATCCCCAGTTTTGGGCCAGTAGGGTGGCGTCGCTGCTGCGCCGCACGTACCAATCGCCGGAAGGCGCATAATAGACCGCCACATCCGTTATATTGTCGCCGTCATAATCCGCCTGCACCGGGTCCGCCATGGCCCAGCCCCAACTGTACTGCGTAAGCATGCCGTCGCTGCTCCTGCGGATGTACCACAGCCCGGCATCCGGCCAGTAGACCGCCACATCGGTTTTTCCATCGCCATCATAATCGCCCGGCACGGAAACGGCGGAGTGCCAACCCCACTGGTAACTAACGCCCGAGGCAGTGAAGATGTCATAGATATACCAAGTGCCCATCACATCGTAATAAATCGCCGGGTCCGCCGCACCGTCGCCGTCATAGTCATTGCGGTACAGGAACGGGTTGGTCCCCGGTACGGGAACGGGATTGGTGGAATAAGAAATCGAAGGTACCGCGGAGCGCAATTTGATAATGCGATTATGTTTGGTATCCGCGATATAGAGGTTGCCGCTCATATCCACGGCCACATCGGATGGGTCGTCAAGTATATCATTGCCGAGCACTTCGCCGAACAAGCCCGAAGCGGGGTCCTTCCAGAGCACCCGGTCATTGCCGGTATCCGCGATAAAGATACGCTCTGTGCTCTTTGTGGATAAGCCGGCCGGTTTTTTGATTCCCCATTGCGGATTGGTGGAGACCGCCACTTGTTCCACGAAATTGCCGGACACATCAAACTGCTGCACGCGGCTTAAGGGATCCGCGCCGCCCGTGCTATCGGCCACATAGAGGAAGTTGGAGGCATCCAGTGACAATCCGCGTGGGGCGCGGACACCGCCCTCCCAAGACCCGGAGAATATGAAGGTGGACCAGACCCCGAGGACCGTCCGCTTCTGGACGCGATTGTTATACAGGTCGGCAACGAATAGATTTCCGGCGTTATCGAGTTCGACATCGAACGGGGTATTGAACTGGCCTTGTCCGCTACCGAGGGTTCCGCCCCAGACCGTCCACTGGCCGGTGCCCGGGTCGCGCGCCTGAATGCGGTGATTATTGGCATCCGCCACATAGAGGGTATAATCAGGACCCACGGCCACACCCAGGGGCTGGTTGAATTGCCCGGCCAAGGTTCCGCCGGACCCCCAGGCCGTCCAGACCTTCGACGTGGTATTGTAGGACTGCACCCGGTTGTTTCCCTGGTCGGCAACATATAGGATGCCGTGGTCATCCACCGCCAGGCCGGTGGGTTTATACAGTTGGCCGAGATGTTGCCCGTATGTTCCGATAAACTCATATTCGTAGTAGGTCGCATCGATCGTGGTCGTCACATCGTTGGTGATTAAAACATTGGTAATGATGGATGGATGTACCCAGCCATCCAGCGGCTTGAAATCAACGGTATAGGTCCCGGTTGTCAGCGGCACCGAGAGCCCGCCGTTCTGCCAGGCGCCGCCGTCGAGACGCCATTGGGCGCCGAGGGCGACCGCCTGCGCGGGATAGATATTGACCGCCAGGGTCCCCTGGTCCTCGCGATAGGTACGAACCAGATAAAGGGTTTCATTGGGGTTGACCGTCAACAATTCCTCGGGCGGCGTCAACCAGCCTTCCACATCGGTATACTGAATGCGATGCGTGCCAGGTGTGACATTGGAGATGGTATGCCCGCCATCGAGCCAGCTTCCGTTATCCATGCGCCACTGAGCGCCATCGATATTGACGAGGTCAGGCTGCAAGGCGATCGTCAGGGACGCGGTGCGCTGATACGTCCGCGTCAGCGAGGTTGCCGTCGCATTGGTCAACGTAATGGTTTCCGTAGCCGGCGTGGCCCACCCGGTGATATCCTTGAAGAGCAAGGTATGGTCCCCCTCGGTCGTGATGACCGACACCCCGCTGTCATTCCATCCGGCGCCGTCAATGGACCACTGCGCCCCATCGTCAACCGCCTCCTGGGGGGTGATCACCACGTGTATGGTAGGCGGAATAATAATGGGACTGTCGCCCGTCAAATCCACAAACACCGTATTTCCCTTCAGCATCGCGGCATGACGCCACTGGTCATTCCAGTCTTGGGTCGCCGTGAAATCCTGCGCCCCGAACGGCTGGTGATAGACCCCGAACGGGAATTCATTGGTATTGGCCTGCGCGTCATCAAAGCGGAAATAATTCACCAGGCCCTCCGTCGCGCCATCGATGGTCTTGGTCATATCCTGGACGATATCCGCCGCGGAGCGAACCTCGTCCCAGACGCGCACTTCCGTCAACACGCCAGAGAGGTCTTCCCCGATACGCACATAGGTTTCCCCGCCCTTCCCGTTGATCGGGGGCGCATCATAGAACGTGCTGCTATTGGTCACCTCCACGCCATCCACATACAGGCGTAGGGTAGCGTTCAACTTGTCGTAGGTCGCGGCAAGATGAGTCCACGCATTGACCGGAATGTCACCGCCCGTGAGAATGTACTCCTGGCCGTTGGCCAGCACATATCCGGCGGACAACTGGGCATTGGAGACCGCCACAAAATAATTCAGGGCATTTTGACCGCCGGGGAGGTTCTGGACGACACGGCGAAGCACAGTTCCGGAGCGATCCGACGCATTGGTGAGCTTGACCCAGGACTCGATGCTCCAGTCGATGAGGCGTTGTTTAAAGGCGATGGGCACATCCAGATAATCTGAAGAGTCACCGCCAAAGGAAAGGCCACGGGAAACCGGCGGGTCGGTCGGGTCGGCGGGGTTGGTGCCATCCGCCTGTTCCTCGTTGTCAGTTTTGCCGTCGTCATCGGTATCCTTCATATCAGGGCGACTGCCCAGGGACTGTTCAATCAGGTTGGCCACACGATCGCCATCCAGGTCCTCGTACCCATCCAGCACCCCGTCCTGGTTGGAATCCTGGGCCCATGGGTTGGTCCCCGCCCAGTATTCGTAGAGATTCTGCAGGCCGTCTCCATCGGGATCGGCCGTGGGACCATTAAAGCCCTCGGTAGAGAACGGGTCGAGGTTATTGATCATTTTCCAATCGTCAGGCATGCCGTCGCCGTTGCTGTCATCCGCGCCGCGGGCGTCCACGCCGAGCACCGGGGCAAAGACATTGGTATGCAACTGGTAGTTTGCGGTCAGGGCATAGCCATGATCCCCATAGAGGTAATCCTGGCTGATCGCGCCCATCAGGCTGCTCTTGGCCTTGGCCGCGAAGTCCTCCGCCGTCGCCCCACCATCATCGAATCGATAATAAGCCAACAGATAATCGGAGGTCTGCGGGACCAGGCGTGTACGATAGTACTCGACTTCATCCGCCGTGCGCGCCGTGCCCCAGATACGGACTTCATCCATCACGATGCCACCCACCAGAGAGCCGTCAGCGGACTCGCCGATAGTGACCGGATTAGCCGAACCGTACATACGGCTGGACAGGGCTTCCTGGTAGATGCGTTGCTTCTGTTCAAAGACGCCGTTCACATAAAGGGCCAGGCTGTTATCACTGGAACTCCACACGCC
>RZZM01000408.1 GCA_009929845.1 Spartobacteria bacterium
TTCTCAAAAAGTCATCCTGTGAATCATTTTTTAGACAGGATATACAGGATATACAGGATTTTTTACACGACAGCAGCAAATAGGTGGTGAGTTAAAAATTTTAAAATCCTTAACAAACAGCCCATTCCCTACACTTAATTAGCCTATGCGACTATCCGTGATGAACAGGATAGTAATCTTCTTTATCCTGTTAATCCTGTTAATCCTGTCTAAAAAAGAAACTTTTGAGAAGTTACCTATTCATCACCTGACATACGATTTCATAGACGACTCCTTTACATGCCTATACATTGCAGGTATACTTGCATCAGCAAACAGACCACTCTGCAATGAACAAAACATACGTGTGTGTGTCCAAGGATCAGTGCTTTGTCTGCAGGATGTAAGTGAAACCATGGTAGCATAGAATATTCGGAGGTTGAACATGCGTTTTAAATCAGGTTGTCTGAGTGTCTTTGTTTTGCTGTGGGTCATTCTTCCTCTTTCCCAGGCCCAATCCACGACCGATTGGTCTATCGATGTAACCAAAATCAAGGTGAATGGCGGCGATTTCATTGTAAACGGGATTGATTATTCCCCTATTCCAATCGGCTCGTGTTACGGTTGTGTACAGGGGAGCGGGGATGTCTTCACTAAAGACTGGCGGGCTGTTTATTTCCGCGATTTGCCGTATTTGCGAGCCCTGGGCGCCAATGTGGTGCGCACCTATGGCTGGACCGCTTATGCGCACAGTGATCAGAATATTCAGAACTGGTCTTCGCTGGATTGGTCCGCGTCTTCAACCAGTGCCAATGACCATATCGAATTCCTGGATGAATGCTGGAATGGCGGCGCCAATCCGGTTTATGTGATCATCGGATTCGGTGTTACAATCCCCAACCTGATGGAACCGGCCGGCGATAAAGATAATTACCGGGCCTGGTGGTCGAATACCGTGGCCTGGTCGTGTGAAAAATATGGCGCACATCCGGCGGTCATGGGCTTCTGTATCGGCAATGAACAGAATAATCCCGACCGTCTGGGTCAGAATGGATGGAATACCGAATGCAGTAACTACTGGTTTGTATGCGATATGCTGGGCTCGATCGTCACCTCAAAGGCGCCAACCAAACTCGTCGGGCAGGCCTGGCAGTTCTCGACCGGGGCATCACCCTTTACGCCCGGGCATACCGATTACCAGGCGGTGAAGGACAGTCAGATCTTTGATTTCTGGGGCCTGAATCTCTACGGGCAGTTTGGCTCTTTTTTCAATGATTACAGCAATTACGTGGACCAGGCAACCAATGCGAAACCTATCATCCTCACCGAATTCGGAACAACGGTGGCCTATCACAACCCCACCAATGCCTGTGGCTTAACCAATGAGTGCACGGCCTATACCACCTCAGATTCAATTGCATGGGCCGCAAATGTTATCAGTAATAATATTGCGGCATTGCAGGCGAACACCGCGGTGTGCGCAGGGGGCTGCATTATGGAGTGGTGCGATGAATGGTGGAAAGAAGAGGGCCGTCTGCCGAACCAGGAAAATTATCTCCAGGAGGCCGACTGCCAGGACGGGGCCTATACCCCCAGTGGCTACTGGGATGAAGAATGGTGGGGTCTGTGTGAAGTCCGTGTGGCCGGCGGTCGCGATCCCCAGGTGCCCTGGAATACGAACTATGCTCAGCCTAATCCGCCGGATATCCTCATTCCGCGCGCCACCTATACCATGGTTCAGGGTATGTGGGGGGGAACGCCGATTCCATCACCCTATGTGCGTGTAGTACTTACCAACATGACCGGCCATCTGGCCATGCCGTATTATTGGCCTGTACAAGGGGGTAATCCTATCAATCTTGTGGCATTTCCCGGATTGGAAAAAGGCGCCGCTTTGGAAGTCTATCTGCCCAGAAACGCCACAAATCTGGGCGTGGCCGCTCAGATCTCAGGGAGCGAATGGCCGCAGGTCTGTGCGGTCTCCGCATCCGAAATCGCCAATTTGAGCGATGGTGAATCCATTCAGTTGGTCGTAAATTACGGGAATTGCCCCTGTGGGGATGATCCCGCAACAGGCGGGTTGCATTTGTTTGTTACCAACCCGCTCCCGGTCATGGTCAGTCCGCAATACAAGGTGGCTGGCCATAGTGACTGGAACACCATGAATATTGATGGTGATCCAACAAATCATAACATTGCGGCAGGCGCCAAAGGACAGATTTCGCTACCCACCAATGCGGTTGAATTCGGGATCTGGTACGCCCCCTGGGAAGTCGTCGGGTGTACCCTCAGCCAGGCAGAAATCGCGCAGTTTAAAGATGGAGATATCATTCAGGCGGCAAAATCCGGTGATTGCGCCGGCGGCCAAACGATTCAACTGTTTGTGACCAATGAACTGGACGTCGTGGCCAGCCCGCAATACAAGATTGCCGGGGATGAAACATGGCACACCTTGGCCATTAATGGAGATGGTGACACTCATAATATTGAACCCGGGGCCGTCGGACAGATTGACCTGCCCGATTCAGCCGTAGAGTTCGGCATCTGGTATGCCCCCTGGTATGCCGTGGGCTGCACCCTCAAACAAAGCGTTATTGCCGAACTCAAAGACGGGACCACCATTAAAGCCGCCAAACAGGATTCCTGTTATTGCGGCTTATCCGCGGCCAACGATTTTACCGGTGACGGCCAATCAGATCTGGCCGTGTATCATCCGGAAACAGGGGTATGGACCATCGGACAACTCACGAATACAGATGTGAGCGCCAGAAGTATCCCCCTGTTCGGCTTTAATCCGTTCATGTTCTTCTTTGATATCATCTGGGGATGGACACAGAGCATCCCCGTCGCCGCTGATTACAATGGGGATGGCAAGACCGACGTGTCTGTCTTTGAACCATTAACGGGTATGTGGCATTTACATCATGTGGGAGAAGACACGGATCGCGCCGTTTCCTGGGGCTGGTTTGGTGTGATTCCTGTTCCCGGCGATTACGATGGCGACCGCATGGAAGACATTGCCATATTTGACCCGACGGAAGGACGCTGGTTTATTCTGTATACAGGCGGGTGTGTGGCCATCATCGACTGGGGCTGGTCCGAAGCGATTCCTGTGCCCTATGATTACGATGGCGATGCTAAAACAGATGTGGCCGTATACTGGCCGCAGAATGGCACATGGTACATCCGGCAAAGCCTTGACTTGAGCCTCAGAACACAAAACTGGGGCTGGTCCGAAGCCGTGCCGGCGCCCGCTGATTACGATGGAGACGGCATGGGAGATCTGGCGGTATACCATCCCGAAAGCGGCAACTGGTACATCCGCAACAGCGGCGACCATTCATCAGAGGTCATCAATTGGGGCTGGTCCGAAGCCGTGCCCGTGCCTGCTCATTACAATGAAGATGCTGACAGTGATTTAGCCGTATACGATCTGAACACCGGTGACTGGTACATTCGTTATGAATACGGCCCCATTGTGGAGAGAAAAATGTTCCCCTGGGGTTCCGGAGAACATGTCCCCGTGTCCCTACAGTACCAGATCAATCAACTCAAAGGACTGCTGCCATAACAGGTAACATCTCAACAGGTGTCAATATTATTCAAATACTGGTGAATAATGCCCTGTCTACCGTGTTTTCTTTAGTTTCAGAACTCCTTACCTCGACCATTGGCCGCGGGTGGAGTTTATCGTCGATTTTGCAATCATGGCAGTGATATTTCCTGCTGTAATCCAGCGTCAAAGAGAACGTGAACCTGGAAAATAGAAATGACACGTCCACCCGCAAACACCGCCAGGAAAAAGAATGTCCGTTTAACTTCAGAACTCCTTACCTCGACCGTTGGCCGCAGAATGATATTTTTCATTGATTCGCCAGTAATCGCGGTAATTTTTCAATTTCATCTGATGTTGAAGTCAACCTGCGTCTGGAAAATGAAACTGACACCTTAATCACCGAACCGCCTCCGGAGGAGGCCACGATCTTAG
>RZZM01000409.1 GCA_009929845.1 Spartobacteria bacterium
TATCAATGTGCTGGATGTCTACAATTCGCAAAGCAATTACGTGACCTGGGCTGATGCCACACCATCTAACGGCGCCCTTTCCGTGGTCTTGTTTAAGTCACAAGCCCTTGGCAACATCCTGAACTGCATGCGCATCAGCGGCTACAATGGCCCCATGCCCGCAACGCCATCTTCCGGTTCCTGGACCGGAGGCTACCCGGTGGCGATTTCCGGTGAAAACCTGAATGACGGCTCCGACATCACCAACGTGACCCTTTGCGGGGTGCAGGCGACCATCGTCAGCCAGACCCTCGACCATGTATGGGTGACGGCAGGCACGTCCACAGTGCCAGGCATCGGCGATATCGTCGTGCAGTCCGTCAGCTATGGAACCACCGTCGGCAGCAATCTGTTCACGTACACCGGCGCGGGCATTCTGGTGAGCAGTCCGCCCTTCACCTCGGTTCCGTTCGGAAGCGTCTTCACCAACATGGTGACCGTCACCAATGCCGGCACGGAAGCGCTGGTGATTGCGTCCGCCACCAACAGCGGCGCGGGCGCGGCGCACTTCGATGTGTCGGCGCTGAACGGCCTGACGGTGGATCCCGGCATGGCCAGCAACGTCCCGGTGGTGTTTACCGCCTCGGAAATCGGCTTGTTCAATCCAACCTGCTACACAGAAAACAACAGTCCGAATCCTAACTACTATTTCGGACTGTATGGCCGGGTTTATCAGACCAGCGCCAACACCGGCCCGTGGTCCGGCGGCAACACCATCATCCTGACCAATGGACTGATCGGCAGCGGTTCGGATATTACCAACATCACGGTCAGCGGCTATGCCGCGACCATCGGCGCACAGGGCGCAAACTGGGTGCAGATCACGCTGGGCGTCGGCTCCACCAACGGCGGCGCGGGAGACATTGTGATTCAGTCCACGTCGGTGGGCGAGAGCACGTTTGCCAATGCCTACACCTACAATCCGGCGGGCGTGATTGCCGACTCCTCCACAACCAACGCCTACATCATTGGAACCGGGTCGCTGACGAATGTGGCCAGCGCGACCGGATATGGCCCGATCATGTTTTACTATTATTCCAGCCACTATCAGTTCTTGTATCAGGCGAGCGACTTTGCCACCGCCGGACTGACAGGCCCCGTACGCATCGCGGCGCTGGGTTTCGACGTGGTTTCTTCAACCGATGGCAAAACCCTACCGAGTTTCCTGGTGCGCATGAAACATACCGAAGTGGAAAATATGTCGGGCGGCATGGACGGCACGGATCTGACGGTCTGCTACAGCAATTCCGGCTATCTCGCCACGGCAGGCGGGTTTGACATGCTCACCTTCGACACCCCGTTCGAGTGGGACGGCTCCAGTAACATGATCGTGGATACCGCCTTTGCCAACGCCGGTCCCAACTGGTGCAATTGCGGACAAACCACCTACGACGCCATTGATTCACGCGGCTCGGCCTATCGCACCGACACCTTCGATACCCGCTACGATTTCACCCACGGCAGCACCATCAGCGTCCTGCCGCGCATCCGCATTTTGACAGAAACCGTCAATGCCGCACTCGAGCCCTCCAGCGGCTCCTGGACGGGCGGCTATCCGGTGTCCATCAGCGGAGTCAACCTTGGCAACGGCAGCGACATCACCAACGTGACCTTGTGCGGCGCGTCGGCCACCATCCAGAGCCAGACCGCCACACGTGTCTGGGTGATGGCAGGCTTGGCCACGGCGTCGGGGCCGGGCGATGTGGTGGTGCAGTCCACCAGCTACGGCACAACGGTCGGCAACAACCTCTTTACCTACACCGGTCCGGGCATCCTTGTCAGCGCCCCGGCCTTTGGACCAGTCACGCCCGGCGAGATAGTGACCAACAGCCTGACGGTGACCAATACGGGAACAGAGGCACTGCTTATCTACGCCGCGACAAACGACGGGGTCGGCGCGGCAATGTTTGATGTCTCCGCCCTGGTTAACCTGACCGTCGATCCCGGAACAGCCAGCAACGTTCCGGTGGTCTTCACCGCCGGCGCTGTCGGGACGTACACCCCTTCATGCTACACCGTCAACAACAGTCCGGACTATTTTTACTCCTTCGGACTGCATGGCCGGGTCTACCAAATATCCACCAACATCGGCCCCTACGCCGGCGGGAATACCCTGACCATCACCAACGGCTATTTCGGCGCCATCACCAACGTGTTGGTTGACGGTGTTGACGTCAGTGCCATTGTTGACAGTGGTATCAATTGGGTCAATGTGGTCATGCCCTTGATCGGCGCGGCGGGCACCGTGGACATCACCGTCCAGACCTCCGACAACGGCGAAACCATCCTGCGCAATGCCTACACCTACAATCCCCAGGGTGTAATTATTACCAACATCCCTTCAAGCTGTTCATGGTCGGGCAACTGCTCCGTAGTCATCAGCGGAACCGATCTCTGCAACGGTGGCATGGATGACGTCATCAATGTCACATTGGCTGGCGTAACCGCCGGTGTCGACAGCGTTAACGGATCGACCCAATTGGTCGTCACCGCCGGTATGTCACCGATGGTCGTCGGTGATGTGGTGATCCATTCCATCAGTCACGGAACGGCCATCAAGAGCAATGCCTTCACCTATCTTGAGCCGGTTATGGCCGCCTTGGGCACCAATGGCGCGGCGATAGCCAGTGGCGACCCCGCCAGCCCGGCCAATGGGACGTACTTTGGCGCGCTGCTGGTTGGTGATGGGGCGCTGACCAATACCTTCAGCATCACGAATTCGGGCAACATCGCGCTGAATATATCGCATATTTATTCAAACGGTGTCGGATACCAGTCCTATGTTGTTCGAGACTGCCCGGCAAGCATCGCTATCGGTGCTGTCGAAACATTCTCGGTCGTCTTTAAACCCTTAGCAGGCGGCGCCCTGCCCGCTCAATACGAATTCTATCATGACGGCACAAACTCCCCCTATCTATTCAATGTGTCCGGCGCGGGTAAAGGCGGCGGCATGGCCCTGGCGACCAATGCTCTGCATTTCGAGACGCATTACGACGGCGGGAACCCCGCGGCACAGCCTGTGGCCATGGACAACGTCGGCATCAGCGCCTTTACCTATACGAACACCCTGGCCTACAGTCCCGGGGCCTCTAATTGGTTAAGCATCACCCCTCCGGGCGGGACCCTCGGCCTCGGCGGCTCCACCACCCTGACCAACACCGTGGACATCGCGGGCGTCAACGCAGGCAACTACACCTGCAACGTACAGATCGTCGCCGACGACGCCACCAACAGCCCGCAGCATGTACGGGCAACCCTAGTGGTTGCCCAGGCAACTCAAACCATTGCCTTCGCCCAGCTCCCCGACATGATCATCACGGATACCTACGGCCTGAGCGCCACGGGCGGCGCCTCCACCAACCCGGTGACCTTCTCCGTGCTGAGCGGCCCGGCGTCGATCGCGGGCGGGACGAACCTGACCTTTAATAACGTCGGCGAGGTGCGGATCACGGCGAACCAGGCAGGCGATTTGAACTACCTCGCCGCGACCACCGTGACCAATGTGTTCAATGTTTCACCGACCACGCCGGTAATTTCGACGCCAACGGTGTCGAATATCCTCGCGCAAACCGCGAGCCTGGGCGGCACGATCGACAGCACCAATGGCGCGCCCGTCACCGAGCGCGGCGTCCACTGGCGGGTGGACGGCGACACGAATGTCTACAGCGCCTCCGAAAGCGGCGCCTTCGGCACGGGCGCGTTCTCGCTGAACGTCACTGGTATCATTGCCGGAGTCACCAACTTCTACCGGGCCTATGCCGTGAACACCAGCGGCACGGTCACCACCGTGGAAAGCGAATTCCTGGCCCGTCCCGACGCGCCGGAAGTGACCGCCCCGACCAACATCCAGGCCACCAGCTTCTACGCCAACTGGAATGCGGCTGAAGGAGCGTTGACCTATTACCTGGATGTGTCAGAAACCAAC
>RZZM01000410.1 GCA_009929845.1 Spartobacteria bacterium
ATGTAGAACACCGCATTGGTGGTATCCACATCAGGAACCGGGGTGTACCAGTTTGTGCCGATCGCCACGCCCAGTGGTCGCCCGAAGACGTTAGAGGTTACCTGCGGCGGCTCCACATCGTCGTCTACGACTTCCAGCAGGCCAAACTGGGCATTGGTCAGCCACAGCCGATCGCCGGGGCGGTCGGTGTCGGCATCCGGCACATTCACCAGTACTTGGTTCGTGCCGATCATGTCCCGGGTCTGATCATACGTGGGATAGCCCGACCAGATGCGCCAGGTATTGGTGGCCCCGTCATTGAGCGTCGCACTGTCGGGCGAACTCTGCGAAGAATAATAGTACGAGCAATTGGTGGGATGCCAGAAACCGCCGCTGACCGGATTATAGAAGGTAATGTTCATCTGGGTGCTGTGATCGGAGGTGCCCCGTGAAAGCCCGCTGCCTTCATCGTACACTGCAAACTTGAAGTATTTATAGTATGAAGTAAGCAGTTGGCGATCAGTAACCGTGTACACCGCGTTGGTGGTACCGAATACCGCCTGGTTGGTACAATTAATGCGGGTGCTGCTCATAATGACCTGCATCGGTGCCGGATCGTCCGCCAGGCCCACATAGAAGGCATCGAACTCCGCCCGCCCCTCATAGCTGCCAATTTCGTTGTTCCAGACATGAACGAAACATCCATAATTTGTGTCCGACGCATGCGTTGTAAAAGTCATCGTGAAGGTCTGCCAATCCGTAGTGAGTTCGGCGACGAAATTATTGGTGGCGATTTCGAGGCCTGCGCTCCAGTCTGAATTCTCGCGGCGGGCCTTGATCTCGACCGCCACCGGGTCCATGGCCCCGACCTTGCGGGCGCGGCAGAACATGCGGTAGGTGGTACTCGGCTGCAGGGTCCTGTGCTGAATCAATGCCGAGCTGGACCCGCCGACTCCTCCATTAAAGTTGGTTATCCACAAACCATAATCACCGCTATCTGCCGCATCGCCACTGACATCGAACCCGCTGCCCCACGATCCCCACCCGGAGATATCACCGGTCTCAAAACCGGCATTAGCCAGGAAGTTGGAGGCAAAATGCCCCATCACCGGTGGTTCTGTGTCATCATCGACCACGGTGAAGGTCAGCGGATTGCCATCCGTATCGTCCGCCAGGTCGACGGTAGTGACGTCGTTGGAGTTCTCCGCGCTGAACCAGTTGGTAAACGTACCGAGGATATTATCCGCGTAATTGACCCCGGCATGCGTGGTATCGGTTGCCTCGATTTCCTGCCCACTGGCCGCGTGCGTAAAGGCGCTGAACACCTCATCGGTCAGTACCTGGATCCCTACCGGATTCCAGATACTGAAATACGGGATAAAATGAGGTGCAGAACTGTCGGTAGTGTTAATGCCATCCGCATCGCAGATATTCATCGTAATGGTAAAGACGCCACTCGTCATCTGACCATCGGTTACCTGGTTCGTAACACCGGCAACAAAATTCGTCACGTACGGCCCCACCAGGTCCACGCCCGTTCCCTGGACGGCAAAATCATAATCCGCTTCATCGCCGTCGCTATTATTTACATGAAGCGTAGCAGTACGGACGCCGGACGCCGAGGGCTCAAAACGCACCACAAGATTGGAGGCTTCACCACCGGCACTGACCACCGTGGGCCACTCCAAAATAATAAACTCAGCCATGTGCGTTCCGGCGGTAGTTACACTGGAGATCGTCAAAGCCGCCAGGCCGGAATTGGTGATATAGAACGTATGGTCCTTGGTATCGCGGGCGGCCACCACCGACCCGAAATCGGTGCCATCGGCTTCCTGCGGAGAAGCATCTCCATCGGCAATCAGCGCCAGGTTGGTGCCCAGCACATCGATATCCACGGGCGGGGCGGGCGCAAAGTGCAGCACGAGGTTGCCACCGTTCTCCGCCAGGCCAAAGGTCCCTGAGTTCAAGTCATAGGTGCCCGTATCCCACAGGCTGGTATCGATAGAAAACCCGCTCGTCGAAGCAATATTGCCGGAGATAATCGTCCAGTCATTACTGGCCGAGGCATCCCAGTTGGAAACGAGGGAACTGTCCGGCTTCACAAGCGTCGTACTTTCGATCGTCGGGGCGCTCCCATTGACGATGTAACCGCGATCCGTGGTGTCGTCACAATCACCGATCATGATCTGCAGGGAAGACCCGTCCCGCATCGTCAGGGACGAGATCGCCAGGGCATCCATGCTGTTGGTATCGGCGCCCGGGCAGAGTGTGCCGCTGACGTCGGCCGCACCGGCCGAACCGCACCCCATCAAGGTCGCGCCGACACTGACGTCCATCGGAGCCATCGTGTTGGTTCCGTTCTGAACGAGCGTACCACTCGAGACAACCGCACCCCCGCTGTTTGTGCTCTCGCCACCGAGGAACAGGAAGCCGCTGCCCGCCATACTGACCGCGCCGGTCGCCAGCAAATCCAGGGAGCCCTCGATTCGCACGCAACCCGCGCCCGCCACCTCCAGGTTAAACCCGTCACCCGTGAAATCATTATCCAGGACAAGTTCGCCTTCATCGGAACGCAGGCGGGTATGGGCAAGCAGCGTGATCGGTCCGCTGAAGGTGTTATCGCCCGAGATATTGCGCAAGGCGCCCAACGCCCCATAGCCGTTACCGCTTAGGGTGAGGGGTTCTGCAGCAATTACAATCCCGTCCTGAATGCCAAGCGTCGCGCCATCGGATATCACCGTTCCGGCAGCCACCGTTCCCAGTGCATTCGCGTGTTCAATAATCCAGACACCATTGCTTATGTATGTCCCGCCGCTATAGGAATTATTGCCAGTAACCACCACCTCGCCAATTCCCAGCTTAACCACCGACCCCAAACCGCTGACCGGGCCGGAAAGCAAACCCGTCACCGCCTGGTCCAGAATAACCGCGCACTCGTTACTCAGATACACCGACCCCGGCAAACCGTATGAAGCCGAATACACCAAGCCTGAATACACGCTCAAACCCAGATCATAGGTGTTGGTACCTTTCAAATAGAGATTATTACGACCAGTCTTTATAATCCCGCCATTGCTGATGCTGTTGAAGAAATAAACCGAGATATCATAAGAGGAGCTGTCCGACGTGTGCAACTCACGAATACCCCCCAGCAAATCTACCGTGCCATACATGTACGGGCGCCCTCGGCCTCCGCCCAGGCGCAACGTCCCGGCAATTTCGGTATGCTTATAGTTACGGAAGGGACCATCCGAGGTGGTTTTCTGATCAAACAGGGCGTTCGTACCAAAATAGAGAACACCACCAGCCGGAAGCGACGCGCCGGCCAACAACCTAAGCGTGGAATTACTGTTCACGGTGACACTGCCCGTCAGGGTGCTGTGTCCGGCAATCTGGAATAACCCGGAACGGATATAGAGCGCGCCATCCCCATCGGTTTTGGTTCCATTCAGGATACTGCCGCTTTCCATCTGCAGACTACCATCGAAATACAACGTGTGGCCATGGAGATCGAAAACACAGCCATTACCATATCCCGACGGAATGTTGACACCGGCATTGGTATACAAATGAACGGTGGCTCCCCAACGACCGCCGGATGATTTTATAATTGATGGATTGGTCCAGGAATTCCCTGCACCATAGACATTGACCGTCATCGGTGTGAAATAGGTATATGCGCTGGCCGGCCCGTTCACCGCGAACTGCGCATTGGTTCCCACATTAATGGGCCCCAACCCAAAGCCTTGAACACCATTGCAATACAAGACCCCCTCATCAATCCATATCCCGCCATCCAGGGTATTCGCAGTATTCATCAGGCGAACGGTTCCCAACCCCTTTTTCCGCAACGGGTTCGAACCGGAAACCACGCCGTTTACACTGAAATTGACCGCTGAGAGATTTTCCCACTCCTGGGCATCGTCCAGCGCCACGGCCGAGGCGATGGTATGCGCCCCTGCCGCATCCGCGCTGACA
>RZZM01000411.1 GCA_009929845.1 Spartobacteria bacterium
CCCATTGGCGAACGCCATCATCTACGAGGCGCACATCCGCGGGTACACCGTACACCCCTCCGCCGGCGTTCAGCATCCGGGCACCTACCGCGGCTTCATCGAAAAGATCCCCTACATTAAAGAACTCGGGGTAACCTCCGTCGAGTTTCTGCCCATGCAGGAATTTAACGAAATGGAGTTCTACACGGAAAACATGGGCCGACGCGACCTGCGCAATTTCTGGGGGTACAGTACCCAGGCGTTCTTTGCCCCGATGAGCCGGTTTGCCGCCGACGGCGTCGCCGGCCAGCAAATCCGCGAATTCCGCGAACTGGTCACCGCCCTGCACCGCGAGGGCATCGAGGTCATCCTGGATATTGTCTTTAACCACACCTGTGAGGGCAACATGGACGCCGCCACCTATTCCATGCGCGGCATCGACAACCCGGTCTACTACATGATGGAGGATAACGGCAAGCATTACCGCAACTATTCCGGCTGCGGGAATACGGTTAACTGCAACCATCCCGTCGTGCGCCAGTTTATCCTTGATTGCCTGCGTTACTGGGTGCTGCACATGCACGTCGACGGCTTCCGGTTTGACCTGGCCTCCGTCCTGACGCGCGGCCAGCACGGCGAGATCCTGCCTAATCCCCCGCTGATCGAGGCTATCGCCGAGGACCCCGTTCTCCGGCACACCAAACTCATCGCGGAGGCCTGGGATGCCGCCGGACTGTACCAGGTCGGATCGTTTCCCAACCGCCACTGGTCGGAGTGGAACGGCAAATACCGCGACCACATGCGTCGTTTCTGGAAAGGCGAGGAAGGCATGCTGCGCGCCTTTGTCACCCACCTGGTGGGCAGCCCCGACCTGTACGGGCACGAAAAGCAGACGCCACAAAAGAGCATCAATTTCATTACCGCCCACGACGGCTTCACCATGTATGACGCCGTCAGTTACCTGGAAAAGCGCAACCAGGCCAACCACGAAAACAACGCCGACGGGGAACGCTTCAACGAAAGCCAGAACTGCGGTGTCGAGGGCGAAACCGACAATCCCACGGTCCTCGCCAAACGAAAACGCCAGCAGAAGAACTTCTTTGCCACCCTGCTGCTCTCGCAGGGCGTGCCCATGCTCCTTGCCGGCGACGAATTTTCGCGCACCCAGAAGGGCAACAACAACGCCTACTGCCAGGACAACGACATCTCCTGGGTCGACTGGTCGCTGTTGGATACGCACCGGGACCTTTTTGAATTCGTCAAAACGCTCATCGCCTTCCGCAAGGCGCAACCCGCGTTGCGCCGGGATTATTTCCTGAACGACCAGACCCACGGCGATTCGCAACCGGATGTGTTATGGTTCGGACCAACCAAGACGGACATCGACTGGGACCATGGGAAATCCATCGCCTGTTTTCTTTCCGGAAATATCGACCATAATACCCCCCGGGTGGATGACGACCTGTTCATCATATTCAACGCCTCCGAACATCCGAGGGCCTTCATGCCTATTCCGTCTGAAGAGAGTTCCTGGTCCCTCGCCCTCACGACCCAGGACACCCCGCCCTCGTGGCGCAAGGGCCAAAAAACCATCAAAGTTGATGAATTTAGCGTAAATGTGCTTGTGAGGAATATATGTACCTGACCGAACAACTGCTTAAACTGTTTCGTTCGAAGCGACACGAAAAAAAAACGGATGCGGGCGCCGACAGCACGGAAAACGGAAGCGACGAGGCCAGCGAAACCCAGTTGGAACGGGCCGGCATCAGCCGCGAGCTTATCGACGATATCTGTTCCGGTTGCTGCGCGCATGACCATTACTGCACCCTCAAGGAAATTTTGATCCGTGTTCCGCGCGACGCGCGCACCCTCCTTCAAATAAAGTGCATTGAAAAACTCAAATATGAACGCAGCGTAGAACAGAGCCGGGGCGTGGACTGGGATGAGGCGCTGGATATATGGATTAATGAAGGGTATGCCGCCCGATTCGCCGATGCCTACCGGGACGATATCCGCCTGGCCGAACTCTACCCCGCTTTGCATCTCAAAGAAGATCAGGCCTCCTTACCTCAAGAAAGTTGACGTGACGACAAGGAGTCGGAGGTCGGACGTCGGAGGTCGGTGGTCGGAGGTCGGAGGTCGGACGTCGGAGGTCCGACGTCGGACGTCGGTGGTCGGACGTCAGGTCGGAGGTCGGTGGTCGGAGGTCGGAGGTCGGAGGTCGGAGGTCCGACGTCGGACGTCGGTGGTCGGACGTCAGGTCGTCGGACGTCGGTTCTCATGGTCCCTCAAGTAACCCTGGAGGGGCGAGATTCCCATCGAGTCGGCCGGATGGTGGTTAGATTCATCAAGCGGTTACCGACCAGTACCGACAATCAAGGCGGAGAATGTTATTTTTCATTCCGAATTTTCTTTTCGCAATGGTTTGCTTTGGCCCCCCGGTCTTCTGTATTACTATCGCTCATTATGCATATGGAAACAAAAGAGTTGAGAAAGACGAGTGACGCTGTCAACGCAGCCTTCTTTCCGGCATTGAGCCGGACGATGTTGCTTGTCTATGAACTCAACCCCTACCGCATGCACGCATCATGGCATATCAACCGGTCTGACTACCTCAAGGCGGGCAGGGAAGCCTACACCCTTGTTTTACGGTTTTATGACCTTTCGGCGGCGAACGCGGCGGATGGACTGCCCATAAGCTTTGAAATACCCGTCGAGGGGATCACCAATAACTGGTATGTGGACCTGCCCGCGCCCGCGGAAACGTTGATTGCCGACTTGGGCATGCTTAATCCGGCCGGGGATTTCCTTTGGCTGGCCACTTCAAACATGGTGCAGATTCCCCCGGCCTGCCCGTCGCCGCTCATGGACCTCAAAACCATTCTTGCCGGCGCGGAAACAGGACCCGACAACCGGTCCGGCGATGACCTTTCGCCGACATCAACCGCGCTACCCGATATAGAAGAGTTCACCAACCTCCTTGAAACTGACCGACTGCCCTCTACAGCAGCCCAACATGCCGACGGCCTCCCGGTGACACGTTCCGCAGTCAGCAGCTACAGGTAGTGCCAAGCCGCTTTATTGCTGCGCAATACCCAGCCGGTAGAAGGCGTGGGTATGGGTCAGCGCGCTTTCCTGTATTTGCACCACGCTTCCCGTGGCCGTTATGGCATCCAGGGCATACCACGACGCGGTGGCGACCAGGCCCGTGCTGTATTCCACCCGATACTGCGAACCGCTGACCACCCGCCATGTCCCGATCAGGGCATGGTTGGTAAACACGGCGTCGGACAGGTACTGGACAAATTCGACAGCCCCGATATCGGGGCCCTTGCCCACGTAATCATGATTGACCCCCGGGATGACAAGCCCCCCATAAGAGTTGCGGTTTATATGGCGTGCAGCACCGGGATCGGTTCAGGGCTGAGCTCAAAAAAGATAACCCTGGAGCTACCGGGAAATTTGGCGTTCAGTTGGTTAAGTTGATCCAATACCTGATTGATAGCGCGAGTTCTTGAAGGAGATGATTGGGGTTCGAGCTGTATAACCAGCTTCCCCGGCTCTAAACGGATACTGCCAGTCGTTTGCAGCGCGGCCGCAATGAGCTTTCTGCCCTCTTTGCCCATGTTGGCATAGTGCTCAGAAAGCATGTCGACCAGTTTCTGTTCGATGTGATAGGCACTCATTTTTATGCAAAATTGGAATACACGAGCCTGTTCATTGAGCATCTTGTAGTCCGCTTTGAAAATTTTTTCCCGCATGGGTGTCACTTCCAGCAGTTGGTTAATTTCTTCGATTTCCCGAATTTTCCCTGCAATTTTCGCCGCTTGTTTTACCATTCCTTTTGCTTTAAGTTTTCTCACTGCCATGAGGGCATCATGGATATCAATATCAACCAGTCCTTTAGCGTATCGGGCCAGCAATTTATCTCTGGCCTTTACTATTTTCTTTTTTTTCTTTTCCAATTTCGTGTACTC
>RZZM01000412.1 GCA_009929845.1 Spartobacteria bacterium
TCGCGGAAATCGACCCATCCATGTGAGTACTGGTGAAGAAACAGCGGCACGGCCTGGAGATAAATCATGCCGTTGTAGGAATAGGTCGGGCGACTCCACGCATGCCAGCATTCGGGATCAAGCGGATGGGTCGGGGACCCGATCGCGAGCAGACACATCACCATATGTTCACTGTAGGTATCCCAGTGATGCTTGATGAACCCATGCTCGGGGCTCCAGCCCATGGAAAGGGTATCCTTCCCGTTAAGCATCCACGGCCAGTTCACGCGGGCATACAGGGCGTCGGCCAGGCGGCGGACCTCCGGATCGTCAAAATAGGCGCGACAGGTCAGCGCCCCGGCCAGGAACAGCGCGGTATCAATTGAGGACAACTCGCAATCCCACTGCCGCTCCCCGTCTTTCATTGTGATAAAGTGATAGTAAAACCCCTCGACATTCTCGACATCGTTGTACATGGTTTCGAGGGTCGTGATGACGCGCGCAAGGGCCTCTTCACGCGATATCCACCCGCGGCTGTCCGCGATGCATATGCCCGTCAATCCAAAGCCGATGGAGGCTACGCTGCACGGCAGCGACGGATCGGCGCCCTCTTCGGGGGCGGTGTCGGCGATCAGTCCATTTTCGGGATTCACCTCGTTCCAGAAAAACAGGAACGAACGCTTTTCGATCAGGTCGAGCAACTCATCCTCGTTCAGGGGTTTCACGGAGGTCCAGGCCACCGGTTCGTCATCCGCCGACTGCACATCCGCCGAGAAACCATACCCTCCGCCTTCGTCATATATTTTCAGCAACAGGCGGTTGGGGCCCTTGTCCGCATGGAGAATGATCTTGTCTTCGCTCACCGTAACACCGCGATAGACCTCGTTGACGAGTACGCGCCGTCCGTTCCACCAGGCGCTCACGGCGTCATCGCTGCCCACCCCCAGGATCAGGTCGCACGCGCGCTCCACATTCAATTCCGCGTACGCATACCCGATTACCTTGTTGACTGAACCGAAGGCCTCCGGGGTCTCCAGATCAATCACATCCTGCTCCGCCGTGATTTGTTTCCATGCCTTGCCATCGACAAACGGAACGTCGGTCGGGGAAAGGTTCGCCTCATCGTCCACCGCGCGAGTTTCGATACCGACGGCCTCGAAGGGCCCCACGACCTGCCACGCGCGGATGCAGGTTCCGGTTTCCCGCATCGAACCCGCCTGCGCCGACAGGCCCGCCGACAGGCACATACACCACGGCAACACACATTGCTTCAACCAACTATTCATCGTTTGCTCCGTATAGATAGGTAAGGGATTGATTAAACAGGCGATCATTCAGGGCGGTATATTGGCTGATCTCCCCGGTCTTGCCGCCCCAGGTCAGCGCATCGTACAAAAACACCACATGAGGGCCTTTGGCCACCAGCAGCGGATTGCCTTCGGCATCCGCCCACAACGTTTCAAGCCCGCGTGTGGCCGCCGTATCGGCGGGCAGCGCCAGCCGCCAGGGGGTCACCCCTTCAATAATGCCTTCGCCGTCAGGCGCCTCGACCACGGCATCCCTGAGCATGCCGCCGCTGACCAGCACAACGGCAAACAGATGGGTCCAGGGCGCTTCAGGCAAAATGAGCTGCAGGACGTTCCGATGCGCCCGCAGCGGCAGCGACAGGTGACTCAGGAATTGGCCCCGGTATTCGCAGCCGCCCGTCAACCGCGGGGGGAAGCGCATATCGGATACTGTCGGAGCCATCGGCACCTCCTCCCCGACCCGGTCTTCGTACAACCAGAACAGCGACGGCGCGGCATTGCCGTCCTCCGCTCCGGCCAGCACTTCCGCCCGCTGCCAGGCGTGCGGGTCAAGGTCCACGAACTGTCCGCGGCAAACGGTATCCAGCAGTTGACCGTCTTCGATCAGGGACTGCCAGACTTCGTTGATATCCTGCTTCGCCGGCAGGGGGGTCACGTTGCCCGAGGAGATATCCAGCAGGGCGTAGGCTTCGGCGACATCCTCTTGCGTGAGCCCCAGGACCTCCAGCGACCAGGGACGGGATGGGCGCATGGCATCATCGCGCACCCCCGCGAGCCCGAAGCTGATGGTTTTGCGGTCGGCCAGCGCCGCGCGGTCCTCCGGGCTCAACAGCTCGGAGATGGACGACAGCAGCACAATCGGCCTATCATCATCCGGCAGCGCGCGCGCAAATGCGAAGCCGCGCCAGCGGGTATTGAAATCATCGGTCACCTGCCGGGCGAATTGCGCCCCCTGTTCCTGGTCCCCGGCGCGCAGCCCTTCCCAGGCCGCGTCGACGCGTGCGGACAGCGCGTCCAGGAAGGGTTTTTCCCAGAAAGCGACGAAACTCTTGAGCTGCTGGAACCCCGGCTTGTGCGATGCCTGCGCATAGGTCGGATAATAGATCCAGACAGTGGGTTCCTTGTCCGGCAGCGCCGCGGCATCAAACGCCCGATTGATGGCGTCACCGATAAAGGCCAGGGGTTTTTTGGTTCCATCATCCCGCAGATAGCCAAAGTCGCCTTCCACCCACTTGTCGTAAAGCTTGAAGTATCCATAGCCGCTGATCCAGGGCAAAACACTCAGGAGCGACATCTGTTCCGCGTAGGCGCGGGCCATGTTTTCTTCGGTCGGCGGGAGGAGCCAGGCGTATTCAATGTTCGGGGGCGACTGCTCCAGGATGTCCGTACGCCACCCTGTTTCGCTGATATACGGCGGGCCGCCCTGCATGTCATAGTGCCAGCGAGTTTCATAGATCAGCTTGCACAGTCCGTAGGGGTCGCGGATGAAATCATGAATCCCGTTGTAGTGCACCGGCGACATGAACGCTATCCCGGTATCCGGCGCGGGACTGACCTCCGGGAGGCACTCGGGATGTTCGGTGGTCGGGGTGACGATGAACGGCGCCTGCCCGTGCAGTGACGTCGCCAGGTCCCGGAGAAAATCTTCCGCCGTCCAGAGGGTATAGTTCACCACATCCACCCGCAACGGATGATTGCTCAGCGAAAGAAAGGCCCCATCGGCCACCAGCGATTCATCCGCCAACACCTCATGAAAAGAGGCATAGTCCGTGCCCCGTTTGGCGTTGAGGCGCTCCACCTCCGTATAGGTATCCGCCAGCCAGCCCGGAAACCGGCGCATACCGGCCGGCCGGACCTTGGGGGTATCAAAACGGATGGCGCCGGTCCATTCCAGGGGGAAGAGCCAACGGTGGTCCATGTCGATAGCCAGGACACTCGGATGGTCTTTGACCTGTTCGATGAACGGCACGTAATGCGCCTTCGCCGCCTGCCGGAAAGCCGCGTCCATGTAATCGGGGAATTCCCGCAGATCGGAGGGGAAGCCCTCCGAAGGAAAATAGCAGGTGCGGAAATAGACCGCCATCTCATGCTCATCACACCAGTCAAGCATTTCGGGAATGAAGCGATCCCCGTAGAGATTAAGCGTATTGAAGCCCAGCGACTGCATCAGTTCGAGCTGTTCGACCACACGTTCGGGGGTCAGTTCCGCCGCCGCGGGTCCGCGGTCCGGCCCATACGCCCACACCATACCCACGGACTTGAAGGGCTTACCGGCCGGGTCGATCAGGCACGGCTTTCCGTTCACCTCTTCCACGCGGAAATACGTCCCTGTGGTCCATGCGCCCAGCGCTGCGCGCGCCCCCAGCAACACGGCCACCACCACACAAATACCTGTTATTTTACACTTCACGGCACACCAGCCTCCTGCAGCGTTCTTATTTGTACTTCACTCCTTTGTAGCACATACCGCTCATTATTCCACAAAAAAATGTCAGGCCGGGGCAGGGCGCATCTTCAGAACTCCTCACCTTGTGGAAGTTCAGAACTCCTTACCTGGACCGTTGGCCGCAGAATGATATTTTTCATTGATTCGCCAGTAATCGCGGTGATTTTTCAATTTCATCTGATGTTGAAGTCAACCTGCGTCTGGAAAAT
>RZZM01000413.1 GCA_009929845.1 Spartobacteria bacterium
ATGGCGGTAAAATTGCTGCCCGCGTTGAAGGTGAGCATGTGCATCGAACCGGCCCGCTTGGGCAACGCGTCGCCCGTGGGGGCGGTCCCCGTTTCGGTAAAGGCGCCCGCCCATTTTTTCAGGTGGGGCTGCCCGGCGTCGGCGTGGTCCGCCGCGGGCTGTGTCAGGGCCACGATCCAGGTACTCCCGCCAAACAGGCACTGTCGCCAGATGACAACGCGTGTTTCCAGCCCGGGGTCTTCACTGTCCGGAAACAGAAATTGTCCTTCGGTATCGGAGAGGATAGACTTCATGACATGCTGCATAACAGGACTGGCTGTTTCTATATCGCGCGGCAGGGCCTCGTGCCCACTGTGAAAGATGATGTCGCCCAGCACGGTCAGGATGTCAATCGACTCGCCCGCTTCCGGTTGAATGGCGTCCAACGCGCTGAAAGAAAAATTTTTCGGGTCAAAGGAGGTCTGCAAGGCCAGGCAAACCGCATCGAGTTTTTCGATAGCCTCCAGGGGGGTCATCGCGGCGTGCGCCGCGCCACCCGAAAGCAATACACACAGGGCCAGGCATCCGGTTATCCATTGTCCACGCATTCCGACTCCTCCTTCATCCGGGCATTGATGCTTCGTAATAACGCTTCCCAGCACAGGGTCGCGCATACCACACGCGCCGGGAACCGGCACACACCGGAAAAGGCCGCCAGTTCCCCGGTGAGGGCGCCTTCCCCTTTCATGGCCGACAGGTAATCTTCGATCAATCGTCCGGCTTCCGCCAGAGTCTTGCCTTTCACATGCTCTGTCAACAGCGAACAGGCCGACATGCTCACGGCGCACCCCCGGCCTTCAAACCGGATGTCGCTGATGACCCCGCCTTCAAGTGCCATGCCTATCCGGAATTGGTCGCCACAGGAAGGATTCTCGCCTTCAACATGCGTCCACTCCTCGGGGATGTGGCCAAAGTTGTGCGGGTTTTTGTAGTGCGCGAGCACGATTTCTTTATAGAGGGTGTCCAGGGCCATCAGGTGAAATACCTCCTTGCCGCTTGTAATGCTTCGATTAATCGATCGATGTCGGATGCCGTGTTATACAGGTACATGGAAGCGCGGCACACCGAAGGCAGGTCAAAGGCCGTAATCAGCGGCTGCGCGCACATGTGCCCGGCGCGAATGGCCACGCGCAGATCATCCGCTACCTGCGCGACATCGTGCGGATGGACCTCATCCATATAGAACGATACAATGCCGCATTCAGGAGAAAGCCGCCACGGCACACGCACCCCCTCGACGCCAGACAAGGCGTCCCAGGCATAGCCGGTAAGCTCCGCCAGGTGGGCGCGAATGGCATCCAGCCCGATCTGTTTCAAGTAGGCCAGCGCGGCGCCAAAGCCGATCACCCCGGCGATATTCGGCGTGCCCGCCTCGAATTTGTGCGGCAGCTCATTGCAGGTGAATCCATCCAGTGTCACCGCATGGATCATTTCGCCGCCCCCCAGGAAGGGCGGCATTTCCGCCAGCAGCGCCTCACGTCCGTACAGGACGCCCACCCCCGTGGGCCCCAGCATCTTGTGCGCGCTGAAGGCATAAAAGTCGCAACCCAGCTCCCGCACATCCACCGCCAGGTGCGGAACGGCCTGCGCGCCATCCACCAGCACCGGCACGCCATGATGGTGCGCCAGGGCGACAATCTCTCGGATGGGATTGACGCACCCGGTGACGTTGGATACATGGGCCAGGGCCAGCAACCCCGGGCACGCCCGCAACTCGATGTCGAGTCGATCCATGTCCAGACAGCCATCCGGCAACACCGGCACAAACCGCAGGCGCAGGTTGTTATGACGGGCCAGCATCTGCCAGGGGACGAGGTTGCTGTGATGCTCCATCTGCGTCAAAAGGATGTCACAGCCCCCGCCCAGTATCGGTCCGGCATAACTGCAAGCCACCAGGTTGATGCTTTCAGTGGTGCCGCGCGTAAAGATGATCTCGCTGACCGAGGCGGCATTGATGAATGAACAGACATCCGCGCGCGCCTGCTCGTAGGCCGCCGTGGCCTCCTCGGCCATCCGGTGGATGCCGCGATGGATATTGGCGTTGTGACAGATGTAGAAGTCGTTGACGGCATCCAGCACGCAGGCAGGCCGCTGCGTGGTCGCGGCATTGTCCAGATAGACCAGGGCCGGGGACTCCTGTTCCGCATAGGCGAAAAACGGAAAGTCCCCGCGCACGGCATCCCCATCGATGCGCATGTGGTCCGGGTGCGCCATCATGCCCCCACCCCGGTTATCCAGGCCGCCTGCCCCGGCACAGCGCGAAACCTTCCCAAAAACCGTATTTCCGGTGTCAGTGATATCTTCATTTTTTCCTGCGCCTTATTGTGCATACACCAGACAAGGTCTATCACATCCTGTGCCGTACATGAATCCGTTTCTTTAACAATTATATTGGCATGTTTCACGAACACCGCCGCGCCGCCCACCCGCAGGGCCCCGGCCCCGGACTCCTCCAGGACCTTCCCGGCGGCCATGCGCCGCGCGCCGGGCCCCGAGGCCTCAAGATTACGAAACACACTCCCCGCGCAGGGTTGCGCGCGCCAGTCCGGATGCTTTTCGCGGCGCAACGCCAGCAACGCCTCACGCTCCTGCCGAAGGTGCGCCGGTGGGCCGTTCGGCAGAATCATCCATACCCGGGAAATGATCCCGCCCCTATCCCGAATCCGGGAATAGCGGTACGCGAAAGCCATCTCCTCCCGGGAACAGACCCGCACGCCGCCGGTAGCCGGATCAATCAGTTCCACCTGCGCCACACAATCGCCTATCTGTGCCCCAAAGGCCCCGGCGTTCCCGGCCACCGCGCCGCCCAGGGTGCCCGGGATCCCGGAAGCAAAGGTCAGGCCCCCTATCCCGTCTGCGACACACCGCTCGACAATTCGGTCAAGGCCGACGCTGCCCGCCACACACCAGGCCCCGTTTTCCTCCGCCATCTCCACCCGGTCCGACACATAACGAATCACCCTGCAGGGCAGCCCTTCATCCGAGCAGACAATATTCGAACCGCCGCCAATCACCACAAACGGCTCGCCGCGGGACAGCACATCATGAACACTCCGCCACAACGCCTCCGGGGCGGCGACAGTGACAAGTTCCCGGGCCGGCCCGCCCAGTTGAAACGTGGTTACCCGGCTCAACGGGACATGATGCAAAACGGCTGAGTCTTCAGCGATCTGTAAAGACGGCGCAGACATGGCGCAGCCTTTACTGTTCCTCAAAGCGGGCCAGCAGCCAAAGATAATCCGACAACCGGTTCATCCAGATGACCGCATACTTGTTTTTGAGCAGTTTCTCCCGAAAGAGCCCCACCATTTTCCGTTCGCACCTTCGGGCCGTGGCCCGCGCGCAGTCAAGGTGGGCCGACGCCAGGTTGTCGCTGGGCACAATAAACCCGTCCGGCAGGGTCAATTCCGACTCCAGTTCATGGCAGCGCTCGGTCAGGATGGCCACCCGCTCCTCGTCGATGGGCTTCACCCCGGTCAGGGTCTTGCCCGGCGCGGTCACCAGTTCCGCGGCCAGGTCAAACAGGCTCATCTGAATCGTTAAAATAGCCCGGTGCGTTTCCTCATGCTTCACGTGACAGCGCGCCAACCCGAGTTGACTGGTCAACTCATCCACATCGCCACACGCATTCAGACAGGGCGCATCCTTCGAAATCCGCTCACCGCTCGCCAGTGTCGTCTGCCCGTCATCGCCAATTCCTGTTACAATTTTCTGTCGCTTCGCCATGCGTCTCTTTCCATCTCTCACCGGCACGCCGCTTAACCGCGGCGCCCATATGCCCCGAAAAGCTACTTTGCCGGCCTCCCGAATTCAAGCGTTTTGTGAAAGGATCGCGAAGCTAACGTATGGCTTCAATCGTAACCGGCAATGCATTGAAATAGACCCGGTTATCCGCAA
>RZZM01000414.1 GCA_009929845.1 Spartobacteria bacterium
GTCCGGCGGGGTCAGGGCCATATTGGTGACAAACGCCAGCATCTGGTGATAGAGCTGGTCCGTGATGCGGTCACTCTGGAAGAGGACCGCATAGTTGTAGTTAAACTTGGTCGTATAAAACCCGACGCCTTCCAGTTGCTGTTGCTTCATAGTGAAACTGAATTCATAGCCCGGCAGATTGGTCAACACGGACGGTTTCGTGCCGGTGAAGACGTACGATGCGCTGGACTGCGACTCGAACTCCATGAAATTGTTAAAGTTGTCCTCCATCGTCCCGAACATCAAATCCAGGCTCTTGCGGCTGTATATCTCGATGGAATAGGCCTTCGCAGTGAGCGTGACATGAAGGCTGTCCTGATCGTTATCTTCCATCAGATGCCATGCCGCCGGATAGGTGAAGCGGATGTGGTAATCGCCGTTGTTGTATTCGGCCTCACTGGCCTCCTTCGGCGTTGCCGCCTTGTGGCACCCGCAGGCGACCAGCAGACAACATGCACTATTAATCAGTAATTTGAAGTGTTTCATTGATTTCAAGGGTTCCTGCCATGCTCATTGCATTGGCTTCAAGTACGTGACATCCTGCGCGGTCGCGGCAGGACACGATACGTTCCGGACCGACATCCGGGTGTATTTCAACAATGGTGTAATCGCGTGAAAGAAACGCGACATCTATGGAAAAGCGCATAAAAAAGGTATGAATAGAACGGCAGTCCGGAAAAAACATGGCGGCCTCCGGCGCGAGGCCGGTATGGCGCAGCAGTCCGGTCAGGCGTTTGACAAACGTATCGGCAATCTCCAGCCTGCTGAAGATAACCTCGCCTGTGCTGATACGTTTCAATTGCATGCGTTTACCTCGTTTGAAAATATTGAATAAGAATAGGTCCCAGCAGGATCAGGAGAATGGCCGGGAAGATACACCCCAGTAATGGGCCCATCATTTTAACGGAAGATTCCATCGCGATCTTTTCCACGCGGGCGGCGCGTCGTTCACGAAACTCCTTGGCCTGCGCCCGCAGCAGGGGGCCGATTTCGGTGCCCAACTGCTCGGCCTGGATCATCATGTTGATGATGGACGTGATGGACGGGGTGTCGATGCGGCGCGCCATGTTGCGCAGGGCGTCGGTGCGTTGCGCGCCCAGGCGCACCTCGTTCATCATGATTTGCAATTCCTCCATCAATGGGGTCAGGTGAGACGACGAAATAATGCGGGTAATCGCGATGGTCATATCCATTCCGCTTTCCATGGCCAGTGTCAGCAGGTCCATAAAATACGGCCAGTCCCGCATAATGGCCATCTGTCGGCGCGAGATGACATTGCTGATCGGCAGGACCGGCAGAACAAAGGCGGTAACGCCGCTGACGAGCACCAGGGCAAGGATGGTGGCCGCGTTGGTATTATCCTGCCGGGGCGCGAGCCACAGCAAAAGACCGACACCGAGCATGGCCAGCGTAGCCGCCAGCAATTGCCAGGAGAACATTTCGTCCGCGCTGTATATGGAAATCAGACCGGAGCGTCGCAGCTTGTTTTCCAGGCTTTTCACATAGTGATTATCCTTTCCCAGCAGCCGCTGGTGCAGCCTGGTCACCTGCGCCAGAATGGGCGTCATGACCAGCTTGAATCCGGTGCGCCGGGTCCGGTACAACATGTACACGGAAAGGTAGCTGCCAGCCTCCGCCCGAATCAGCGAGTAGACAAACAGGTAGACCGCGCCGCACAACAGCGCGATGGCCAACCATTCATATAGCGTTTCAATCATACTAGAACTTGATGGTGATAATTTTACGAATCAGAAAATAACCGATAATGTCCAGGGCGATAATAATCGCAATGATGATCCAGCCCTCCAGGGTGGTATACATATACTTCATGATGTCGGGATTGACCTTTTTTACGATCAGGAACATGGCGGGCGGAATCAGCCCGACAATGGTGGCCTGCATCTTGCCCTGCGCGGTCAGGGAGCGGATTTTGCCTTCGATCCGGTTTCGCTCGCTG
The DNA here is from genome assembly GCA_009929845.1 of Spartobacteria bacterium. Taxonomy (GTDB): domain Bacteria; phylum Verrucomicrobiota; class Kiritimatiellia; order RZYC01; family RZYC01; genus RZZM01. The sequence goes on from RZZM01000414.1 coordinate 1,997, forward strand.
ATGGTCTGCGTCATCTGGTTGTAGACGTGCGGCAGGTCGCCGCCGGTCTGCATAGTCAGGCGCGTGGCCATAATCATGATGCGCAAGTCCTCATCATCCAGCCGCAGGTCCATGTTATCGAGCGCGTCCTCGATATTGACGCCCAGTTGCACCTCGCGCATGGTAAGGCGGAACTCCTGGCCCGCCGGACTCGGCAAGCGTTCCGCGGCAAGCTGCAAGGCCTGAAGGAATGAAAACCCGCTGCGCAGTCCGTTGGTAATCGTGTTCATCACTTCGATCATCTGCTGGTTGAATTTCTTGCGCCGCTTTTGCAGCATCAGATGCAGGATGATGTCCGGGATAAAGAGGCCCACGAGCGCGCCGACTACGGTGGCAATATAGGGCACGGGCTTCGGAAAGTGTTTTGTGTAGAGGTAGGTCACAAACCCGACCACCAGCGAAAAAATCAACTTGAACATGAAAATACGGTCAGGCGGCAGGATCATGTACAGATCGTTCAAGGCCGCCTCGGTGCGCTTGAGGTAGTTTTCCTCGTAGGAGGACATCGAACCGCCGATGCCGGTGATGGCAAAATAAATGATCATCACCAGTGAAAAAAATGACAGTATCAATATGACTAAAAGTTCCATAGCTTTCTGTTAATTCTCGATGACGAACATGGCCATATCCACGTTCTGTCCATGCTCGCGCATGTCGCTGATGAAGGCCGGGATCATCCCCGTGGGACGATAATACCCGATGACCTTCCCGTCCTTGTCGATGTCCGTCTGCACAAAAATAAAGATATCCTGCAAATGGATTTCGCCGTCATCATCGTCGGTATCCATGCTCACTTCGGAAATGTGCATAATCTTGCGGGCGCCGTCACTCAGGCGGGCCTGGTGGCAGATGATATGGACCGCCGAGCCGATCTGGCTGCGGATGGCGCGCAGCGGCAGTTCCATGCCGGCCATCAGGACCATGGTTTCGAGGCGCGAGATGGCGTCGTAGGGCGAATTGGCGTGCAACGTGGTCAGGGACCCGTCGTGCCCCGTGTTCATGGCCTGCAGCATATCAAGCGCTTCGCTGCCCCGGCACTCACCGACAATGATGCGGTCCGGCCTCATGCGCAGCGCATTTTTTACCAGGTCGCGGATGGCGATCAATCCCTTGCCCTCGATATTGGCCGGCCGTGATTCCAACCGGACCACATGGTCCTGCTCCATGCGCAGCTCCGCGGAATCCTCGATCGTGACAATGCGTTCATTGGAAGGAATAAAGGAAGAGACCACATCCAGCAGGGTGGTCTTTCCCGAACCGGTGCCCCCCGCGATAATGATATTCTTGCGGTGTTTGACCGCCACTTCCAGAAAATCGCCCATGCCTTTGGTCAGCGAACCAAACTCGATCAGGTCCTCGATTTTCATGGGCTTGTCCGGAAACTTGCGAATATTCAGCGAGGGGCCGTCCAGGGCAATGGGATGAATGATGGCGTTGACACGCGAGCCGTCCGGCAGGCGGGCATCCACAATAGGCGAGCTTTCATCGATACGGCGCCCCAACGGTCCCACAATACGTTCGATGACCGCGCGCAACTGGCTGTCCCCGGCAAAATGCTTGTCGGTGCGGGTGAGCTTCCCCTTGCGCTCGACATACACCTTGCTGCCGCCCACGCACATGATTTCGGAGACCTCTTTATCGCGCAGGAGGTCCGCAATGGGTCCATACCCGAGGATATCGTCGATGATTTCCTGATAAAGCGCCTCGGGATCGCCGAACGGTTTCACCTCCTCCTGGTGATCCCGCATGAGTTCACGGATATACGCCCTGGCCTGGGTGGTCAGCTCGATCAGTTCCGTCCCGTGCGAGCTGTCGAGACCCTTGAGGTCCATCTTTTCCAACAGGATGTCATGGAGCTTGACCTTGAATTTTTCGCGGGCGCTTTGTTCGGCC
>RZZM01000415.1 GCA_009929845.1 Spartobacteria bacterium
CGAACCGACACCCCGAACAATCCCGCGGTACTCGTCCTTTTTTCCGGCGGCCGCGACAGCCTGGCCGCGGCCGCTTATTACCTCATGCGTCAGTGTCCGGTCATCCTGTATACCTTTGACAACGGGGCCGAACGCCACCTGGAGCTGTCCGAACAAACCGCCACGGCGCTTTCGGACCTTTTCCCCGGCATCTGTCGGCGACAAAGCGCCTCCTCGGTCGAGCTGTTCCATGAAATCGCGGTGGCCTCTCTCGAAGACGATATCCGCCGATTCGGCCACCTGATTTGTGTGGGCTGCAAACTGGCCATGCTGACGCTGGCCATCGCCTACAGCCGGGCGCACCACATCGGCATCATCGCCGACGGCTTCCGCGCCGGCCAGGACTACTATCCGGAGCAGACCCCCGAGTTCATTGAAATCACCGCCGCCTTTGCCGCCGCGTACGACATCCGCTACGAACACCCCATCTACGGCCTTGATGAACCCGCCCTGGAACAACGGCTCGCCGACGCAACGATACACATCGAACCCCGCCAGGCCGCCTGCCTCTTCGGCTTCAACCGGACCCGCAACCCCAATATCCGCGCCTACCTCGAAGCCAAACTCCCCCTCGCCCGGCGTTTCCTCCAGAATACAGATTTTGAGTGAAAAAAGCCGAAAAATTTGCTAAAAATGACCATTTTGAGCCTAAAAACCGAAAAAACGACCATTTTAGCCATTTTTGACGGATTTTTGGCGTTTTTACGCTGTTGCGCGTGTGTGCGACGCCGCATGTGGCTCGCCGTGCGCGGCAGGCTGAAGCCTGTACAACAAACGGCCAGGCTGACGCACAGCGCACCGTTTCGACGGGTTATGACCGTGATGAAATCCGTCGGTTTTCTTATCCGTCCGGAGGCTGTTCGGCATGTGCAACGACTATCAGCACAGCGCAAAATTCCTTCGAGGGAAGAGGCTCGTTGTACAGATAACAGCCTGCCTCGCACGGCGAGCCGCGCATGTTCTGCGTTCTTTTCAAGAAATTTATGGAATTCTCACTCGATAACAGCAACTGATGTCCGCAGGTGGATGGAACAATTGATTTGTTATAGACGCAGGTGGATGATTTGTAATCAGGGGCAACCATGGGTGGGTTGGGTTTACCAGGTCTTTTCGGTATTCAATCAGTTGTGACGATCAGGAAGGGGACCAAAAAATCTTTCAGATAGTTATATATAAAGCAGAAGGAGGCGGGTAGAATGGGGGGAGTTTAAAAAATAGGTTTTTGTATTGGTAACCATATACAATGGATGAGGAGATACGCGCCATGGCACAGGATATGTTGAAACACGCCATCGACACGCTGATTTACGGCAATAATGCCACGCCGTTTGAGATACTGGGCATCCACACTTGCGGGGAAGACGGGGACGACGTGATCATCCGCACCTTCCAGCCGTTTGCGCAGGCGGTGGTGGCCATCGAAAAACCGTCGGGCATTCCCCATCCCATGCGCCAGGTGCATGAGGCCGGACTCTTCGAGACACGCATCGCGCAGGCCAAACCTTTTGCGTATCGCCTGCGGATGACCGACGACAAGGGCCATGAATGGGAAACCGACGACCCCTACCGCTTCAAGCCCTCCATCCCGGATTTCGATGCCCACGTCTTTGCCGAGGGTACGGGATACCGCAGCTACTCCTTCATGGGCGCGCATCTGGAAACACGCGAAGGCGTCTCCGGCGTCAACTTCTGTATCTGGGCGCCCAATGCCCTCCGCGTGAGCATCACCGGCGCCTTCAATCGCTGGTCCGGGCTGCACACCCCGATGCAGAAGCGGGATGACAGCGGATTGTGGAGCCTGTTTGTCCCCGGCTTGCAAACCGGCGATCTGTACAAATTTGAGGTCAAAGGCCCATGCGATTTCATCATGCAGAAAGCGGACCCCTATGCGTTTGCCGCGGAAATCCGGCCGCAAACCGCTTCGCAGGTATGGGACCCCACCGGCTACACCTGGCAGGATGGCGCCTGGCTGAAGAAGCGCGCCGACACCGACTGGCTCAAGAAGCCCATCAGCGTCTACGAAGCGCATCTCGGCTCCTGGCGGCGCGTTCCCGAGGAAAACAACCGCTGGCTCACCTACCGGGAAATGGCCGAACAACTGGTGCCCTACGTCAAGGAGATGGGCTTCACGCACATCGAACTGATGCCTGTCACTGAACATCCGTTTGACGGCTCCTGGGGCTATCAGTCGATCGGGTATTTTGCGCCAACCTCCCGTTTCGGCACACCCGATGACCTGAAGTTCTTCATCGACGAGTGCCATCGATACGACATCGGCGTGATCCTCGACTGGGTCCCGGCGCATTTCCCCAAGGACGGCCACGGCCTGGGCTATTTTGACGGCACCCACCTCTACGAACATGCCGACCCGCGCAAGGGCGAACACATGGACTGGGGCACGCTGATTTTCAACTATGGCCGCAACGAGGTGCGCGCGTTCCTGCTTTCCAGCGCCATCTTCTGGGCCGAGGTCTATCACATCGACGGCATACGCGTAGACGCCGTAGCCAGCATGCTGTACCTGAACTACTCCCGCGAAGAGGGCCAATGGATTCCCAACGAGTACGGCGGCAACGAGAACCTCGAGGCGGTCAGCTTCCTCAAGAAATTCAATGAACTCGTCCACCAGGAATTCCCCGGCTTCCTGACCTTCGCCGAAGAATCCACCGCCTGGCCGATGGTTTCGCGCCCCACCTACCTGGGCGGATTGGGCTTCGATTTGAAATGGAACATGGGCTGGATGAACGACATGCTTGAGTATATCGAGAAAGAAGCTGTCTTCAGGAAATACCATCACAACAGCATCACCTTTTCTCTGTTGTACGCCTTTACGGAAAACTTCATCCTGCCATTCTCGCACGACGAAGTCGTGCACGGGAAGCGCTCGATGCTCGACAAGATGCCGGGCGACCTGTGGCAGAAATTCGCCAACCTGCGCTGCCTCTATACCTATATGTATGCCCACCCCGGAAAGAAACTGCTCTTTATGGGCGATGAAATCGGACAATGGAACGAATGGGACTGCCACCATAGCCTGCAATGGGATTTACTGCAGCACGACGCGCATCGCAAACTCAAACAGTGCGTGCAGGACCTCAACAAAGTGTACCTTGAAAATCCCGCCCTCTATGAAGTAGATTTCAACTGGGAAGGTTTCCAGTGGATTGATTTCCATGACGCCGACCAGAGCGTCATCAGCTTCGTCCGCAGGGCGGAACAACCCGAAGATTCCGTCATTTGCGTCTTCAATTTCACCCCGGTCCCCCGCGAAGGCTACCGGGTCGGCGTGCCGCTCAAACGCATGTACGAGCAGATATTCAACAGCGACTCCGAGTATTACGGCGGCAGCAACCTCGGCAACGTCGAGGTGCCCGCCGACCCGATCCCGTGGCAGGACCAGGAACAATCCATCCTCCTGACCGTTCCCCCGCTGGCGGGTATCATCATGAAACCCGTAAAACTGCCCGCCGCCATCAAGGCCATCCGCAAGCCGATCAAGGAAACAACCCCTGAAAAGGCCCCGGATACGGCCCCTGAACCGGCAAAAAACGGTAAAAATAAGCCCAAAAACAAGAAAAAATGATTTTTTTGACATTTTTCAAGGAAAGAAGGTAGACAAACCGCCCGGAATCCTTAGAATCCACCCTCATCTTGCTGAATGAGGCAGGATGAGGTATATTGGCTTGCAAAAAACCCCGTGTGGTGGGGTAGCGAAGTGGCTAACCGCAGCAGACTGTAAATCTGCCCTCTCTGAGTTCGATGGTTCGAATCCATCCCCCACCACCACCCCTTTTTTCCCGACTGCGTTCTCCAAAACTCCTTACCTCGACCGTTGGCCGCAGAATGATAGATGCCTCGCCCCGCCC
>RZZM01000066.1 GCA_009929845.1 Spartobacteria bacterium
CGGCGTCCTGCCCTCCGCGGGCGTCACGATTGAAGCCTCGGCCACCGGATACAATCCGGGGACGGTTTCTGTGCCTGTGCTGATGCCGACATTGAGTTTCCTGAGCGCCCCGTTTGTCATGCATGTGGGTGATACGGTTGCGGGTGGCCTGCAACGGGTACCGGAACAAGCGCAGGCCGCGCTGGCGGTGACCCTGGCCAGCGGGGATACCGGGGTATTCACCGTGGCCCCCGCGTCGATTATCTTCAGCGCGGACTCGGCGACCGCGCCGTTTGACCTGACCGGCCTGGCGCAGGGCTCCGCGGAAATCACCGCCACGCTGGGCGCCGAATCCATTTCGACCACGGTGCTGGTCGTGCCGACCAACCCTATGTTGGAATCCGTGACATGGAAGGACACGGATCAAAGCGACACGTATAATGCGGGTGATGAAATATATTTGAATTTTAACACGGTCATGGATACCAGCACGGTATCATTGACCAGTATGGCCTTGTGGGATCTGCTGCCATCTGGCGCATGGACAAATTCCACCACAGGCGCATGGGGTGTCGGGTCTACAATGGAGGTGATGAATCCGGGCACCAACAGTAGTTTCAAAATCACATTAGCCGGTGTTCCCGTGCTCGCGGGGATATCCATGGGCGTTAAGCCGACAAACTCTGTGATGGATACACTGGGGGCCGTGGATACAACACCGTTGCCCTTGGCATTGCCGAGTACGGAATCAGACACCGATGGCGACGGTATTCCTGACTGGTGGGAAATGGAATATTTCGGAAGCCCTACGGGCGCTGACCCTTACGGTGATCCGGATAATGACAACCTCAATAATCTGAACGAATATTATGCGGGAACGGATCCTTTTGACTGGGATACAGGTGATACCGGCGAAAATGATGGGTTGAAGGATTCAGATATGGATGGGTTGACCAATGCTGAAGAGGCCAACGTGTATTTCACGCATCCCGGCGATCCTGACACGGATGACGATACCTTCACGGACGGTGACGAACTCAACCCGTATGTGATTTGCGGGGGACGCATGATAACGAGTCCGAGATACTCACGCAGCCCGCTGGTCCCGCGCAGCATGGTGTTGAACGGCGCGGCGCTGACCATCCCGGATCCCGACGGCACGTACCTGGACCGCCCGAGCTGGGCCATTGACTGCTACGTCATGCTGACCAATGCGACCTCGACGGGCAACCTGATTTGTCGGCGTACGGACAGCGGGCAGACCAACTTCTGCCTGCGCGTCGTCAACAACGTACCCGTGGTGGAGTACACCACCCCCGCCGGGACCCGGTACTACGCGGGCGCCAGTAACGCCATCGCGCAGGACACATGGACGCACCTGGACGCGAAATTAATCCCGACCAACAATACCCTCTCGCTGGGGGTGGACGGTGTGCTGTTTCAGGCACAGATGGTGGCGGTCGGGTGCGCGCGGGGCAAAGGGCAGGTGACGATCGGCGATGCCGGCCTCTACGGATACATCGACAGTGTGTCGGTTGGCAATCCGCAGCCCGTGGATGTGGTCTTTGTCATGGATCAATCCGGCAGCATGATCGGAGAACGCCTTGAACAGCTCAAGAATGCGGCCAAGAAGGCCATCGACGTTATCCCCGACGGCGTGCCGATTGCGCTGATCGGTTTTGAATCGGTCGCGACAGACCTAACCGAAGGCTTCTCGACCTACAAGCTTGACCTCAAGCGCAAGGTGGACCAGCTCTACGCGTTTGGCGGAACGGATTACAGCAACGCGGTGATCGCGGGCGCGGACATGGTGCGTAATCATTCCGACATGGACCGGCATATTGAAATCTTCATTTCGGACGGGTATCCCAATGAGGGCACCGAACCCTCCGACGCGTTGATCCAGCAGTCTGCGGCCCTGGGCATCACCATCAACACCATCGGCTTCCAGATTGATGATCCTTCGCAGTTACAACGACTCTCTACGCTGACCGGCGGGACGTATTACGACGCCCCGACTGACGAGGAGCTGGAGCAGGCCTTTGCGGACATTCTCAGCGACCTGTTCAAGGTGGAATACCTGTTTGATGACGGTGGGGTCACGGCGGAAGATTTTGAGCACAGGCTGGATTGGGATTATGCCATTTCCGGCGTCACCTTCTCTACCGTTGAATACCATGCGGACGCCGAGGTGGATATTGATGAAGATGGCATACCGGACTGGTGGGAAGAACTGTTCTTTGGCGGGGATGCCGACCCGAACGCCGACCCGGACGAAGATGGCGTAATCAACCGGGATGAATATTATCTGGACATGAATCCGCATGATGAGGACACCAACAACAACGGCATCCCGGATGGCGCGGAGGACTACGACCAGGACGGCCTGAGCAATGCCGATGAATCCAACTTGTACAAGACGGATCCCAAATCGCCGGATACAGACGGCGATGGTGTGCCGGACGGGACGGAAGTACGCTTTGATATCACCCATCCGTTGCACCCGATGAGCAGCACCAACTACCAGGAACGCAGCCTGATGCTTTCCGCGATCAGTCCCAACGGCTTGAACATTCCGCTGCCGGACCGGTTGCATGTTGGAACCAACGGTTGGACGGTCGAATGCTGGATGTATCCGCAAACGGATGGCAGCGGGACAAACTTCAGCCTGTTCAGTGAGACCGGCGGGCACCAGTTCTGGGTAGGGCTGGAAGACTTCCGCCCGAAGGTGGAGATTCGCTCGGGCTTAGAAGTGCTGGTGCAGGCCGGCGGAACCAATGCGACCGGCTCCATACAGCAACTGCCTCCGGATGAGTGGTCGCATTTGGCCTATGTCTGGTCGCCCGCTCGCAACAGCCTGGAGGTTTATGTCAATGGGGTCTTGCTGATTGCACAGCAGACCAAGGCCACGCCGGATTTCTCTTCAGGTGTGGGGCGGATGGGCGTCGGCTTTTCGGATGGCTATCTGGACGATATCCGTTTCTGGAACTACGACCGGTCGTGGCAGGACCTGGATTACTGGAGCCAGCGTATCTATCCGGCGCCGGAGGGATATGTGCAGACGCCGGTGTACGGCATCCCGTTGAAATTGTACTATCGTTTTGATGACGGCGGCACCAACCTGGTGGACTTTGCATTCCTGAATAACGCGGATTACTTCATCCCCGGCGCGAACAGTTTCATCACGACGAACCAGGCGGTATCCCTGCTGGGCAGCGACGATGAAGACGGCGATCTGCTGCCGGACTGGTGGGCCAAGCTCTTCAACCTGGATGTGTATCCCATGACCAATAACGGGCCGACGGTGATCTACTTTGATAAGGATTCCAATTACATCGCCCGCATCGAATACTTCCGGACCTTCCGCGCCTACAGTTCCATCGGCTATGAAAGCGGCTGGGCCCAGGAGTATGACAATATGTTCTACTATCCGAAGGACCGCGGCCTGGGGGCGGATGGACGATATTCGGCTTATATGAAGTATGTGTATTTGCACAATACCCCGAACGTGGCCACCTTGCGCCTGTTCACACCGGGCATGCAAACCGCCGAGGCCTATGTGAACGGGGAAAGGGTTACCGCCACCGGCGACGAGGGCAACCCGCTTCAGAGTATTGATCTGGCGGGACGTCTGCGTACCGGCCGCAATATGATTTATGTGCGTTGCGAGAGCGCCATTGATGTCTGGCTGGACGAGGCCCGCACGCAACCGGCGCCGCCGACCGGCAACGACAATAAGTACGAGCGGGCCATCGGTAAGTTTGACGCCAGCCTGGCCTGCGACGGGGTCTATCACATTGTGCGTGGCGATACGTCCGTAGGGGATCCGCGGGCGGTATGGAACGTGCAGACCTGGTCCATGCTCTGGCATATTCAGCACGGGCTGATGTATGATCCGCTGGTCCCGGACCGGGAAAACAGGTTCCTGCCCGGCAACCAGGAATTCGGCTTGCCCTTCAATGCCGATACGGACAACCTGAACGCCTTCTACGAGTACCTATGCGGAACGAATCCGCGGGATGACGACTCGGATAACAACGGTATTCCTGACGGGCTGGAAGACATGGACAATGACGGTCTGCTGAACCTGGAGGAGCAGCAGCGCCGGTCACACCCGTTGTTGCCGGATACCGATGATGACAGCCTGCGTGACGGCGCCGATGCCGTGGGCGATAACGATCCGGCCAGCGCGCTGAATCCCTCGACCTCGCGGTCGCTGGCATTGGGCGGGACCGCCGCGGATTATGCTGAGTTCCCGCTGCAGCGCCGTTTTGCCCTGACCAACTGGTCGGTGGAAGCCTGGGTGCGCCGGGCGGCTGGTGAAGCCGATGGCGGCGTGATCATTCAGCGCCAGGTCGGTCCGGTCGGGTTGAATTATGAACTGGGCCTCGACGCCGCCAACCGTCCTTATGTCCGGTACATCTCCACGGACGGCAACGAGGTGATTGCCACCAACGATACGGCCGTTGATGCCACATGGATTCATCTGGCGGGCACCTATGACAGTTCACGGCGCGAGTTGAGCCTTTATACCAATGGCGCCCTGGTGCATGTCGCCACCGATTTGAATTCTCCGGCGCTGTATGCAGGCGGTCCGATCGTGCAGCGCGTGGGGCCGGGGCTGCAAGGTTCCGTGGATGATGTGCGTATTTGGGCCATGGCCCGTTCTGAAGCGCAGATTGCCCAGAACATGGAGGACATCCTGACCGGCGATGAGTCGGCGTTGATCGCCTACTATCGTTTTGACGACGACACCAGCTTCCAGGCCAGTCCGTTGATCGGCACCAGCGCGAATAACGATTCCACAAACGCGCTGATCGCCTATATGCCATGGACCTGGGGTCAGGTGCAGGACTTCGTACGGGCCTATTCCACGGACTGGTGGAACAAGTGGATCCATGCGGCCTCGCTGCACGGGAATGTGGCCTTCAGCGCGGATGGCGACGGCGCGCTGGTTGTCCCACCGTCCCTGCGCGTAAACATTGAGCCGACGGCGGCGGTGGACGGCGGCGCCCTATGGGCGCTCCTGGGGCTGGGCTCGTGGCGCGAGAGTGGCGTAACGATCTATGAAGGCCTCAGTGAAGGCAATCATACCATCCTCTACAAGGCCGTGGACGGCTGGACGACGCCGTCGAACCGGGTGGTCTCATTGACCAACGGCACCATCACCAGTATAACGGAAACCTATGTGCAAAACGGATCGGTCCATGTTGAACTGACGTTTATTGACGAAGCAAGTCACGGGCTGCAGTGGCCGGTCTCGAACGCGCAGTGGCGGGTGCAGGGACGGCCCTGGCATTTCAACGGAGAGTCGGAGGAGAACGTGGAACCGGGGAGCTATGTGATTGAGTTCAACAGCATCGACGGGTGGTTGAGTCCGGCAGAGACCAACATCATGGTGGTGGCGGGCGAGTCGACGCTGTTCATCGGGCAGTTCGAGCCGGCGGCAAGTTTGAGCGTCAATCTGAGCCCTTCCCAGGCGGTGGATGAAGGCGCGATGTGGAGCATCGACGCGGCGAACTGGCAGGAAAGCGGCGCTACGCTGCACAACCTGGTCCCGGTTACCAATCTGGCCGTGTATTTCAGGTCCATTGACCGGTGGACGGCGCCCGCAACCACAAACACACCTTTGCAGGCGGGCCACACAGCGGTGCTCAACGCGAACTATGAGCCGGTCCTGGGGACGTTGCGTGTATTCATCGAGCCGCCGGGCGCCCGCGCAACCGGCGCCTTGTGGTGCGTTGATTCTGTCTGTACCAACAGTGGCGCGCTGATTGGCGGTTTGCCGCTGGGAACAAACATCGTGACATTCACCGACCTGTCCTCGGAAGGCTGGATCGCGCCGGATCCCATCGCGGTCCATTTGACCAATGATATGGTTACGCTTACCACAGGGCGCTACATCCGTGTCGGGGGCATCTGTGTCGAACTGCTGCCCGCGGAGGTTGTGGCCAGCGGCGCCACCTGGCGCGTGCTGGGCGGCGCGTGGTACGACAGCGCCGAAACGAACCTGGTGGTGCCCGGGACCTATACGCTTGAGTTCGGGCAGGTGTCTGACTGGTTCACCCCGGCGTCGATGGAGGTGGAGATCGGTGAAGAAATCGAATACCTGCAGGTCCAGTATTACAGTGAACTGGGCGACTTCGACGGGGACGGTCTCTCCAACAGGGAAGAGGTCGAGGAGTATAACACCGACCCGGGGAATCCTGATACAGATGGCGACGGGGTCATCGATTACAACGAAGTGAAGGTGGACCAGACCCATCCGCTTCATCCGATGAGCAGCACCAACTACTGGGAGCGCAGCCTCGACCTCAGTATCGCGACCAATGGGTATGCGATTCCGCTTCCGCCGTCCATCGATCCTGACCGCTTTAATTTCGCGACCAACGGGTGGAGTGTGGAATGCTGGTTCTGGCCGGGGTCCGACGGCGATGGGGAATTTTTCACCATGGGAGAAGTCGGCGCGGGATCGGCGATTCGTACCGGCCTCGAGGATTACCGGCCGCTGGTGGAAATCTACCAGGCCACCAATACCGCGCCGCTGATCGTGGCGGGCGGCACCAACCTGCCGATGGACGCATTGAGCGAGCTGGGGTACATCCAGCAGGTTCCGACCAACGAATGGTCGCACCTGTCCTTTGTCTGGTCGCCGGACCGTAACAGCCTGGAGGTCTTTATCAACGGCGTGCTGCTGATTGCCCAGAAATCGTATGCCAATCCAAGCATGGGCGCGTCTCAGGCCTGGCTCTGCAACGGCTTCACGAACGGACACATCGACGAGGTACGCGTCTGGAACTACGATCGTTCCTGGGAGCAGATATCCTACTGGGCGAACCGGCTCGTGCCCGCGCCGTGGGTGAATCCCGACAAACCGGACGAAAGCTACATTGAGGCGCCGGAGTACGCCTTCCCGTATCAGATGCAGATGTATTACCGGTTTGATGACGGCAGCAGTAATATTGTGGACTTTGCCTATCTCAACAATCGTGACTACTTCATTGAAAATATTCCCGTGACGGCCATGGTGAACAACCGGGCGATGAGTCTCATCGGCACGGACGATGAAGACGGGGATATCCTGCCCGAATGGTGGGTGGAGTTGAACGACCTGAACGACTATTCCGAAACCGTTTCCGGCCCCACCTTCCTGGGGGACTACAGCACCAACTGGCCGGCCGGGGCCCAGGAGGAATGGTTCCGTCATTTCGCGAGCGGAGCGGAGGCGCAGGCGGCCAAGGTGCGCTACTTCAATTCCTTTACCGCCTATGGTTCCATCGGCAATGTCGTGGCCTATGCCGATCCAATTGAGGGACAGATTTATGCCCCGGTGGACAGGGGCCTGGGGCATGACGCCCGCCATTGCGAGTTCCTTAAGTATGTGTACCTCGACAGTAAACCATTGCAGGCGGAACTGGAAATCTTTACGCCGGGCATGGAGGGGTCGCATGTATGGGTCAACGGGGAGTATGTGACCGCTACCGACACGGCGGGTGATGAATATCAGAGCATCCGGGTGGAAAGTCACCTGCATGTCGGGCGTAACATGATCTACGTCCGCTGCACGAATACCTTCGAAAAATTCGTGGATATTCACCGTACGATCCTCGGAACGTTCCGTATCTCGGATGACTTCCCGCAATGTTATTTCGAGCGGGCCAACGGCAAGTTCGACGCCCGGCTGACCTGTGATAATGTGCAGCGTATCGTTCGTGGCGACCAGACCAAGTATGATCCGCGCGCCGTGTGGCATGTGCATGCCTGGTCCACCCTCTGGCAGGAAGACTTCGGCCTGGCGGGCCGCGCCGACAAGGATGGTCGTCAAATGCCGGCCAATCAGGACTATGGCATTCCGTTTAATAATGATACAGACAGTCTGAATGCCTATTATGAGTTCCTTTGTCTGTCCAATCCCAACGATGCGGATTCCAACAACAACGGCGTGCCGGATGATCTGGAAGACCTTGATCAGGACGGACTGGTCAATGGGCAGGAGCAGGTCTGGGGCTCCCATCCGCGGCTGCCGGATACGGATGACGACGGATTGTATGACGGGCCCGACTTTGATCCGTCCGATGCCATGAGCAAGGGTGTTTCCTACATGCTCACGTTCCCGGGCACCACCAATGACTATGTGCAGATGCCCTATGACCGGCGTTTTGGACTGGATAGCTGGACCCTGGAGGCCTGGGTCTCGGCGAGTGACTCCAATGGGGGCGTGATTGTCCAGCGGGAAGTCGGGCCCAACGGGCTGAATTTCGAACTGGGCTTGAGCAACGGCCTTATGCCGTACGTGAAATACCGGTCCATTGACAGCAACACGGTCTGCGCGGCCATGACGTCGAGCATTGGAACCAACTGGGTCCATCTGGCCGGGGTATACGATTCCTCTCGCCGTGAGCTGAAACTCTTTACCAACGGGGTCATGGTGGCCGAGGTCGAGCAGACGGTCAGCTCGCCGGCGATCTTTGCCGGCGGTTCGGTGCGACAGCGCATAGGCTACGGGTATAACGGGAATATTGATGATGTGCGCATCTGGAGCGGGGCCCGGACGGAGCTGCAGATTCAGAACAACCTGGACAAGACACTCGAAGGCACGGAAATCGGGCTGGTGGCCTATTACGCCTTTGATGATGGAACAAGTTACCAAACCAACCCGGTGATCGGCACCAGCGCGAACAACGATGTGCCGTCGCTGATCGCGGCGCGCCCGTGGGCGCATGGCCAGGTGCAGGACTTCGTGCAGACCTACGCGGCCGATGCGTGGAACAAGTGGATCCATTGCGCCACCATTCGTGGCGATGTGCGTTTCACGACCAATAACACGGGGAACGTCAAGTTCCCGACATCGGTCATGATTACCCTCCACCCGGAAGAGTCCGTGACGGACGGCGCCCAGTGGGCGATACAGGGCGTCGGGTTCTGGCGCGAAAGCGGCGAGCTGGTTTACCAGGGAATCACGGCAGGTACCAATATGGTCTTGTTTAAGTCTATTGACGGGTGGACGGAACCGTCCGCTCAGCAGATATTCCTGTCCAACGAAGTGGTCAATACCTTCGAGTTCACCTATCAGCAGAATGGCGGATTGCATGTCCTGTTGACCTTCCTCGAAGAGGCGATACACGGGCAGACCTGGCCGACCACCGGCGCGCAGTGGCGGGTCAATGGCATGGATTGGCGCTACTCGGGCCAGACCATCGATAACCTGTCGCCGGCAGCCTACAGCGTGAATTATCGCGATATCGACGGATGGGTTACGCCGCCCAACGATCTGGTTCCGGTGGTGTCCGGGGACACCACACTGCACATCGCGCAGTACCGACCGGCCAACAGCATCCAGATCAATATCACCCAGCCCGAGGGGGCCGTGTGGCGTATTCAGCCCAATATGATCTGGCAGCAGAGCGGTGATACGGTGATCAACCTGGACCCGGGCACCTACAGTATCGTGTTTGCCGACCTGTACGAGGGATGGATTCCCCCCGCGCCGACCAATATTACCGTGAATACCGGCGAGGCCGTGTACCGTGAAATTGCCTATACCCGCGGCAGGGGCACCCTGCAGGTCAATATCGAGCCGCCTGGCGCCGTGGCCGCCGGCGCGGTCTGGAATGTAACCAATGACACCTGGCATCCAAGTGGCAGCACGGTGGACGTGGACCTTGATGTGATTTATGCGGTCACCTTCACCAACCTGCTCCTGTGGGATCCGCCGGACCCGGTCGTGGTCACCCTGAGCGGAACGAACACGGTGGAGATCACCGGCGAGTATACCTATACCGGCAATCTGGATCCTGACAATGACGGACTGAATAATGCATGGGAATTGTATATCGGCAGTGACCCGTATGACGCCTATTCCCTGTGGACATCCAACGGCAGCGTCGGTGTCCAGTTGAACGACGGGCAGTGGGATTCCGATGGGGACGGCTTGTCCAACCTGGATGAGGTGAATAATTACATGACCGATCCTATGCGGATCGATACGGATGAGGATGGCGTGAATGACCAGATGGAAATCCACAACCTGACGCATCCGCTCCACCCTATGAGTTCTACCAATTACGCGGAACGCAGTCTGGATATCAGTGTTCGTAACAGTGTGGCGTTACAGGATGCAGATCGTTTCCTGGTGCGGACCAACGGATGGACGGTCGAGTGCTGGATATACCCGGAGACGGACGGCAACGGGGAACTCTTCAGTCTGGGGCAGGTCGGCAGCCATACCAGTTTCCGCGTCGGTCTCGAAAATTACCGCCCGATCGGGCGCATCTACCTGGGCACCAATACCGAGCCCATGGTGGTTGCCGGTGGCACCAACCTGATGCCCACGGCGAATCCGGCCCTCGGAACCATCCAGCAACTGCCGGTCGGGGAGTGGTCGCATGTGGCCTATGTCTGGGCCCCGGAACGTAACAGTTTCGAGGTGTATATCAACGGCTTGCTGCTGATTGCCCAGGAGAAACAGGCCCGACCTGATTTCGCGGACGGCCCGGCGATGCTGCTGGAAAACCTGGCGGATGGCTATCTTGATGAAATCCGGGTCTGGGATTACGCCCGTACACGCACGGAGATTTCTTACTGGCACAATCGGCTTGTTCCTGCGCCGTGGGTGATCGACATCTCTACCTATGCGGAGAAGCTGGTCATGTATTATCGCTTCGATGATGATTCAACCAACCTGGTGGATTTCGCGCATATGCCGAAGGCGGATGACCGCGCGGGTATCTTCCATGGGACGAATTACTTCATCGCCGGGCCCGTGTCCATGACGACCAGCAATCCGGCGGTCGCGCTCATCGGCATGGATGACGAAGATGGCGACGGACTGCCGGAATGGTGGACGGAAATTCACGACCTGGACAAGTATCCCGATTACAGCCGCGGTCCGCGCTTCATCTACGGGCTGATCAAGGACTGCTTCTATAATGTGCAGATGGGCTACCTGCAGGTCTACACCAATTACTTTGTGGCGGATGACGATTATGCCGCGCGTGTCGAGTTCTTTAAATGCTTCCGCGCATTCTCGTCGGTCGGTTCTTCACTCGACGGCGGGTACGGATGGTATGATCCGACCGATGATGTGTATTATGCGCCGAAGAGTCAGGAGCTCGGAGTGGACGGACTCTATTCCACCTATTTGAAATATGTCTCCCTGGGCCAGGTTCCGCAGGATGCGACACTGAACCTGTTTACCCCGGGCATGACGCAGACCGTTGCCTACATCAACGGGGAACGCGTCACTCTGGCGGGTGATGAGACCAATAATTACCAACAGATAAATGTGATCAATTACCTCAAGGTCGGGCGCAATATGATCTACATCTATTGCGAAAGCGGGTACCACCGCTTCCTGGATGAGGGCCGACAGGAAATGGCGGCCCCGGACTACAACTGTAACCACTTCAAAGGGGTCTATGGTAAATTTGACGCCAACCTGATCTGTGATGGCGCTACCCGGATTGTCCGTGGCGATCATTCCCGTAATGATCCGCGCGCTGTGTGGTATTGCCAGACATGGTCCACCTACGAGGAGACCATGTGGGATCCGCCGTACCGGGATAAAGAAGACCGGGTGCTGCCCGGCAATCAGGATTATGGTCTGCCGCTGAATGCCGATTCGGACGGGTTGACCGCGTATTACGAATTCTTCTGCCGTACCAATCCGCGGGATGATGATTCCGATAATAACGGTGTGCCGGACGGCCTGGAAGATTATGATTCGGACGGACTGCTCAATATCGAAGAACAGCAGTACGGGTCCAGCCCGGCATTGCCGGATACGGATGATGATGGCGTGCGGGACGGCCTGGATACCGTGGGGGACAATAACCCCATCAGCCCGTTGACGCCCATCAATTCGCGGGCCCTTGAGCTGCCCGGGCAGCCGGGCGATTACGCCGAAATGCCCATGCAGTCCAGGTTTGCGCTGACCAACTGGACCATTGAAGCCTGGGTACGCCTTGACGTGGCGGAAGTGGATGGGGGCGTGGTCCTGAAACGCGAAGTCGGACCCAATGGCGTCAATTATGAAATGGGGCTTGGCGACGGCGTGATCGCCCCGGTCAACGTTCCGTATGTGCGCTACACCTCCATCAGCGGGGTGGATATCACCACCAACGCGGGCGGACCGGCGGTCAGCAACGCGTGGGTGCATATGGCCAGCTCGTATGACGCGTCCCGCCGCGAGCTGAAGCTGTATGTGAACGGCACCAATATCATCCAGGGACCGGCGACGTCCGAGACCCCGGCCATGTATGCGGGCGGGCCGGTTATCCAGCGGATGGGCGAGGGCATTCATGGGTATATTGACGAGGCGCGTATCTGGAGTGTGGTGCGAAGCGCCGAACAGATACAGCAGCATAACCTGACGACCATCCCGATGAATACAGAAAACCTGGTGGCTTATTACCGATTTGACGATGGGTCCAGTTATGATACGAACACCACGCCTGTGCGCGGGGTGAGCGCGAACAATATTATCTCCAATGGTCCGCCGCAGGAACCGTGGATATGGGGGCAGATTCAGGATTATGTGTCCAGTTACAGTTCGGACTGGTGGGACAAGTGGACCCATTGCGCCACCCTGCGGGGCAATGCTTCCTTTACCTCGAACGGGCTGGGCCGGTTGGACAACCCGCCCATGTTGCGGGTGACGATTTTCCCGCCGGAAGTGGTTGCGCAAGGCGCCCGTTGGCGGCTGGCCGACTCGGGGGTCTGGCATGATAACGGCTATGTTCTGACAGACGGGCTGGACGCGGGACCGGATACCATTATCTATCTGCCCGTGCCCGGGTGGTCCACACCCGACGACACCCAGATCATATTGTCGAATAACTTGCTCACCTCTGTCGATGTCACCTACACCCAGAACGGCTTACTGGAGGTGCAATTGTCGCCAGCCGCCGCTGTCCTGGCCGGCGCGCAGTGGCGCGTGGATGGCGGGGAATGGCAGAACAGCGGTGCTGTTGTGGCCGACCTGACGCCCGGACAGCATTATGTGGAATTCCGGGATATCGCGGGGTGGACGATACCCGAGGCGCGCAGCGTGACTATTACGTCCGGGAGCACCACGACGCTGGGGGTGGGCTATGTGCTCATTCGCGGCAGTATGACGGCGATTATCGAGCCGCTACTGGCGCGCGTGTCCGGCGGCATGTGGCGCATTGGGACAAACGAATGGTCCGCCTCCGGCGTAATCGTTTCCGACCTGCCGTTCGGCTCGCATACGGTCGAATTTTTACAGGCGCTTCCCTGGGTCCCCGCATCGACCACGATGACGGTGAACCTGACCAGCACTGATATGGCGGTCATTACCAATGTGTACGAGCTGAGCAATAATGGCAATGACGATTTCGATGGCGACGGCCTGATCGACCGGGATGAGCTGATGGTCTATGGCACCGACCCGCGCCGGGTAGATACCGACGCGGATGGCGTGTCGGACGGGCATGAAGTCCATGTGGATATCACCCATCCACTCCAGCCGATGAGCAGCGCCAATTATGCCGAGCGCAGCCTGGACCTGAGCGTGATCAACAACATATCCCTTTACGATGCGGACCGCTTCAGCTTCGGAACCAATGGATGGACCGTGGAAAGCTGGATCTATCCGCAAACAGACGGCGATGGGTGGCTGTTCGCCATGGGACAGGTCGGCGTGGTCTCCAGTTTGCGGGCCGGACTTGAAAATTACCGGCCCAAAGCGGAGATATTTATCGGCACCAATACCACGGCGGCGGTAACCGTTGGCGGGGTCGGCGCGGTCGGTTCGATCCAGCAGTTGCCTGCTGATGACTGGTCCCATGTGGCCTATGTATGGGCGCCCCAGCGCAACAGTTTTGAAATATTTGTCAATGGCGTACTGCTCATCGCGCAGATCACCTTGACGTCGGTGGACTTCCCGACATCAACCGCCACCCTGGTTCAAGGGTTCGCGGATGGGTACATCGATGATGTGCGTGTCTGGGATTATGACCGGACGGCCGGGGAGGTAACCTATTGGCATAATCGGTTGTTCCCGAGTCCGACGGAATACGTCCAGACCCCGTCGTATGGTATGGGCCTTCAGCTCTATTACCGGTTTGATGACGGCATAACGAACCTGGTTGATTATGCCCACCTGCCCCGAATGGATAATTTCTTCGCCGCCACCAACTACTATATCCATGGCCCCGCGAACGCCACAGTCACGGCGCCGGCTGTTTCGCTGCTGGGATCGGACGATCAGGATGGCGATGCCTTGCCGGATTGGTGGGTGGACCTGCACAACCTTAACCTGTACCCCACCTCCAATATCGGGCCGACGTTCCTGTACTTCCAGGATAATTCCAATAAAGTGGCCCGGTTTGAGTATTTCCGGACGTTCCGCGCTTATGGTTCGATCGGTAATAAGAGCGGATGGGCGCAGGACAAGGATAATGTCCGGCATATGCCCAAGGACGGCAGCCTGGGCGATGATGGCGATTTTTCCGTCTTCATGAAATATGTGTACCTGCATGAACTGCCGGGCGCCGCGGAACTGGAATTGTTTACCCCCGCCATGGCCTCCACCATCGCGTATGTGAACGGCATACGGGTCACGGCCGTGGGTGACGAGACCAACCAAATGCAACTTCTTGATGTGACGCCTTATGTCCAGATGGGACGCAACATGGTCTATGTGCGTTGCCTCAGTGAAGTGGATACGTGGCTTGACGAGGCGCGTACCATACCGCTGCCGGATGATGTGAGTGATAACCATTTTGTCCGGGCCGTTGGTAAATTCGATGCGCAACTCACCTGTGATGGCGTCGCGCACATTGTTCGCGGCGACCTGGCAAGAAACGATCCCCGATCCGTTTGGTATGGCCAGACATGGTCCATGATCTGGCAGATGACGCAGGGGTTGCAGGGGGATCCCGTCCTGCCTGATAAAGAAAACCATACGCTGCCCGGGAACATGGATTACGGAGTGCCGTTTGATTCCGACTCCGATTCCTTGAACGCCTTCTATGAGTACTGGTGCGACACGAATCCGCGGGATGATGATTCCGATAATAATGGTATCCCTGACGCGTTGGAAGACTTTGACGGGGACGGCCTGCCGAATTTGAGCGAGCAGGTGGTGGGCGCCCATCCGCGCCTGCCTGATACCGATGATGATGGCCTGCTCGATAATGAAGATCCCTCGCCTTCATCGTCCGCCAGCACCAATGCGCGCGCCATGGTGTTTGGGGGGACGGCGGCCGACTATGTTTCCCTTCCCATTCAACGACGGTTCGCCCTGACCAACTGGACCATCGAGACCTGGGTGTCACGCGACGCGTCTGAGGCGGATGGTGGCGTGATCCTGGAACGTGAAGTCGGGCCGATGGGGTTGAATTATGAACTGGGCCTCGGCGATGGCAGTATCGCCGGCGTCAACGTGCCCTATGCGCGGTTTATCTCCGTGGAAGGCGATGAGGTGATTGCAACCAACAATTACGCGCTGCCGGCCGATACCTGGACGCACATTGGCGGACGTTACGACTGGAATGCGCGGCGCCTGACCCTGCTGCTCAATGGTACGAATGCCGCATTCACCGAACTGGGCGGACCCACCCCCGCGCTCTTCGCAGGCGGTCCGGTAGTCCAGCGGATGGGGGCCGGATTCAACGGCATGATCGATGAGGTGCGCATATGGAATACCGCGAACAGCGCTTCGTATGTACAGTCAAATTTCAATCGCGCGGTGCGAACCGATGCGCCCGGCCTGGTGGCCTACTATCGCTTCGATGACGGAACCAGTTACTCCGATGTTCCGCCGGTTCGAGGGACCAGCCGAAACAATCTCTCGTCAAATGGCCTGCCGGTGGAACCCTGGACCTGGGGCCAGATGGAAGACTATGTAACCGCCTACGATGCGGACTGGTGGAGTAAGTGGCATCACGGCGCGACGATGCACGGGGATGTCACGTTCACCACAAACGGCGGCGGGGCCATCGGCAATCCGCCGATGTTGCAGGTGATCATCGACGAGCCATTCGGCGCCCGGTGGACCCTTTCCGGTTTCAGCCAGTGGTATAACAGCGGCTTTATCCTTTCGGATGGCCTGAGTACCGGCGCGTATACCGTTCTGTTTGCCCCCACCAACGGGTGGACTTCGCCGGCGCCGGTCCCGGTTCTGCTCAGTAACGATACCCTTACTATCGTCCATGTCTCCTACCAGAACGCGATTCAATACGGGCAGCTCCAGGTCTTCATTGAACCTCCCGAGGTCAACTCCAATGGCGCGGTCTGGGCCGTGGATACGGACCAGTGGTACTCCAATGGCGTGGTCATCGCGGTTGAAACCGGGGTCACCTACAACGTGGTCTTTACCAATGTGCCCCCCTGGACCACCCCGGATCCGATTATGGTTACCATCACCGGCACCGATCTTGTACAGGTCACGGGTACATATGTCTATGATACAACAACGGATTCCGATGGCGATGGCCTGCCGGATGCCTGGGAGGTATATATCGGCAGTGATCCGTATGATCCGTATTCACTCGACCCGTCACGAGTCCTGAATGACGGGCAGTGGGATTCGGATAATGACGGGCTTGATAACGAGACGGAGGTGCGTACGCATGGCTCCGATCCCATACGGCAGGATACCGACATGGACGGCGTCCCGGATGGCCGCGAGGTCAAACTTGACATTACCCATCCGGTGCATCCGATGAGCAGTACCAATTACATGGCGCGGAGCCTGGACATGAGCGTGTTGAATAACGTCATTATTCCGGATTCGAGCCGTTTCGCCTTTGGCACGAATGGATGGATGGTGGAGGCCTGGGTCCTGCCCGTCGCGGATGACAGCGGATGGATATTCAGCGTGGGCCAAGTCGGCGCCGAAACCAGCCTGCGCGTCGGCTACGAAAATTACCGGCCGAAGGTGGAAATCTATTCGGGAACCAATACCGTGCCCGATATCTACGCCGGCGGAGTCGGCGCCTTCGGTTCGATCCAGCCGTTGCCCATCGATGGATGGACCCATGTGGCCTATGCCTGGGCGCCGGCTCGTAATAGTCTTGAGGTGTATGTCAATGGGGTGCTGCTTATCGCCCAGAATACCCTGGCTTCCTTTAACTTTAACGGTACCCGGCCCACACTGGCGGACGGCCTGAGTGACGGGTTCATAGACGAAATCCGGGTGTGGGATTACGCCCGTTCCTGGGAGGATGTGACCTACTGGCATAAGCGGTTCTTCCCCGCGCCCGCCGGGTATGTCCACACGCCGTCGTATGGCCGCTCCCTGAGGCTCTATTACCGCTTTGATGACGCCTCCACCAAGTTGGTCGACTTCGCGCGCCTGCCTATCGCGGATGACTTCTTTGGCGGCACCAATTACTTCATCGACCTGCCGCCGAACGCGACCCCGGTCAAACCCGCGGTTATCATGCAGGGCTCGGATGACGAGGACGGCGATCTGATCCCGGAATGGTGGGCTGAACTGAATAACCTGGATGTCTATCCCGAACATAACACGGGACCGCTGCTCTTATATTTCGACGAGGATTACAGCGAGCTGGCGCGTATCGCATACTACAAGTCATTCCATACCTATACGTCTGTTGGCGGATACTGGTGTTGGAGTGAGCCGGAATCCGGTATGTGGTATTG
>RZZM01000416.1 GCA_009929845.1 Spartobacteria bacterium
TGCGATGTTGCGATGGTGAGAATCTTCGTGGAGTCACGACGACCCTGCGATTCTGAAGCTTTGGCAACATCATCATACGAGATGTAATTTGCCAACCCTTTGGCCTCCTGCACTTTCGTGATAGCAGCAGTCAGCGTGGTCTTGCCGTGGTCAACATGACCGATCGTACCGACATTTACGTGCGGTTTTGTTCTTTCGAATTTATCCTTAGCCATTGGCTTTTCCTCCTAGCCTCTTCCTTATTTATATTTCCGGCAATTCGTGCCTTTTCTCTTTCTTTAACTTTCAGCCTGGAGCCCACGAGCGGGATCGAACCGCTTACCTCATCCTTACCAAGGATGTGCTCTACCAACTGAGCTACGTGGGCACGCAAAATTGAACTTTCTGTGCTCGAGTACGCTGGCCGCCAATCGCTGGCTAATGCCATTCAGACACAAAAAGAACATCTCACCGCCCACTGCCACTTAAAAACCATTTGAGACAGTAAGATGCGCCTTCCTCGCGTATTATTTATCTTTTTTGTCCGGTCCTTTCGACCTTTCCTGTATTTACAGACTCGCCGAATGTACAGGTATAACTTGCGGTGTCAATATCTTTTCAAAAAAAATTTGCTTTTTTTCATTTTTCTTCCGCCACATCGACGAGGAGGGCGGCAAACGGCTGGAGACGGATGATTTCAGCGCCAAAACGGGCGGCGCGGACGCCAAATTCACGGTCGTCAGTGGTCAGGAAGATGGGAATGTCCGCATTTTCGTTGCGGGCGTACTCGAGAAATGCGAGCACGGCGTTGTCGGCGCGCTGCGACGCCTCCCCTCCCCCGCTGAAAACTACCTTCACGTTGGGGGCGCGCGTGACATCCATCCGCTCGGGACTGTCGAAATATATCCGCACATGGCTGCGGTCGGCATTCCTGACCATCCCGGCAAGCCGGTCAATAAGTTCCTCACGGGCAACTGCAAACCCACGGTCTCCCTCCCCGGACGGCCCGTCCAGGCCAAGAAGTATGTTGCACCCGTCAAGCAACCACAGCAGGGCCCGGTTTTCGGAGATGAATTTGCGCAATTTGAGCACGGTGTTTTTGGGGATCGGCCCTTGCACTACGTTGGGCCAACTGGCGGCGTACATGCGCGCCATCCGGGCCTGGTGGGCCTGGTGGAGGCGCTGAAGGTCCACAGGCGCAAGCAACCCGTAGTCTTCAAACCGGTTCAGAAGATCAAGCATCTCGGTCATTTCGTCCTCAGAGGCCGAAACGCCAATACGGGCCAGCAGCCGGGCGGCAACACTAGCGGGGGCGCCGGGGGCGGACGGCAGGAGGGCTTGCAGTTCATTGATTTTTCGCTCGAGCCGTTCCTGCGCCTGTTTGAGATCGGGCAGTGGATTCAGGGCGTTCCCGGCGGCGGCGCATACACGCTGCCAGGCGTCCGTGAGCGCGGCATGTTGCTCCCGGAGTATCCGCAGGTTTCCGGTATGCCGGTCGACTTCCGCCTGCCGGGAGAGCACGGTATCGGCCATCTCCAGCAGCGCAGCCACCGAAGGGGCGTCATCCACGGCGCCTTCGGCCTTCAACGGTTCGCGCAACCAGGTATGCACCAGGGCCTGTGTCCGTTCCTCAATCCCCCGGAGGATCAGTTCGCCCGCGCTTTCTTCAAGACGGGCCTTCTCTTCCCTTATACTTTGCTCCCGCGCCTCAACCAGCTTCATCTCCTGCCTCGCCTGCTGCAACGCGGTTTGTGCGGACGCCTTTTCCTCCTCCAGGGTCCGGATGCGCGCCTCCAGGGTGTCGCACTTCTTCTGCAACGCCCGGGCCTTCCGGGCCTCGCCACGGCTGCGGCTTAACTCCTCGTTCAACGCCTGTACCTGCCGCTCCACCTCGGCCAGCTCATCGGAAGACTCGGCATTCTGGACGGGAATGGCCAACGGCGCTTCCCGGTCAAACAAGGTCCCGGTATACGCCAGGAAGGCCGCCAGATTTTCAGAAAGACGGGCGCGGGCGGCCGCGACTTCGGCGGCGGAAGGGCCGCGAGGCTCCTCCTCCTGCTTCAGATAATCAATGGCGCGTTTCCGGACCGGCGCGCGGTCATCCACAAGCAACCCCGATAAAAACGCCTCTCGGCCACAGGCGGTCAGAAAATCGTCGAAAAACACGTCTATGGCCCGCTCGGAAAGCACCACAATGAAACGATAGTTGAAGCCGGCCCGGGCGAGCAGCAGGCGCAACTCCTCGCTGAGCTGCGCCTGACCCGCAAGACGGTTACGGATTCGTGAGCGAAAATGCCCAATATTGACCTTGGTCGGCTGGAAGCCCCGGCAAAGCGCTTTGTCGTGCCGGACGTGCAGGAGAATATGCTCCGTATCCGCCTCGTCCACCAGGTAAGCCGCCAGGTCCGAGGGTAATTCAAATGTGTCTATCTTCGTCATCGTCCGTTCCCTATAGTACAGACACACGAATCAATACAGTTAAAAATGAGCAATAGTATTGCTTACATTTTTACCAAAACCCGGTATGGTTTCGTATATACATGAATACACAAGAAAACACACAGACGAACACCGCAACAACGTATCCCGTGCGATTGCTGGTTCTCGACGACGATACGACGCTGCGCGAGCTGGTGCAGCGCGTCTTCGAGACCGAAGGATGGTATGTGACTACGGCCATCGACGGGCGCGAAGGACTGCAATGCCTGTTGCAGGAAGACTTTGATGTCGCCCTGGTCGATCTCTGCATGGAAGGGATGGACGGCCTGGCCTTTCTACAAGAGGCTCGCAAAATCTGGCCGTGGCTGGGCATCGTCGTCTATAGCGGCTATCTGGACGCCGGTTCAGTGGCCCGCGCCAAAGAGGCCGGCGTGACCCGCTTTGTTTCCAAACCAACACGCATCACCGCAATCAAGAAGGATTTGCTCGATGAAATGAATGAGCGCAAGGCCTCGCTGGGCGAAGCCGGCGGCCTGATGTTCTCCCGAATGCAATACCAGCTCAATGTCCTGCGTCGCCTGACGGAATCGGCCCTGAAGACACAAAGCCTGATGCACGCCCTGCGCAGCTTGAGCGAGGGTATCTCGGAGTTGCTGGCCTGCAACATCGTCGGGGTGCTGGGCATCGAAGATGACGAACGCATCCTCTATATCCGCCATCCCCAGTCCGCTCACCTGGACAATGTAGAATTTATTCAACGAGAAATGATAACCCGCTACGAGGCGCTCAGCGGCAAGCAACTGGACCTGAAGGCCCTTCAGGTGGAGATCGATGGCCCCCACAATGGCGATACCCCCGCCCAACAAATGCAAAGCATTACCACGGTCCCCGTCATCTCCGGCAAACAAGTGCACGGCGTCCTGACCCTGGCGGCCTACGATCCGGAGGCCTTCGGCGCCATCGACGTTTCCTTCCTCTACCACGCGGCCAATCACCTGTCCTCGGTCCTGACCGCATTGACCCAACTCCATCACCTGGCGATACGCGATCCCCTGACCGGCCTGCACAACCGGCGTCATCTCGAAGAAGTCATCAATCGCATGAAACACATCTCACAACGCTATGACTACCCCATGTCTATTCTCCTGACAGACCTCGATTACTTCAAGGAAGTCAACGATTCAAGCGGCCATGACGCGGGGGACAAGGTGCTGATCGAGCTTTCTGAAATTCTCACCGAGATGACCCGGGCCTCCGATATCGTCGCACGCTACGGAGGCGATGAATTTGTCATCGTCCTCCCGCACGCCAATGAACAGGAAGCCGCTGGTCTGGCCGCTCGCCTGATGGAACGAATTCGCGCCCACCCCTTCCAGGTGAACGGACGCAGCTTCGACCTCTCACTGTCCGTGGGCATCGCCACAATACGCCCGCACCGCGATTACATTGAAACACAGGATATCCTCAAACGCGCGGACCAG
>RZZM01000067.1 GCA_009929845.1 Spartobacteria bacterium
GTCCCTGTTGTTCTGGCATAAAAAATTGCGATCAGCTATTGACAACTTGGCCGTACCTTCGTATGAATTGATAAACATTGTCAATTTATACAGAAAAAAGGATATGCCATGAAAATTGAACGATATGCGAATAACCCGATCCTGGCCCCCATCCCCGCGTCGGACTGGGAATCTGTTTCCGTATGTAACCCTGGTGTGTGGCATGATGGCGACAAGTTTTATCTGCTGTACCGGGCGGGTCCGGATACGGATTTGCACCCGGTTTACCTGGGTTTGGCGGAAAGTGAGGATGGTTTGCATTTCACACGGGTCTCGGATCGGCCGGTCTTCGGGCCCTCAGAAAACGGATTTGATGGCGGATGTATCGAAGATCCGCGGATTATCCGGTTTGGGGATACCTATTTCGTCACGTATGCCGCGCGAATGTTTCCTCCGGGCGCCTATTGGAAGCAGCTCCCCTTAAATGGGAACAATCCGGATATGCCGCCCGAAGCCCCCTTTGCGGTACGGTACAATATCACCCGCTCCGCGTTGGCCGCGACGAAGGATTTTAAGACATGGCATCGCCTGGGCCCGATTACGCCGCCGAATGTGGATGACCGGGACGCGATCATTTTCCCCGAGAAGGTGGGTGATCAGTTTGTCATGCTGCATCGTCCGGGGCCGTGGGTTGGCCCGGAGTATGGATGTGAAAAACCATCCATCTGGATATCATTTTCTGACGATCTCCTGACCTGGGAACATTCGGAAGTCCTGGCATCGCCCATGTTTGATTGGGAGGCGCACAAGATCGGGGGTAATGCGCCGCCCATCAAGACAGAAAAGGGCTGGTTGCTGCTGCATCACGGGGTGAATGAGTCAATGAGCTATCGGGTAGGCGCGATGTTGCTTGACCTGGACAATCCCCGCAAGGTATTGGCCCGGACGCCCGAACCTGTCATGGAGCCAACAGAACGCTACGAATGCGAAGGGATTGTCAAAAATGTGGTCTTCCCATGCGGTACCGTGGTTAAAGACGGCATCTTGTATATTTACTATGGGGGCGCCGACACCTGCTGTTGCGCGGCAACCGTTCCGCTAAAGGAATTCATCGATTTTGTGGCCGCCTATCCTGTTAACGCGAGTTGATATAATGTGGAAGATACGAATATTTGTATTATTGAGCCTGGCCTGCGGCATGCCGTATGCCCGGGCGGCAAGGGATGCGGCGGACGACATTGATATTGTCATAAACATTGGGGGGAAAGTGCATAAGGCTCAGGCATCTCTCCCTGACGGGTATATCCTGTTTTCGGAACTGCCAGTGAATGTCAGTAGAAATCCGGTTGTGCAGATACAGGTCAACGGCGCCTGCAAGATGTGGAAGGCGCATCTGGGCCTGCATGGCGGTGAAATGAAAGAGGTCTATCAAGCGTCGCGTCCGGGTGTTAAGGTGCTGAATCTGTATGGGTTGATGAAGTGGCAGGGGGATAAAACTGTTGACCTTTTGCTGCAATTCAAAGAGGACATCAATGTTGTAGCCTTTGATTTGTCTGATTGTGCGGAAAAGGATGTCGTATTGGAAGACGCGAAGGAAGCCAGGGCTGTCGCGTTTGGTTGCGACGCTGGGTCCCCGTATTGCTTTGTGGAGACGGGGCTTAAACAGAAAGACCGAACCGCGTATGGGTTACCCCGGAACCGGATGGTACCCAGCAGTGATGTTGAATTGGGGGCGTATATGCTGTTGCCGTATGATGGACCGAATATCATCGAATTGCAGACCAGTGCTTTTGAGCCGGGCGAAACACATGTCATTGATGTACCCAACGGCCGCTATTCAAAAATTGGAATATTGACGGCGTCCGTTCACGGGGATACCAGCTTTACCTTAACCTTGATCTATGAAGACGGAACAGCGGTGGCGCAATGGTTCGAGTCGGATGACTGGTACCGAAAATCACGCGCATCGAACATTCCCCTGCTTGAAGCCATGGATTGGGCCAATGTCGTTGAGCGAAAACTTGAAGATGTAGATCATTTTCAACTATATGAAGTAATTCTAACGGATATAGATACGGATCAAAAACTGGACAAGGTGGCGGTGGGCAATGATCCGCATCGCTGGCCGGACAGCGAAGAACGCTCATGTGGTGTCTTTGCCGTTAATGGGCATATGGCCTGGCATCCAGCCCTGAAGAAATAATCAATATGCGCCATGAATCAGCGGGACATCCAATGTATATTTCGTAAACATTACGGCTTTCTATTGACAAAGTTTATCAATAATGTATACATGCAAAGAAAGATTTCGAACAGGCCTGTGGCTGATGATAAGGCATGTCAAATGAATGGTGCGGATTGCATGGATGAGAGGTGAGATCATGAATGGGAAGAATGAGCTGAATGCAGGGACTTTCGGGACGGCACGGATAATCCTGGCGATCATGTTGTGGGTCGCTGTCATTGCGGGCGGGGCCACCCCGGTCGCAGCAAAGGGCTGGAGCCATCAGTGCTACAAACCACTACCCGCGGATCAGGTTGACTCAAGCAACCTGTCGTGGCGGGTGAGCGTGGAGGGTGATACCCGTTTCGAGCCGATGGAGGGCCGCCTGGGCCATGTGACGTTCACCGGCGTGGTGGTGAACGTGGATCAGTATCCGCTCCTGCATCTCGATATCCCCCGGGTGCAGGGCGAATGGCGTCTCCGGCTGGGCCTGGAAAGAGGGGCCTTGACGGAGGTTCATCGCTCCACGCGGGCCGGCAAGGTGAACCTTGACCTCCCGTTGCTCATGGGGTGGAGTGGCATCGTAACAGCGGATTGCCAAATCGTCCTCGAAGACACATCGTCCGACAGCGGGATGGCGGTGCGGTTCGATCTCCGCGGCGCGGCCAACAAGGACGTGATTTACGAGAATCAAACCTACTCGGCCGCATCGAGGTTTGGGGAGGGAGTCGCCGCCGGTATGTGCTTTGTGGAAGACGGGTGGAATGACGGTTCCACGACAGCGACCGGATTGCCGCCCAACCGTGTGTTGGCCGGCAGTGACAGCGGGCTCGGTAGTTATCGCCTGTTGCCCTACAACGCGAAGAACTGCATCGAGCTGGACACATATGCCGTTGTCAGCGAAGTACAGCACATCATTGACGTCCCCAATTTCCGCTATGCGAAGATCGGGATGCTGGTGTCGAGCGTCGAGGGCGACACGATGCTCTCCGTCCGGCAGAACTATACCGACGGGAGCGTCGTTACCAGTCTGTGGTGGTCGGACGACTGGTACATTGCGGGTGGCGATCCGATGCGCGCCGACGCCATCGTGATCAGCAACATGAACCGCGTTGTGTATTCAAACGGGATCGTCGACGGCGGCACCAGCTTCAATATGTACGAGTTCTTTGTCGATGTCGCGGAAACAAACAAGGTGTTGGATTCGATTACGATCGGCACGCGTCCCTACCATGAACCCTCGGCCTCGCATGCATTCGCGGGCGTGTTTGCTGTAAACGGACGGGCCCTGTCCACCAATGCCAGCTTCATCGACCTGCATGAACTGAAGATCACGGTACGCCCGGGCTGGGCGCCGGTGGACGAGTTCGATACGCACCACTGGGTGGGGCGCTGGACCAATTTCTCATACGGCCCCTTTGAGCCGTTTGATGACCACTACGACGGCGCTCGGCATCCGTTCGAATCGGAGTTCTCCACGGCGCACCCCGTCGAGGGCGAGCGGGCGCTGCGCGTGAAGATGCCGATCCTGCCCGCCGCGCAGTTTAACTGGATGCACTTCGAGACCGAACTGCCCGAGCCCGAGGACTGGACCCCTTACGAAATTATTACCTTTGATCCCTACATGGAGGAGTCGCCGTTGGGGTTGCCCCTGATGGGACTGATTGTCGAGAACACCACGGGAGGGTACTACCGCGTGCCGCTGATCCTTGGCTGGCAGTTGTTCCAGTGGGAGAACCGCCAGATGACCTGGCCCCTCCAGGGCAATGTGGCGGCCGGTGAAAAGGACGGTGTCCAGCAATGGCAGATTCCGCCGATCCCGTTTGACTTTCTCAGTAACGTGGTCAAGGTGAGTTGCGGATTCGAATACTACTTCGATCCTGAGATGAACGGGACGTATGTGCACATGGATAACATGCGCCTGGGCGCGACGCAGATGTGGGACTCGTTCAACGGTCCGTCATTGGCGTGGTTCAACGAGGATTCGGCGGTACGCTGCGGGATCGGCGGCAACCGGACCTGCGACGCCAGCGCGGGGTCGTTGGTTTTGCTCTGGCCCGGGGCAACCAACTACTGCTATGCCCGCACGGGCGCCCAGGACTGGGAATACAATTGGCAGGGTTTCTCGCACATAGAGCTCCAGGCCTGGGCCGCGCAGACCGGCACGCAGTTGCGCGTAACGATCAATGGCTCGCTGACCACCACCGTGGCCGTGGTGGGGCGGAAGGAGCAGTGGGTTCCGGTGACATGGGATATGCCCGTCGGCGTGACGAACGTGACGGAGATCGAGATCGGCGTCATGAATGCGCCCAATGCGGGGAAAGTCTACCTGGATCGTTTGCGGGTTGGCGGTTTCCCTTCGCGGGTCGAAGCGCTTCATGCGTGGGCGCTCAAGGAGGTGAACCAGCTCAA
The DNA here is from genome assembly GCA_009929845.1 of Spartobacteria bacterium. Classification (GTDB taxonomy): domain Bacteria; phylum Verrucomicrobiota; class Kiritimatiellia; order RZYC01; family RZYC01; genus RZZM01. The sequence goes on from RZZM01000067.1 coordinate 4,616, forward strand.
GTGGCGCCTCTCTGAAACAACGGGGGTACAGAACCTCCGCATCTGCTGGCAGACCAATGATGTGCCGGCTTCGGCGACGGGCGGAGCGTCGTATGAGGACATTGCGCTCGGGACCAATTCCGTTTATGTCTGGAACCATGAGGGGGCGCTTAATGACCGGGTGTACCACTATGCCCTTTTCGTCCACTATGGTGGCGGGACCTATTCGCCCGTGGCGGCCGACGCGGTGGCGCGGGTGTCGCGCCGGATACTGCCCGTGGGCGGCGCGTCCGACACGTTCGAAGCGGGATTCAGCAAGGATAATGGCGCGCTTCTCTATGTTCATGATCGCGAAACAGGCCGCACGATTTCCCACGGTACGGAGGGGGAGAACCTGTGGCGGGCGATCTTTGTCGGCGAGGAGGCGCCCGACCTGCACGCGGCGTGGTTCAGTCCGGACACCCCCGGCCTGCATTTCAGCTACAGCGAATCGCCGCTGGTCCTGAATTACCGCTATGAGAACGGGGATGAGTGGCTGGGGCTCTCGATTGCGGTGGACGCCTGGCAGACAAACAAACTGCGCCTGTGCGCTTCCATGACGAACGAGACGACGCGCGCGGTGCGCACGGTCGAACTGCCCCGCAAGCTGTCATTCGCGATCACCAACATCAACCGGGTCGTCTTTCCGATCCAGGAGGGTATGGCGTTCCGGCGCGATTTCTTCGAGAGCGGGCGCTATTCCATCCAGCCGCGTCCGTGGCTTTTCGCGGACTTCATCGGCTTGGACTCCAGCGACGGGTTCATGAGCCTCTACGCGCTCCAGGACAGTTTTTTCGGCTCCGACATACTCCCTCGCCATGACGCTGAAAAACCGATCTTCCAACCGGCCAACGTTGGCGTCGGCGCCTCCATGGATGTGCCCGGCAAGGCCTTCATGGACTACGAGATGGTCACCTACATCCCGCCCGGCGGCGCGTGGAACGGGCCGACGATGGTCGTTCACGTGGACCGCGACTCGGTGCGCTCGTCGATTGCCGCCTACAAGGAGCTGAATGGGTTCAACGACACGAACCGGTACCCGACCCTGAAGATGAAACTCGACAGGTTCGGCCTTTTCGAGAAGATCGCCGGTTCGCCGTTCATGGCCATCGAATGCGACAAGGTTGTCAACTGGCTCAAGGCGCCCTGGGGCAGGCTCTGGGAGAAGGTGGAAATGGACTGGCTCGACATCCTGCCACGCGACAACATCTTGCACTTCACGCACTGGCAGGAGGGCATCCTCGAGGATTTCCATCCCGACTGCCAGCCGATCCAGTGGGAGAAGTACGGCGACTACAACAGCTTCACCAGTATGCTGCATTCCGCGCGCAGCGACGGTTGGACCGTGATGCCGTTTCTCAACTGGACGGTCTGGAACAAGCCGGATGTTGTGCGGCGTGACAGCCGCCAAGCGCTTTTGCCGATCCCGGAGGGGGCCCTCAAGGTCAACGGAACACCTTTCTACGAGTACCTCGGCTACATGGTGAAGCCCTGGGATGACCGGGTGTACGAGGCGCACAGCAACATGATGATGTTCTACCATACCGAACAGCCCATGGACCTGTGTTTTGTGGACATGACCTGCGAACGGACATGGCGCTACACGCGCGTTGATGGTGATGGCGATGGCGAGGACGAGTCCGTCTTCACGGGCTACACGCAGGGGACCATCGATCACAACAACTACCTCAAGCAGTTCTTCCCGCTCTACACCGAGGGCGTGATGGATTCGATGATGGGGGAGGTCTCCGGGTATTGTCAGACGCACAGGCAGAAGATGATGATGAACATCCTTTCGCATGTTGGAACGGAGTTTGAGGACTGGGTTATCTATCCTATCGGCGCGGATGTGGCGCATGACCATGTGGGCTTCTACCAGCACGACCTGAACCTGCAGGTGTTTCCGCGCACCAAGGCGCTGATCACGCACTACACCGTGATGGGGTATTGCTACATCGTGGATGTGGCCACCTGGTACGGCGAGGTGGATGCGGATGGTTTGAATTGGATGTACATTTGCGACGACTTCCAGAAGGCGGTTGTGTCAAAGTGCTTTGGCCGTAAGCTGAACAAGTATGAAGGCGCCGTGGGCGGCGATCAGCGCATTATCCTGACGTCGTATGGCGAGGGGACGAACGAAGTCACCGTGATCGGCAACTTCCGGGAGAACGATTCGTATATCACGAACGGCTGCCAGGTCGTGCCGCAGGGCTTCCTGGCCACCCTGCCATCCAACCGGCTGGTGGCGGGCATCTTCTCGAACATGTTTAACGGCGCAAGCCTGGCTGACGGGGAACATTTCATTGCGGTCGAACAGATATCGGACTCCGAAATCCATGTGCGGCATCCCGGCGGCGCGGACACCCCGATTGAAATGTCCCGGCCCGCGAGCTGGTCCGGCGAGGTGGTCGCCTTCTATGTGCTCAAGGATGGCGCCGAGTTGTTCGCGCCCAAGCGGGTTTCTGTCGATGGGGACCGGATTATCCTGAACTACACGGCTCTCACCGACGCCGGTTCGCCCGTGGCGAGCTACAAGATTGTGGACATCGCGGCGCATGGTAATCTGCCGCCCCGTTTCGTCACGATCCCGGCCTGCGAGGTCGGAGGCTCGACACAGGTGTGGGTCCGTTTTGTAGCCAACAAGCCGGTGAGCGCGGTTGTCCATTACGGCCTGCATACGCCTGACGAGTACGCGGTGACGAATGTGAACCGGATGCTGGCCCACGGCGTGCTGGTGAACCTGCCCCTGGATGGCGAGGACTGGTGGTTCCGCGTTACGATCACCGATGAGCAAGGGGAGTCGTTTTCCAGTGGGCGGATTCGCAGTCCGATCAACGGCGTGATTGAGCACGACGAATTGACGGATATCTTCCTTGGCGAGCATGGTGTAGTGCGCGCCGACCTGGCAGGGGTGGCGAACAAGGACATCGTGTACAATGCGGACGACCCGCATAATGACGTGTTCGGCGAGCTGCCGGGTGACATGCATTGCTTTGTTGTCGAGGGCTGGAACGACGGGGTTGCGACTGCGCGGGGACTGCCCCCGAGCCGGCTGGTTCCCAGCCGGGATGAGGGCCTGGGAACGTACATCCTGAGGCCCTACGACGAACCCAATGCCGTGGAACTGTGCAGCACCGGAACCACGCGGCACTTCTTCATGCCGCTGGCGACGCCGGGCCTGTACGACCGGATCGGCTTTATCGGCGCGAGCACGCCGGGCAACGCAAGCTTTCGGTGTCGACTGCACTACCAGGGCGATCACGGCGGACACGTGGCCGAGGTCTGGTTCGGCCTGGATAGCTGGACCAACCACACGCGCGCCGGGGAGGGTGTTACCCTTGTGGTCAGCAACATGGATATGGCCGTGGCGGCTGACGGTACGATCAGCGACGTAGGCCGAGTCAACCTCTATGAGTACATTATTACCGGCCTCAGCCAAAAGGAGATGCTGCAGGGGATTGAAATCACGGAGCAGGGCGGTGGATGGTCCGACGCCCCGGTCTCCTGGGGCGCGGTGCTTGCGGTCAATTTGAGGCAGCGCGGCGTTTATATCACCAACCGTCTCGACCTGGCGAGCGTCGCGGAGAAGGACCTTGTCGTCAACGCCGGCGATGTCTCCAACGACCGTTTCGGCGGAGACCCTGCGCATCCCTACTGTTTCGTCGAGGATGGCACGAGCGACGGGGTCATGATGGCGGCTGGCCTGCCCACCAACCGGCTTGTGGAGAGCACGGACGAGGCTCTGGGCGCGTATGAACTGCTCTCGTATGACGATCCGAACGCGGTGGAGTTTGTCAGTACAGGTGTCACAAAGAGTGTTTACCTGCCGTTGTCCGGCATGGGGTACTGCAAGAAGATCGGCATCCTCGCGGCCGCGACGCCCAACGCCGCCAGCTTCCGGCTGAACCTGCACTACCGCGACGCGTTCGGGGCGTTCACGAACACGGCCTACTGGTGGGAGGCGGACAGTTGGACAAACCACACGCGGATCGGGGGGCCGAGGTTGGTGGCCGGCAACATGGATTGGGCCGTGGCGGCGGACGGCGCGCTTGAGGACAGAAACAATGTCAACCTCTATGAGTATATCTTCACGGATGTGGACGAGCGCAAGCTGCTGACGGGCATTACGATCACCGAAGCCCCCGCGTCATGGCCTGGCGATGAACCGAACTATGCGGCGGTGCTGGGTGTGAACTGTCTTGTGCAAACGAATATCCTCGCGGGATGGAGCGACCTGAACGGCTGGCGTGGATTCGAGGCCGATCCGGACTTTGTCTGCCGTGTCGTTTCGACGAACAACAAGGCCTACGTCACGCTGCCGGCTATGCCGCCGACGAGCAACCAGATTTATGGGCGCGTGCTGTCGCAGATTTATAACGTGGACCTGGAGCGTTTCCCGATTCTCGAGATGCATATCTCCGGCGCGGATCACCAGGGCGCGGGCTACACCATCGGTATCCAGGACGAGCTGTATGATCCCTGGCCCCTGACCAATGTCTTTAACGGAACGCGGTCGGGGACTGTTATCCTGAACCTCCGTAAACTCACGGGGTGGGGCGGCATCCGGCGATTCTCCGTCTCCTTCTCGGTCAGCCAAACCAATCAGTACGACATCACCTACGTCATCGACGATCTGAAGATTCGCGCCGACCAAAACGTCGCGTGGCAGGAAGACTTCAATCCGCCGCGCGACTCGTGGGGCAACGCGGTTTCGGAGTTTGCGGACCTCACGTACCTGGGCGGCGGCACATCCCGCTTTTCCAACACCGGCGGCCGCAACTGGGGCCAGATGCAGTCCGAGGCCATCGCGCTGGACCTTCGGGAGTATCCGTGGATCACCGCGGACGTAAAGCAGGTGGACGAGGCGTCCAACTTCAAGGCCGGCATCCAGTACCAGGATACCGACCCGTGGCCGCTGGAAACACCGATTACGGGCGGGGACGCCCCCTGGCGCCGGTCAGCCCAACTCGAGCACCTTTCGAAGCTGCGGACCGAAGTCATCCGGGCGGCAATGATCATGGAAGGCGAAGGCAAGAGCGCTATCGTGGACCAGTTGGTGCTGCAGAAACGGCCCGGGGGGGAATCACACCTGACCTGGGACACGACGGATACCACTTATTCCGTCGGCGAAGGTGAGATGCTTTGGGTTGGCTACACAGCCACGGATTACGACGGAAAGATGGTCTGGTATGACAGCTACCTGCTACCGGAGGACGCATCCTATGACGGATTCCTCTGCTGGACGACCGAGGTCGGAGACGCGGGTACGCGATCGGTCTATGTGATGGCTTCCAACGAAACCGATCGGATTCAACGCGCGTTGACCATTACTGTAACGAACGAGGTTATCCAGCTCCCGGCGCCGCTTTGGAACGAGCCGATGGTTGTTTCAACGGACGTGATGGCGCGTTTGACCGGAACGTACACTGAGGGCACAACCAATCAGCTTGTCCAGGTCAGCATCAATGGTGGCGCCTTCGTCAGTACGCAGATGGAGTTCGAGGACGGGGTGTTTACGTGGACCGGGGCGGTCTCGGCCGCGACCACCCTTGGGGTGCGCCTCTATGATCCGGTGGCGAATGTCCAGAGTTCGACCAACTTCTGTAACATCTATCCCGGCGGCGGCCCGGCGTTTCTTGTGCCGCCGCGGATCGAACGTGAGTCGGCCACGTCGGTCTGGGTCCTGGTTCGCGCCACGACCCAGGTGACCGCGCAGGTCTCGTACGGCCGTTTCGCCGCGAACGAGTGGACCGCCAACCGCACGACCCTTGCGCTTTCGCACGGTGTGCCGGCCGTGCTGCCTGAAAGCAGTCACGCGTACTGGTTCCAGGTGTTGATCCGGGACGCCACCGGCCGATCGGCAGTCAGCGAACCGTTCCATTACCCGCTGGGCGGCGCGGCCTGGCAGGATCGGTTTGACGATCACACATCGATGCTGCTGTGGGAAACGGGCGATCATGTGACCCTGTCGGTGACTGACGGCTGTGCCCAGGTCCATTTGCCGGCGGCCGATGGCGGCACCAAGTACGGCAAAATTTCATCCGGGGTGCTTTCCCTGAATGTCGATCAATTTCCGATTCTTGAACTGGCCATCAGTAACATCGCGCCATCCAATGTCGGGTATGCCGTGTCGGTGCGCGAGCAATCCCTCTACCAGGAAACGATGCTTTTTGGTGATGCGCGCGGGGGGAAGATGCTGCTGAATATTCCGGAACAGACCGGATGGGGCGGGGTGACCAACTTCCGGGTCGAGTTCTTCGTCAGCAGTGATGACGCCAATCCGCAGACGGTCGCGCTTGATCACATGACCGTGCGCACGGACGCGAGTGTGGCCTGGGAGGACGGCTTTGACAGCATCAGTCCGCTCTGGACCGACGAAACCGGTAATACAAACTTCAATGCCGGGATCATGCAGGGACCGGACGGCACGGCGCACATTGTGCAGGCCTTTGACGGATCGAATGACTGGGGGCAGGTACAATCCGAGATGCTGGTGATGAACCTTGCCTGGTATCCCTGGCTGACCATGGACGTGGCGGATATCGACTATGCCGCCAACTTCATTGGCGCGGTTCAGTACCAGACGCCACCCTACGATATGAATGTACTCGTCAGCGGGGCGGATACCCCCTACGTGGCCTCCGGCGAAATGGGCAAGGGACGGACCAACTTCCTCGACATGGGACGTGTGTCACTGATCATCGAAGGCACAAACAAGGCCGTTTGGGTCAATAGCGCCAAGATTGCGCGGCGCGCGGCACGCACACGACAGCCCTATTGGGACACACTTTCTGCTGATGCGCTCATTGGCCGGGGCATGGTGCTGACCCAATATTATGCCGCCACCGACTTCCAGGGCGAGCCCGTGGAATATGACGTCGTTCATCTGCCGGGGGGCGCTGCCTATGATGGCGTCTTCGTGTGGGACACCACCGGGGTCGAGCCCGGCAGCTACCGCCCGACCGTGATCGCGCGCAGTGGCGAGGGCGTGATCTATAAACCGCTGCGTATCACGGTCACCAATGCCACAGTGCAGTTGCCCGCGCCGACCTGGTCCGAGTTCCGGGTCTTGAGTACCACGGACACGGTGTGCCTGGAAGGTACGTATGAACCGTGGAACACAAATATCCATGTCGAACTCAGCATCGGTGGCGGCGCTTTCAGCACAAACGACGTGGTGCAGACCAATGCCAATATCTTCGAGTGGTCCGGCGCCATCACGTCGAGCCCGATGATTGTCCGGGCCCGCGCCCGCGACCTGGTTGAGGAGGTCTACAGCAGTATCGAGGCTTGCGAGGTCTATTCCTCCGTCCAGGGGCCGATCCATCTTGCGCAGCCCGTGGTCGAGTTCGTAAGCGGCACGTCGATCTGGGTCATGGTGCGCGCCGCCACCCAGGTGCATGCACGTGTATACTACGGGCGGGGCGCGCCGGATGAGGCCTATGTCGACAGCACGGAATACTACTCGCTGACCCACGCGGTCAAACTGGAGCCGCTACTGGACGGATGGGCCTACTGGTTCCAGGTCGTGATCGAAGATGAACAAGGCCGGCAGGGCGTGAGTGAGAAACTCTACTATCCGATCGATGGCATTCGCTGGAGTGAGGATTTCGCTGATGAACTGTTCGGCTGGCGCGACGCAGCCAAGAATCCCGATTTTCTGGTGGACATCAAAGCCACGAACGGGGTGGGACGCTTGACCATTCCGGGGACCGACTCGAATATCTACGGCAAGGCGCTTTCGCCGATGATGCGCGTGGATGTCGATCAGTTCCCGATTCTGGAGGTGGCGGTTTCCAAAGCGGACTATACGAACGCCCACTATGAGATCGGCCTCCAGGAGGAGTCCAATCCGTGGCGCTACTATCCACTGGTGATGGACACCCGCTCAGGCACCATGGTGCTTAATATCCCGGACCTGACCGGCTGGCATGGCGAACGGATTTTCGCGGTCTCGATTTCGCTGGGGTCGGCGCATCCCGAGCCGTACGAGTACGAAGTCGATTACATCCGGATTCGAGCTGACCGCAACCTGGCCTGGGTGGAAGATTGCGAGCCGCTGCGCGTTTCCTGGATTGATGAATCCGTCACCAATGTCGTGGATGCCTATCTTACCGATCTCGCCGGGCCCGCGGCCGAGCTCCGGGTCGCGTCCGGCGCCCTGTGGGGCAAGGTCATGAGTGAGATGCTGTTTATCGACCTGGCCCGCTATCCCTGGTCCGTTCTCCAGGGCACCGGGGTGATGGAGGGCGCCACCCTGAAGCTGGGCGCACTCGAGCAAAAGGAGAACAACCTGTTGACCGACCTGGAGGCCAATATCCAGGATGCGACGGACTTCAGCTACAATGCCGCCGTTCCCAAGCTGGGCACAAACGACATCGATTTCTTCCGGTTGACGATGATCCTTGAGGGCGAGGACCTGACGGCCGGGATCAAGCGCCTTCAGGTATGCAAGCGCCCGTTGGACATACCGCACCGGCTCTACTGGGACTTCCCGGCGGTCGAGTGGACGCTGGCGACCGGCGATGTGGTGCGGTTGCCGTTTACCGCCACCGATTTCGAAGGCGCGGAGATCATTTACGAAGCCAACGGCTTGCCGCCCGGCGCCACCTACAATGGCGGCTTCGCCTGGACGCCCGAGTATGGGCAGTATGATGTCGAATTCATTGCCCGCAGTCCGTACTTCGCGCTGACGAATGTCGTGAGCATCATGGTCACCGGCGCCTACAAGGTGTGCCTTGGATATGATGATGTGGCCGGGAGCCACAGCTTTGCGCAGGCCATTGCCGCGCAGACGAACTACACCGGCGCCGCGGCGCTCTGGATGGTCGGGCAGTATATCCATGCCGGTGGATTTACGGATTCGCAGCAGGACATCTACGATGCCACCATCCACGACCCGCTTCATCGCGGCGAAATCACCCGGGATAGCGCCGCCGCCTATCTGGCCAGCACGGGCGGGCCGCTCCACACGTTCACGGCGCGCACGGTGACCAACCTGGACTATGCCGTAAGCGAGATCATGCACTGGCTCGATTACGACGCCGGCAGTGACCAGCGGGCGCCGGTATGCATTCTCGCGGGCAACCATTGGGGGTATAAGGTCGTGCGCGGATTCGAGACCGACATGCCGATCTTCAGGAACGGCGGCCCAAGGCCGACCGCTAAAGGCTTCTGGCTCAACGATGGCGCGGTGCGTGGCTTGGGGCATAATCTGTTCGTGCCGGCCCACGGCATGGCCGATGTCTTTGCGCCAACCGAGGGCACCAATAAGTTCTTTCTTGTCGGATCGACCCCGGTGGGAGCGGTGTTCGATTCCGCGGTCACCAGTCTCTATGCCAAGACGGTCCGCAATGAGCTGGTTGTCTCCAACCAGGCGTTGGCGGCCCGTCTCAACCGGTACGCGGATGGCGAGCCCTGGACCAATGACGCGCACGTCCTGCTTCACAACGGTATTCCAATGCCGTTGTGGGCTGATAAGGAATTCACGTACGGGTTCGAGAGCGCCACCAACACACGGCCGTACGTGGTGAATGCCGACGATCCGACCAACCGGTACTACCTTATCGCTGGCTCACGCTACGGGCGTGGTTCGACCCACTACGTCCTCAAGATCAATCCGGGCGACGGCTCAATGGTGCAAGCCACCTGGGTGGGCGTCCCCGGCCGGTACCCGGCGATTGACGCCGAGGCCGCCGAGTGGCATGCGCGGCTCAATCCGGCGCTGGAGAGCGCGCCCTTACTGGACGCACGACTGGTCCATGACGCCGAAATCTGCCCTTCACCGTTTGCGCCGGCCTGGCGGCTGGAGTTCCTGGTGGGGATGAATACGAATATCGAAGTTGTTCCGCAGGGCATCGACCTCGGTGGCGATACGGATGGTGACGGCATGTCCGACGCGGATGAACTGTTTGCCGGCACCGACCCGGAAGACAAGGACTCGCTCCTTGATCTGTCGGGGCTGGATTGGTCGTGGGATATGTATGGCAATCATCTGGTGATCCAGTGGCCAAGCGCTACAAACCGAACGTATGGCCTGTATCGCGGTATGGACGATCCCGCCCATTTGACCCGCTATATTTCAGGCTTGCCCGCGACGCCGCCTTTGAATACAATCACCGACAATCCGCCAGATGCCGTGCGTATCTTTTATCGCGTGGATGTGGAATAAGGAGAAGAAGAGAATGAAAAAAACAACAACAGTATGGGGCTTCATGATGATCCTGGTCGCGGGTGGGGCGATTGCGTCGCCGGTGCAGCTTGAGCTTGGTCCTGTGATGGATAAGGATCTGGTGTGGGAGAAACGCGGGATGCAGGGGTGCGCTGAAGCGTTCGGCGCAAACCCGAATGCCGTGCATGCCTTTGTTGAGGATGGCTACATCGACACCGAAACCCAGGCGCGCGGGTTGCCGTCCAGCCGGTTTCTCAGGAGTCCGCGGCCAGAACTCGGGATTTACCGGATGGCGTCCTATACCGGCCCGAACGCGATTGAGCTGGCCTCGGCGGAAGATGCTGAACCTGAACGGCACAGGATTGAAGTGCCGAAGGGCCGTTACGCGCTGCTCGGACTGCTGGTTTCCTCGGTGGATGGGGACAGCTCGTTCACGATTGAACTGCAGTATGCGGATGGCCACAGCGACGCCCTGTGGTGGGAGGCCGATGACTGGTACGATCTGGGGCCCCGCGGCAACCTGGCCAAGGTCATCCGCGACATGGACCGCGTTGATATATCCAGCGGCGCGATCGATGCGGGAAATCATTTTAATCTTTACGAGTTTGTGGTCATGCCGGACGCAGGCAAAGAGCTCGAAGCCATTGTCATCGGATCCGATCCGCACCGCTGGCCGATTGAGACCCCGCGCTGGGCCGCCGTTTTCGCGATCAACGGCGTCTTGGCGGAATAGGCCTTGCCGCCCCGGTCCGCCGGGCGTATTCGTGAAGACTCCGGGAAGGAGCAAAAGGAATGAACCCATGGTGGTGAAGTCATGAGGATAAAATGGAAGGTTGGCATCATGCTGGTTGTGTTGGGGTGGGCACTGACCGGCTGTCAAGTGGTCGAGCGTGTGGTTGATACGGAGGAAAGGCCCTCGCCATCATGGCGTCACGATTCCGGCCGCCTGGTGATGGTGCACTACTTCAACTGGTTCGAGACGCCGGACGTCCGCGGGAGCTGGCGGCACTGGGAATGGCTCGGTAATGGGCCCCGGCACGATCCCCGGAACCTGCGCGACGACGGGCACCGCGATATCGCCTCGGTCTACTATCCCCTGATTGGGCCCTACGATGCCAGTGACCGGGATGTCATCGAATATCACGTCCTGAGCGCGTTGGCCGCCAAGATCGACGGCTTCTTCGTCGATTGGTACGGCATCCATTCCGACGAAGAGCGGGCCCTGCCCGCGCTGCTGGATATGGCGGCGCGTTGCGGTTTCAAGGTGGGCATCTGCTTTGAGGATAAGACCATGTTCGGCTACAGCTACAATGTGCGCCATCGCCACGAGGCGGTCTCAAACGCGGTGGAAAACCTGAACTACATCCTCGACAAGCACGCCGCGCATCCCGCCTATTTGCATCTGGACGGCAAGCCGGTGGTCATTACCTTCAGTTGGAGCGAGCCCATGGATTCCGTGCGCCGGCACGCCTACGGTTTCTTTGCCCATGAGTGGGCTGAGATCCTGGACCGGGTCCGGGAGAAACATGATATCTACTTCATGCACGATTATCATAGTCACCTGAAAGAGCAGTACTGGGATATCGCCGACAACATGTATCCCTGGCTTGACGTAAACGGCGAAAGCCTGGAGCGCTTCTATGCCGAGGAACGGCGGCGGGTGGCGGCGGGGCAGTACGACCGGATGAGTTCGCTGGTCTATCCGGGGTTCGACAATCATGGTGTCTGGGGCTGGGGTGAAGGGCCGTTTGTCACGCCGCGTGAGGACGGCGACTTCTATCGGCGGTCCTGGGAGATGGCCTTGTCCAACGACGTTCGGTTGCTGCAGATCGCGACGTGGAACGATTTTGCCGAAGGCGCGACAATCGAGCCGACCGTCGAGTACGGGTTCCAGTACCTCGAATTGACTGAAGCGTATGTGGCCCGCTTCAAGGGGCTGGAATCTGACAGCGCGTCGCTGCGGCTGCCGTATGAGATATACCGGGCGCGGAAGGCCGTGCGCCGATGGGCGGCGGACGACCCGGAAGAAGTCGCCCGGCTGAGCGCCGAAATAGACGCCATCGTCGATCTGTTCCAGGCCGGCCAGGTCGAGTCGGCGCGGGCGCGGTTGACACGGGTGATAAAAAATTAACCACGGATGGCGCGGATAGCGAGGATGTTCATTGGCCAACCGGTTGCCGCAACCTTGTATGGGACGGCGAAGCCACAGGCGCCGGCGGTCGGTGGTTGCAGGTTGCACGTTTCAGGTTTCACCGTTCGTTGTACAGGCTTTAGCCTGCCGCGCACGGCGAGCCACATGCAGAGTTTGCGCGCGCAACAGCCTAAAAAAAGTAACTTCTCAAAAAGTTTTTTTTAGACAGGATTAACAGGATTAACAGGATAAAGAAGATTTCTATCCTGTTCATCACAGATAGTCGCATAGGCTGATTAAGTGTAGGAAATGGGCTATTTGTTAAGATATTAAATATTTCTTCAACTCAACACCTATTTGCTACTGTTGTGTAAAATCCTGTATATCCTGTATATCCTGGTGCGCCAAGAATGATTCACAGAATGATTTTTGAGAAGCTAAAAAAAAACTCCAAAACCGTCAAAATGGCTCAAAAATGGCAATTTTTACGGTTTTTAGATCGAAAATGGCCCATTTTCAGGTAATTTTCAGCTTTTTTCGCTGAAAATCGGCTTTTTTTCGGCATTCACGGCGCGAAACATGCGCGGCTCGCCGTGCGCGGCAGGCTAAAGCCTCTGTACAACGAACGGGCAGGCTGACGCCT
>RZZM01000417.1 GCA_009929845.1 Spartobacteria bacterium
CTGGCCTCGGAGCTGATTAAACGTCCGTTCTGGATTATGACGGCGTTTATGCTGGTGTTCCTGAGCATGCAGTTCATCAGTATGGGCTTGCTGGCGGAGGTGCAGATCCGGACCTACCATGAGTCGCAGGATAAACCTACCTACGTCATCCGCGACACCGTGGAAGCCGACAGCCTGCAGCAGAAAACATGATGCTCCCCCTGCCGGTCCAGAGGCTTGCCCAGGTGGCGCCACCAGCAACGGCGGTGGAATACAATCCGCTGGGCAACGTGGAACTGTTGGCCTGGACCTACCTGGCGCTGCTGGCGCTGGGCGCCGCCGTCAACCTGGCCCTCCTGGTGCGTATACTGCTCTCTCCGGTGCGGCGCGGTCCGCTGTTGCAAAAAATCAGCCATCGCGCCTGGCCCACCGAAGAGCTCGGTAAACTCCTTGTTCTACTCCTGCTCCTGCATGCGGTCGGGATCGTACTTTTCGGCATCATCCCCGGCACGGAAGAAGCGGGCAATCCGTATGAAGTGATCGGGGTGCTGATGCAGAGTATCGCTTTTCAATGGGCGGGGCTGGCCCTTGTCTTTGCCTCCCTGTATCGCAGGCATATCTCCTGGACACAGGCATTCGGCGTTCGCGCGACACAGGCGATGAAAGATATCGGGAAAGGTGTTTTATATTACCTGGCGGCCATGCCGTTCCTGATTGTGGCGGGATTGCTCTGGACCATTCTGCTCGGGTTTTTTGACGTCGAAAACGGGGTGCAGGACATCATGATGATGGTCACCGACACCTATCCGCCGGCTATCCGGGTCTACCTGCTGATCATGGCCGTGGCGCTGGCGCCGTTCTATGAAGAAATCCTTTTCCGGGGAATCGCGCTGCCCTACCTGGCCGCAAAAATTAAAACCGGCCCCGCGTTGCTGGTCGTCTCCGCATTGTTTGCGCTGATCCACTTCCACCTGCCCTCGGCTGTGCCCCTGTTCATTATCGCCATGGCCTTCGGGCTGGCCTACCTGCGCACCGGCTCCCTGCTTGTGCCGATAACGATGCATATGATTTTCAACAGTGTAAATTTAATCCTCATGTTTGTTGTTCGCAACGGACCATAGGAGCCGGACGATGACCTTACGTACTGTAGAATGGATGAGTAAAAAGGAGCACAGCCCGCTTCCCGGAACTATCCGGATGGTGGACCAGACCCGCCTGCCCGAAGAACTGGTGTTTCTTGAAACCTCGGATATCCAGGAAATATGGGCGGCCATCAAAGTGCTGAAGGTGCGCGGGGCCCCGGCCATCGGGGTCGCGGCGGCCATGGGCCTGGTCGCGGGCATCCAGGAATTCGACGCGCCAGCCACAGCCGCCCTGCTGGACCAAGTGGACGAAGTGGCAGACTACCTGGCGTCCTCCCGGCCCACCGCCGTGAACCTCTTCTGGGCGCTCAACCGCATGAAACGCACTGCCCGGGCCAACGCGGCCCTGGCGCCAACAGCCCTGAAAGAACGGTTGGCAAAAGAGGCGATGGCTATCCGTGATGAGGATGCCGCCATGTGCCGCGCCATCGGGGAACATGGCGTAACCCTGCTCAAACCGGGACAAACTATACTGACCCACTGCAACGCCGGAGGCCTGGCCACGGCGGAATGGGGAACGGCCCTGGCGCCCGTATATGTCGCCCAGGAACGCGGTATGGACGTGAAGGTCTTTTCCGATGAAACACGGCCCCTCCTGCAAGGCTCGCGCCTGACGGCCTGGGAACTGGGTCAGGCCGGTATCGATGTGACGGTGATCTGCGACAACATGGCCGCCAAGGTTATGCAGGAAGGGCGCATCGACGCGGTCATGGTCGGCGCCGACCGCATCGCCGCCAATGGCGATGCCGCCAACAAGATCGGCACCTACGGCGTGGCGGTGCTGGCCCACGCCCACCATATCCCGTTTTATGTGCTCGCCCCCACCAGTACCCTTGATTTGTCCCTGGATCACGGCGACAAAATTCCCATTGAGGAACGCGGACGCGATGAGGTCATCAACGGGTTCGGCCGCCTGACCGCGCCGGAAAACGCCCAGGTCTATTCGCCCGCGTTTGACGTGACCCCGGCGCGCCTGATTACGGCCATCATCACCGAACAGGGGATTGCGCGCCCCCCCTTCGAAGAAACATTTCGCGCCTGGATACCCTCGGGAGAAGCATGAGTACGTTGCGCGAGATGGGTGAACAGCAGGCCATCGCCGCCCTGGCACAACGACTGAGCGTCGGCGCGGACGATGTCGTGGTCGGCATCGGCGATGACGCGGCTGTAGTCCGCGGCGGCGAAGCATACGACTTGACGCTGACGTCCGATCCGCTGATCCGGGACACCCATTTCACCCTGGACATTGCCCCGGAACGTATCGGCCATAAAGCGGCCGGACGTGTATTGAGCGACCTGGCGGCCATGGGCAGCGAGCCCTCGTGGCTGCTGGTCAATGTCGTGGCGCCCGCCAACACGGAAATCACGTTCCTGGAACGTATGTATGACGGCATGAATGCCTTGTGCGTTCGTTATGACACCGCAGTGATCGGCGGGGACCTCGCGCAGGGAAATACCCTTGAGCTGCATGTGTTTGGGGTAGGACGCGTACCGCGCGGTCAGGCGTTGCTTCGTTCCGGAGCGCGGATCGGCGATGCCGTCTACGTCACCGGCAACCTGGGCGGCAGCCTGCTGGGGCATCACCTGGATTTTGAACCGCGCCTTCGCGAGGCCCAGTGGCTGCGGGAAGGCGGCTGGGCGCATGCGCTGACGGATATCAGCGACGGATTGGCTACCGATATGCGCCATATTGCGGAAATGAGCCGGGTGGGGATAACGTTGCGCCTCGCTGAGATTCCCGTGGCGGAGGCCGCAACGCGCATGCCGGACAACCGGCCCGCCATCGAACACGCGCTGTGCGACGGGGAAGATTTTGAATTGCTCTTTACGGTGGCGTCCGAAAAGGCGACGGCCTTCGAGACCGCCTGGCGGGACACATTCGAGCTCTCCTGCACACGCGTGGGCGAGGTCACACCCGTCGCTTCAGGCATGGCTTGCATCGATCAGGACGGTCGGCGCACAGCGCTTGCCTGCGCCGGATACGAACACTTTAAAGGAGACCGCTATGAATGATACGAACAGGCCCGTGTCGCCGCCCACCGATTCTTTCGATGGCGTGGAACTCGTCTTCCCGCAGGAGTGCCACTTCAAGGTCATCGCGGAAGACCAGGAATCCATGCATTTTGTCATCGAAACCGTCCTGATGGAACTGGGCATCCATGCGCCGGTGGTGGAAGGCAACCACTCGGCGCAGGGGCGGTACGTTACCTACAATATCTCCGTGCGCGTCGAGTCGCGCGAGATGATGAACGCCATCGACCATGAATTACGTTCCATCGTTGGCGTCAGGATGGTGTTGTAGTTATGCCGATCATTGAACAGGGACCGCTGAGCGGGTTGTATAGGCCGGACTATGATGGTGGCAGTATCGTCAACCTGATGGCCTCAATCATCAACGCCCGGGGCGGTCATTCGCCACACGCCGAACTGGCCTGTCTGCCGTCCGACCGTATCCGGCCGTACCGCAAGGTCCTGTACCTGGTACTCGATGGCCTCGGCATCAATCAGCTTGAAGCCTTTAAAAAGCAACACCCCAATTCCGTTTTTTTCGGAACGCGGGAGTATCAACCCATAAGCAGCGTGTTTCCCGCCACCACCGCCGCGGCGGTAACCACGTTCGCGCGAGGGGCTTCCCCGGCGGAACACGCGATCCTGAGCTGGTATCTTTTCCTGCCGGACCTGGGTGTCATCTCCACGATCCTGTTGCAGACAAGCTATCTGGACCAACCCCTCGCCCCGCCGGATTTCCCCATGGCCGCCTA
>RZZM01000418.1 GCA_009929845.1 Spartobacteria bacterium
TTACCTCGCGAACATCTCTTGGAGTGAATCCAAGACCTTCTCCTGAACAGCACCGGAAATCATCCCAAGTCTTCGAACCAAACGTGTTTTGTCCACTGTGCGGATTTGATCGAGGACAACCTGTCCGCGTTTTCCTTGGAAAGTACAGGGCACGCGGGATGGATAAGGTCGCCCCTTGGTGGTCATTGGAGCGACGATAACTGTCCTGATGTGGTCATTCATCTCATCCGGCGAGATGATAAGACAGGGGCGTGTTTTCCGGATCTCGCTCCCATGTGTCGGGTCAAGTGAGATAAGGAATACGTCGAAGCGGTTGGTTACCATTCCCATTCCTCTTCATCCCACGTCGGCCCTGTCTCCGCGACGCAGTCGAGGAGTTCGTCGTCGCCAGATGTGCTCATCTGAGCAAACGCGCCGGCCCAGCCTTCGCGTGGCCGCGAGGAGGAACGAATCACCAGCTCGTGATGATGTACCTCCATTTCCACGTCTTCCTCAAACCCGCACTGCTCAATCACAGGCTTGGGCAGGCGAATGCCTCGGCTGTTTCCTATTCTGACAAGAGTAGCCTTCATGATTACAATGTAATTACTCTCGGGTTCCGTGTCAATACGTTTTCTGATGCACCCAATTGCGGAGCTGAGGCGCGAGCAGATCGAACCCGTAAAGGGAACGGAACGGGGATAGAGAACTGGAGGCGAGATTATTATCGAGTCGGCCTGTACCCCAACCATAGCCATGCACTGAAAGAAACCCCACAGATGGCATAACGGTCCCACAGATGAAAATGGGTCATTTTCGAGCTGGAAACACCATGAGATACAGGCCATCACATCTAAATCCCTGCCGGTTCCTGTATCCATAAGTCCGTGTCCGGGGTACGTTATTGCTGTGAACTGACCAACGTACGAATTGAACTCAGGCATAGATAAACAGGAGTTTCTTCATGAAGACGTCATTGATACGTAAACCGGCGTGGGGCATGGCCGTGCTCCTGCTGCTGTCCCTGACCCCGGTGCGGGGCGCGAACATCGCTCGGACATGGGTTCCCCTGCGTTCGTCCACTACACCCCTGGACGCCCTGCCCGCCACCGCGCTTGTTTCGGAAACACCGGCTGATGGACAGGGTATAACGATTACCATGGACATCCCGGGTTTTTTCGCGACGGAACGCTGGGCGGACAATCAATCATTCACCCTGTTGGAACTGGATGGATGGAGCACCCTGCAGGAGGTTGGCAAACCCGCCCTCCCCTTCAGGACCTTCATGCTCGAAATCCCCGCGGGCACGACGCCCGCTATTCAGCTCAGCGAGCGCGACACCATTCAACTGGAAAACTACCTCGTCATGCCCGCGCAGCCGCCGCTGCCGGATGTCTATCCGGAGCCGCCTCCGCCGGATTTCGCCAAGGATGACGCGGTCTATGGTTCCAGTGCCTCATTTCCCTCTGCCAACATCGTAGACACAAGAACGGTTACCCTGCGCGACAAGAACATCCTGATCCTGCAGGTGACCCCCTTCCAGGCGCGCGGTGATCTCAATCAACTTGAAGCCGCCTGGCATCTGGAGATTGCCGTCGAATTTGTGCCCCAAGGCCCCGCCGCCCTCCCGTCCCGCCCGGACAGCACCGAAGCGGACGACGATCTGCAAACGTATATGATCCTCATGGATGACCAGTTCGAGGATAATGCGCTGCTCCAGGAACTCGCGGAGTGGAAGGCCCGTAAAGGCTATGAAGTCGTGCTCGTCAAAACGTCGGATATTAATGCCAACGGCGCCCCTACCGCCGCTGAAAATGTCGCCTGGATGCGCGCGCTTTCCGACGAAGCGTATCCGGATTTTCTCCTGATTCTTGGCGATCACACCGAGGCCAACGGGGTAGCCGGGACCTACTTCAATTCTTCCAGCTCCGATTACTATGGCTATACCGACCTTGACCTGGCCTGCCGGAACGATTCCGATTACATCCCGGACCTGTATTACGGTCGCCTCCCCGCCACCGATACGGCCAACGCCTCCAACATGCTCCAGAAGGTCATCGCCATGGACCGCCAACCACCCACAAACAGCTATCTGCAAAACATCTGCGTGGCCGGACAAATCCAGGACAGCGATGACGGCAACAATCGCGCCGACCGGCTATTTTGCGAAACCGCCGATGCCATCGCCTGCTACTTCGAACAGGACGGCAACGGCCTGGACTATTCCTGCGAACGCGCCCTGGTCAATCCCGATAACGTTGACGAAAATTGCTACTGGGCCTCTGGTTCCGTGGTCTGGAATTCCACGGATCAGATCGGCAACCGGGTGTTCCAGCACTTCATGTCCGTGACGGACGCCCGCAACCGGATTATCGATAATGTCAACCGGGGCGCGGCCATTGTTCAGCACCGCGACCATGGCTACGTTAATGGCGTTGGCTGGGCCGATCCGTATTTTACCACCTCGTATGTAAACAACTACCTTACCAATGGCGCCAGGCGAACCGTGGTCTTCTCGGTAAACTGCAACAGCGGCATGTACCAGTTCTCCGACAACTTCGCGCGCGCCTGGATCCAGCACAACAACGGCGGCGCTTACGCGGTCTTTGCCCCCGTGGACACCAGTTATTCGTGGTACAATGATTTCCTGACCCACGGGTTCTACACGGCGTTCCTCACCAATTACACCACATGGCACAATACCTCCGTCAACCCGGAATGGCCCAAGACCTTTCCCGCGCCCAACGGCGCATACGGCGAGGAAGGAATGTGCAACCGCCTCGGCCAAATCCTGAATTTCGGCAAAATGTACATGTATGAAAAATTCTATCCGCATGAAACCACCTTCCGGCTGTTCCACCTGCTCGGCGATCCGGAATCCTTTATCCGCATTGCCAACCTCCAACCCCTGAACGTGTCCCATTCATCCGTCCTCACACCGGGCGTACAGACCGTGGAAGTCACGGTCGACCGCGCGGGCGCCGATGTCTGCCTGTATGCCGAAGCGCTCAGCCTCCACCAGCGCATAACGACCACCAATACCGTCGCTTCCTTTTCTGTCAGCCTCAGCAATACCGGAACCATTCATGTAACGGCCTACAGCCACGACCGCGTCCCCTACGAGGGGGTGATTTCGGTGGAAGGCAGCATTCCTGATTATGATGTGGCCATCACCGATGTTACGCTTTCCTCGGATGATGTGTATGCCGATGCGCCGGTCGATCCCCGCCCGGAAGAAGCAGGCCGGCAACGCGACATACGAACAACGCTGACGGTCCCGGAGGATGAATCAAAACAGGAGGCAACCACTGATGCGGCGATCAGCGCGAGTGTAACGGTCAAAAACTGGGGCGCAACCACCGTCAACGCGGGCACACTCTGTGTCTGGGCCAACCAGGGCGTACTGGTGACCGCCCCGGCCACAGGCGACCAACAGCAAACCATCGGCACCCTGGGCGCCGGAGAAAGCCGTGTAGTCACCTTCACGGGTCTGGATGCGGGCGACGGACTGACCCGACGGGCATTCCGGGCATTCATTGACTGCGCCGACATCACCCCGGAAACCAATGAGGCCAATAATCAAGTGGTCCGGTTTTATCCGGATAATCCCGTCCTCAGCACCTTCTCCTTCACGGCGGTCGGTCGTACGGACAATGTCGGCCTGACCTGGAATGATCCCGTGGCCTGCGGCCTTTCCAATGCCACCATCATGATACGCTACAGCACCAACAGCGCGCCCGCGGATATCCATGATGGCACCTTGCTCTACAGCGGGGGCGCGTTTGAATATGACCATACCGGCCTTCTACAAAATCAACCCTATTATTACCGAATCTGGGTCTCCCAGGACGGCAGCTCGTTTATCGACCCGCCCGGGGGCGCGGTGACGGCCTCCGCCACCCC
>RZZM01000419.1 GCA_009929845.1 Spartobacteria bacterium
AAAAATGGCCATTTTAGGCCAAAAACGACAGTTTTCGCATTGCTCTGTCCCCACTCTCCTTCAAAAAATAGTGTTTCAAACATCTCCGTGAACTCCGTGGACTCCAGCGAAGCGGGTGGTTGAATTCCTTGCATGGCTATGGTTGGGCTACAAACCGACTCGATAAAAATCTCGCCTCCAGTATTACAGCCGCGCAAGCACAGGGTCGAAAACACACAAAAATGGGCCGTTTTTATGTTTTTTTGTGGTTTAATGGCGATTTTCACGTTCTCTGTCCCCGTTCCTTTTCTCTGTCCCCGTTCCTTGTCTTAGCGGAAAAAGAGGAATACGGATGTACCTGCGGGAGTCGCTGGTGTATGCTTAAACCGAAAGGAATGCCATGCCGACGAAGATGATAGCTGATGTCGCAAGACTGGTTCTGGCCGTTACGGTATTCACAAGCATGACCGCTGTGCAGGCGCAAGACCGGAGCGCTGAATACGAAGCGTCGATGACAGCCATCGAGCGCTTCAACGAAGCAAACCGGGAAGTCGGCTTACCCGAGATGGACGTGCCCACTTATGAAGAATGGCTCGCAACCGAACAGGATACTTTATCGACTGACGCAGCGTCTAGCACTGCCGCCGCACCCGGCGCGGCGATATCGTCTGGCCAAGGCGGGACCCCGCCACCCGCCGCACCGTTAAGCGGCGGCTTGAGCGCTTTGGATCTCTATCAGATATGGGCGGCTCATTGTGGCAACAGCGCCAACGCAGCGACAACGGATGATGACGGCGACGGAGTAAGCAATCAGGACGAAGTGCTCGCGGGTACAGATCCTGACGACGAGTACGACTACTTCTCCCTCGTCGCGTTCGAGCTGCAAGCCACGAATATGCTGGTGTCCTATGTCAGCGAAACCCTGCGAGATTACGAGTTGCAAACAACCGCCAATCTGGTGCAGGGGAACTGGACGGCAAGCGGCACGGCGACCGGCACCGGCGAGACTATCACGCACAGCATCCCGCTGGAGAGTTTCCGCCATTATCGTGCCAACCTTGCGGGTGCGCTGGACAGCGATGGTGACGATGTGCCCGACTGGCTGGAATACTGCGCCGGTTCAGACCCGCATCTCGCCGATACCGACGGCGACGGCATAGATGACGATCAGGAGCTGCTCAACGACACGCCCGCAAACAACGCCGTACATGTAAACGGGCATAATGGCAATTTCCGCTTATGGGCACCGCATGCAACGACAACAGAGGTCTACGGCACCTTCAATGGCTGGACGTCCGGCATTGGCATGACTTTAGAAGGCAGCAATGGCTATTGGTCGGTCTCTTCTGTTTCCAATGTTGTGGATGGCACGGAATACAAGTTTGTCATTGATGGAACGAGGTGGATTGCCGATCCTACCTCCCGAAAGCTGGATTCAGGGAGCAACGATTCAGTCTATGTGAATCCCTACGCCTACGCGTGGACCGATGATGACTTTATGCCTCCGGCGAAGAACGAAACGATCATTTATCAACTGCACATCGGTGGGTTGAGTGTGAGCAACAGCACACCGGGAACGTTTGCGCAGGCGGAAGCCAAGCTGCCCTACATCGCGGGTTTGGGTTTCACCGCAGTGGAACTGATGCCGGTCAATGATTATCAGGGCACATGGTCATGGGGTTACAACCTGGAACACCCGTATCGGCTGGAGGAGCAATACGGGGACGTGGATGCCCTCAAATCCTTTGTGGACACGGCCCACTCGCTGGGGCTGGCGGTCTACTTCGACTTTGTGATCAATCATTGGCACGACGGATCAAGCACTCCCGGCAGTTTCAATCAAACTCCCGGCGGAGTGTGGGACTGGGACAACACCGGCGTTACCGGAGATCCCGGCGGATTGTACTATTACGAAAGTTCCGACTCCGAACTGTATTGGACGCTATGGGGGCCGCGCCCGGACTACTCCACCAATGGGGTTCGGGACTTCCTGGTGCAGAACGCCCAGATGTGGATTCGGGACTACCACGGGGACGGCCTGCGGTGGGACGCGACAAAGGCGATTCGGAATAAGGATACAGACTTGGGAAACCTTGCCCCATCAAAGGATATTCCGAAGGGGTGGACGATGATACAGGATGTCAACGCAAGTCTGCACGCGCTGTATCCCGAAGCGCTGAGCATGGCGGAGGACTTGGCCGATCCAACGAAGAGTTGGCAAACGAATGACATGATTGCGCTCACCGAAGACATTGGCAATACGAACCACAACGCCTTGGGAGGGGCCGGATTCGATTCTCAGTGGGACAATCTGCACGAAATCAAGAACGCGGTGGTCATTGATAACGACCCGTGGATTGCCGCAATGGCCGAAGATCTCGATCAGGTGATCGGCGATGATCCCTTTGATCGCGTGACCTACATCACTTCCCATGACGAGATCAACGAACTGAATAACAAGCTGCGCATCGCTACGCAGATTGCCAGCAATAACAACATCAGCACAACATCCACGCAAACCCAACTGCGTTGTATTCTCGGCAATGCGATGGTGCTAACCGCACCGGGCATTCCGCTCTTGTTCATGGGCGATGAATTCGCGGACGATGGAGTGCCGGGTACCGGTTCCGGCGGGTGGACGGAAAGTCGCGCACTGGAGTGGAGCAAGACTAACACGATGTCGAAGGTCGTGGGCGACACGAGTACACTGATAGATCTGCGCAAGAACACGGCCGGGACCACAAGGGGGCTGATGGGTGAGCATATCGACGTGTTTCACGTCAACGATGCCTTTGGAGACGTGATTGCCTTCCATCGTTACGATGCGGGAGGGACCAACGATGATGTGATTGTTCTGGCGAATTTCAGCGGGAATAGCTGGTCATCGTATGACATCGGCATGCCCTCGGGCGGAACGTGGACGATCCGATTTGTGAGTAATCCACCTTCGGGAGGCAATCCCGGCGACCTGAACGATACCGTCACACCCGTTCTGCAAACCAAAGACGGTCTGCCTTACACCGGAACATTCAAACTGGGAGAGTACAGTGTCCTCATTATCTCAAAGAACTAGTCGATTCATTGTCGCACTGTTGTTGGTTGCGGGTATCTGTAGGGCGGACATTATTCTCAACTCGATCGAACAGGGGCAGTACTACGATACGGGAGATTCAAATCTTCCGCTTATCCATCAGTATGGTGCGGGTAGAGGTTCGTTTGATTCGCCTGTGGCCAATAATCTCTTCGTGTTCAACCTGTCGAGTGTCAGCGACCCCGTGTTGAGCGCGGAACTCCGGATTGAGAGCAACTGGTATTTCAGTGCTGACCCCTTTGAAACCTATACAATCTGCGATGTAAGCACCGACTTAATCAGCCTAATGAATGGATTCGGCGGAATCAGCGCCTTTAACGATCTACAGTCGGGCAACACATATGGGGCCATTGACATTTCGGCAGTAGATAACGGCACTGCACTGAGCATTCTCCTGAATGCCCAAGCGATTCAAGATATCAACAACAGTCTGGGCGGACAGTTTGCAATTGGGGGTACTGTTTCTACATTAGATATGATCACACCGAGACAGGAATTTGTGTTTCCCTTTACGGACCCTGACAGCCCGTCTGAGGGCGTGGAACTGGTTCTGACACTTATCCCGGAACCGTCGGTGTTGGGCTTCTTGCTTCTCGGCTGCGGGATGCTGGCACTGCGAAGAAGACGGATGCGCTAACAATCGGCTTCACACATACAGGGGTTCCGCTGGCGCTCCACCCCTGACGGTGAGCCGTAACGTTAGGCATGAGAAAGGATTGAACTATGGGCATGATCAAATGTAAGGAGTGCAAGCAACAGGTTTCCAGCAAAGCGAACTCGTGTCCCCATTGCGGTA
>RZZM01000068.1 GCA_009929845.1 Spartobacteria bacterium
GCTGAAATCTGTTGAAAAAGCTGTTGAAAGTATGAAAAATGGCCATTCTGGGCCGCTAACTGAAAATCCAAATCAGATAACTCTTTGGTAATCAACATAGTAACAAAAAGGATGCATCATGTATGACAGGCTTTAGCCTGCCACGCACGCCGAGCCGCGTACGCAGGAAAAAAACAGGGACTGACAGGTTTTTAAGCCAAAACAGCAGCAAAAAACGCAATTTTATGCCAATTTTTGCGTTTTTTGGTCAAAATCGGCGTTTTTGACAAAAAAATGACGTTTTTGACTGTAAAATGGCCATTTTCCCTCCCTTTGCATGCGCGACTCGGCGTGCGCGGCGGGCTAAAGCCCGTACAACGAACCGCCTCCACCGGTTGTGGAGGCCAAATTTCGCGGCCAAAAGCCAAAAAAAATCCAATTTTTTCGACCTTTTTTTGATTTTGGGGGCTCTTTGTGGCCATTTTTCACCTGAAAATTGCTAATTCAGGCTGTTCGCCCCCGCGTCTTCAAAAAATGTTTTCAGGATATCGGCGCCCTTCTGAAGACTGTCAAGATCGATGAATTCGTCTTTGGTGTGGGCCTGCCGGATGTCGCCCGGGCCGAACACGATGGTGTGTCCGCAGATTTCGGCCAGGGGACCGGCGTCGCTGAACCACGAGGCGCCCACCTGTTTGGTGTCGATGGCGTGTTTGCGGCATGTCGCCGCGAGGCGCGCAATGAGGTCGGACTGATGGTCAGTGACAAAGGGCGAGCTTTTATTCACCACGGTTACATCAAAGGTGTGTATTTTGCCTTCTGCCTGCAGGGCGGCTAACCTGGAACGGACCGCGGACAGGATGCCCTCGCAGCTTTCGCCCGGCAGCATACGCCGGTCCACGCGCAGGGCGCATGCATTGGCGACGATATTGATGGCCTCGCCGCCGTGTATGGTTCCGATGTTCAGTGTCGGGCCGCCCAGCAGGGGGGACTGCAGCTTCTTTCGGTCTTCCTCGACCATATCTTCCAGCATCCGGATAACGCGCGCCATGCCGTTGATGGCATTGACCCCACGCTCCGGGCTCGACCCGTGCGCGGAAACGCCGTCCAACCGAATCTCGAACCAGCAGGCCCCCTTGTGCGCATGCACAATGTCCAGCCCGGTCGGTTCCAGGACAATCGCCCAATCCGCGCCAACGCCGTCACGCTGCATTTTCAAGGCCCCCAGGTTGCCGGTTTCCTCCCCGGCCGCGCCCACAAAAATAATCTGAATCCCCCGCTCCGCCACTTTTTTGGCCAGGCCGTCCCGCAACGCCCACAAGGCCGCCGCCATGGGCCCCTTGTCATCACAGGCCCCCCGGCCGTAGAGCCGGTTATCCTGAATCACCGGCGAAAAGGGCGCAATGCTCATGCCGGCAACGCCCACGGTATCCATATGCGCTTCGAGCATAATAGACTTTACGGGGTCATCGGGCCCGATCCGGCCGATTACATTGCACCGTCCCTCCTCCACGGTATCGATTTCGACATCAAAACCCAAGGACTCCAGATAGACATGCAAAAACGACGCCACCCGTGATTCCCCGTTAATTTCCACGTCTTTTGAATGTTCCGGATTCACGCTCGGCAGCGAAATCAACTCTTCCAGCAACGCAATCAACCCTTTTTCAGCCATAAAAAACTCCATATTGAGACTTTATTTCCTCTGATATATACCATAATGTGGCCCATTAACAAAAAGTAAAAACTATCTATATATTGTGGTTGCCAAGGTTGACGCTACTCTATATTGTAAGCGACGCATAAAAAGGAAGTGTATCCGTATGACAGGCATATGGCATAAAAATGTAGGCAGAAAAGGGGTGTAACCTTGTACCTGAAACGTTTGGAAATTTGTGGTTTTAAGAGTTTTGCGGACCGGACCAAGCTGGAATTTGAGCCGGGTATGACGGCGATTGTCGGTCCAAATGGCTGCGGCAAGAGCAATGTTTCGGATGCAATACGCTGGGTGCTGGGCGAACAGAGCGCCAAGGCGCTACGCGGCGGGGCGATGTCGGATGTGATCTTCAACGGCACGCAGACGCAGAAGGCCATGGGCATGGCCGAGGTCAGCCTGACCGTCACCGACGCCGAGGAGGCGCTGGGCACGGAATTCAACGAGGTCACCGTTACGCGACGCGTCTTCAAGACCGGGGAAGGACAATATTTCATCAACAAGACCCCCTGCCGGCTCAAGGATATCCAACGGTTATTCATGGATACCGGCATCGGCACCAACGCCTACTCCCTGATGGAACAGGGGCGCATCGACCGCATTCTGAGTTCCCGTCCGGAAGACCGCCGCGCCGTTTTTGAAGAGGCCAGCGGCATCACCAAATTCAAGGCCGACAAAAAAGAGGCCATCCGCAAACTCGACCATACGGAAGCCAATCTCCTGCGCCTGGCCGACATCATTAAAGAGGTCAAACGGCAGATTATTTCGCTCCAGCGCCAGGCGGGCAAGGCCCGGAGATATAAGGATTTGCAGTCCCAACTACGCGGATACGACATCTACACGGCGCGCGAACGACTGCAGGAACTCGAACAGAGCATCAAACTGGCGGAGAATCAACTGGCCGCGGTCTCCGAACGTGACGAGGCATTGCGCGCAGACGTCAACACCACCGAAGCGCAGGCGACCGCGCTGCGCGAGGAACTGCAGCAGATTGAGGAACAGATCGCGGCGGCCATGGAGGCCGCCTCGCAGGCCCGTTCCGAACTCGACCGTACCGAACAGGGCATCCTGCTCAACCGGGAACGCATTACGGAACTGAAAACACTTTCCGAGCGCGACACCAGAGACGCCGCCGATTCACAGTCCATGCTGGCGCGCCATATCGAAACCCTCAAGACCCTGGAGATGGAACTCGAACAGGCGCAAACGGGCAAGGAACAGGCCGAACAGGAACTGGAAATCCACACCGAACGGCTGAATCAAACCGACGCGACATTGAACGCGCTCCGCGCGGAGGTGGAAAAACTCCAGACCGAGGCCATTGACCGCGAGAACAAGCACGCCCACCTCCAGAATGAACTGACCGAGCTGGACGCGCGCGAGCGCAGCACCGTCATCAAGCGTGAGCGACTGATGGCGGAAAAGGGCGACCTGCAGCGGGCGGTGCAAAATTTTGTCCAGCGAGAAGAACAGATTGCGCAGCGCCTGGAGGCCCTCGGACTCGAGGTAGAAAAACAGACTGAAGTGGTCCAACAGCTCAAGGAAAAGAAGAATGCGCAGCACAGCGAAGCGACCGACCATCACCGCGCGGTGAATGAGTTGCGCAATAAGCTGGCCGGAAAGCTCGCCCAGATGGAGATGCTGGAGAAGAGCATGGCCTCCGACGACCCCTATCCCGGCGGCGCGCGTCTGCTCATGGCCCCCCCGGAAGACTTTGCGGGCGAACGGGAAGGCCTCCTGGGCGCGCTGGCCGAACAAATTGACGCCGAGCCGGCGTTCCGCACCTCGCTGGAGGCCGTTATGCGCTCATGGCTCGACGCTATTGTGGTGCGCAACGACACCGCCCTGCTGGCGTTGGCCAAGGCCGTCGCGCAACGCGCCGAAGGCGCCGTTCGTCTGCTGGCGGTGGACTCAACACTGGCCCCCAAGCCTATCCACAACGAAGGCATGGGACAGGCCCTCATCGACCACGTACAGGCTGCCGATGCCATCCGCCCCCTGGTGGAACGCCTCCTGAGCGGCGTCCGCGTGGTAAGTACCACCGACGAAATTCCCCACCCGGTCCTCCCTGAAATGACGTATGTCACACTGGATGGCATTGTCGTTCGCGGTAACGGCACGGCTGAATTCTGGATGCCCGGGGATCATGAGAGCAACCCCCTGACGCGCCGCCACCTGCTGGCGGAACGTACCCAGGAATGTGAAACACTCAAGCGCCAGATTGAGGCGCAGACACGGGCCATTCAGGCGATCGAGCAGGAAGGCCTCACCATTGAGGAGGCCATGAGCGACGCGCGGGTCAATCTCGAAGAACGTCGCCGCGAACTGGCGGTATGCCAGGGCGAAAGCCAGGTCGTCGCGAAGGAAGCCCGCCAGACCCGTGAGAAATTTGAAACCATTGAATATGAACTCACGGCCCTGAACGAGCAGGAAGGGACCGGCGACGGAAAGCGCGAAAAAATTCGGTCCGAGATTGAGACCATCCGTAACCGGCAAATCGAAATCCGTACGATAATACAGACCCATCGCGACACCCTGCGCGTAAAGGAGCAGGAACGTTCCGATATCCTTGCCGAGGTCACGGAATACCGCGTCCGCTTCGGCGAAACGCGTCACCAGGTGCAGCACCTGATTGCGCGCCAGGGACCGGTCCGCGACCAGATTCACAGCCTGGAAGCCCTTATCCAGGAACGTTCAAAAGGGGTCAACTCCTACAAACAGCGTATTGAAACCCTCATCGAACAAACCGCGGAAGCGGAGACCCGGTTGGACCCGTTGCGGGAACTGATTGCGCAGTACGACCAGACGCTCGCGCAGGTGCGCGCGACACGCGAAAGCAAGGGGCACGCGCTTCAGCAGTGCGCGGTCGAACTGCACAAACAACGCCAAACACTCGACGAACTGCATACGGTCAAATCCAAACTCGAGGTTTCCCTGGCCGAGCAGCGCATGACCAGCAAAAACCTCTTGGACCGCATTACGGAAGAATATCGTATATCGCCCGAGCAGATCAAAAGCGAGCCGGACCCGGAGTGGGAAAATGGTGAAATCCCGGACCGCGAAACCATGGAAACCACCGTGGCCGAGCTGCGCGCGAAACTCGAATCGCTGGGCCCGGTCAACCTGGTGGCCATCGAGGAACACAAGGAACTTGAAGAACGCTATCATTTCCTGACCCAGCAGCATGATGACCTCGTCAATGCCAAACAACAGTTGCTGGACATGATCAAAAAAATCAACAACACGACCACCGAGATGTTTTCCGATACCTTTAACAAGGTGGATGAGCATTTCCAGGTCATGTTCAAACGCCTCTTCGGCGGCGGCTCCGCCAAGCTGGTGCTGGTGAACGAGGAAGATGTGCTGGAGTCCGGCATCGAGATCATCGCCCGTCCGCCGGGCAAAAAGCTCACCACCGTTTCGCTGCTCTCCGGCGGCGAACGTACCCTCACCGCGGTGGCCCTGCTCTTCTCACTCTACATGGTCAAGCCCAGCCCCTTCTGCGTGCTCGACGAGTTGGACGCGGCGCTGGACGATAGCAACATCGGACGTTTTGTCACTACCGTGCAGAGCTTCATCGAAAAATCCCAGTTCATCGTCATCACGCATAACCGCCAGACGATCGGCGCGGCGGATGTCCTCTATGGCGTGACCATGGAAAAACACGGGATTTCCAAAATCGTCTCGGTAAAATTTGCCGACCATGAAACCAACGGCCGTGTGAAGAATGAGGAAGAAGTCTCTGTCGCCGACGCCGTGCGCGGCGGCGTATAAATTCAGAACGCCTTCGACTACGAAGCGATACAGCGTTTGGATAATAAAACGGACACTCAAGCGGTGGAAGAGGTTTGTTGTACTGGCTTTAGCCTGCCGCGCACGCCGAGCTGCTCCCGCACAGGGACGAAAAATTCCGAAAAATGCCCGAATTTGCATGAAAAACGCCGATTTTTGTCAAAAATGGTCATTTTTGAACAAAAAAGCGGCAAATTTGGCCATTTTTAGCGTTTTTTCTGTGATTTATTGGCTTTTTGCATGTCTGCTTTTGTTTTCCCTTTGCGGGTGCAGCTCGGCGTGCGCGGCAGGCTAAAGCCTGAACAACGAACGGCGATGGGGTAAAACCCCATTGTAAATAAAGCTCGTTGTCCAGCCTTCAGGCTGCCACGCGCGGCGAGCCACGCGCGCGCAGGGGGGCAGGCTGAAGCCTGTACAACGAACCTCTTCGTTATGCGATGTGCTGTTCATCATCGCTCCCCGATCCTAATCGCACGCTCCCATCGCCTATCCCCTGCGGAGCAGCTTCCGGCATGATCGGCGATTGAGGAGTGCGATTGGGATCAGCGCCCCCTGGGACAAACCAGACCAGGACAACACGTTGGCGGCACTTCCTTCCACAAGGTAAGGAGTTCTGAAATTCGGGTTGACTTCCCTCTCCATCCCCCACATCATGTTTTCATGAAAAACATGAAACTATTTGTACTGTGTATAGTGTGCGCCGGGGCGTTGTTGTCCCTCCTCATGTGGGTGCCGCCCGCATTCTCGGAACCGGAGGCTGAAGCGCCCTCCTCACATGAGGTCATGCAATTGCCAACGCCCCGACAGGACGGCGGCATGCCAGTCTTAACGGCCCTCAAGAACCGGCACACGTCAAGGGCCTTTTCAGAACGTCCGCTTCCGCCCCAGGTGCTGTCGGATTTGCTGTGGGCGGCCTTCGGCGTAAACCGGCCGGACTCCGGCATGCGTACCGCGCCGTCCTCTTACAATTGGCAGGATATTTCCATCTACGTATTTACCGCCGAGGGCGTGTGGATATACAACGCGGGCGAGCACCAATTGACACCGGTGATGTCCGGGGACCACCGGAAACTGGCCGGCATGCAGAGCTATGTGGCCGAGGCCCCCCTCAGCCTGGTCTATGTGTCGGACTTTGCTAAAATGACCAGGGGCGATTCCGTTTTTTCCGATGAGTACAAACTGATGATGGGCTGCAT
Organism: Spartobacteria bacterium; assembly: GCA_009929845.1. GTDB lineage: Bacteria > Verrucomicrobiota > Kiritimatiellia > RZYC01 > RZYC01 > RZZM01. The sequence goes on from RZZM01000068.1 coordinate 6,679, forward strand.
CGACGCGGGTCACATCTCCCAGAATGTCTATCTGTTCTGCGCCTCGGAGGGACTGGGCTGCGTGGCCCGCGCGTCGGTGGACCGGGAACAGTTCACGAAGACATTTAACCTGCCCGATTCCATGAAAGTTATTTTGGGTCAAACGGTCGGATATATCGCTGAAGAAGAATAAGAAAAAGGAGATTATCATGAAACGGTTCATATCTTTATTGTTGACGGCCATCGTGTTGCTGCCTGTCTCACGCGTCATGGCCCAGGACGCGCTCCTCACTGACCTGATGAAGGAGGCCGGCGCGGCAACCTATGCAGGCAAGGACAATTATGGCGGCGGCATTCAGAACCTGTACCTGGGCTACGACGCCGACAACAAGCCCGTCATCGGGGTCGCCACCCGCGAGACCAAGACCTATTCCAAGGTCACCGCGGTCATGGCCATTGTGCCCGACGGTGACGCCTACAAAATCAGCGCCGCGGAGGTGCCGGGCATAGATGCCATGCCGGGGAAATCCGGGAACTACACCAAGGACGCGCTAAAGGATATCACCGGCAAGGTCATCCCGGATTCAGCGGAGGCCAAAGGATTGGTGGACGCGGTATCCGGCGCCACCAAGCATTACAAAGCCATTTACATCAGCTACAGCCTCATGGCCGCCAAGGTCATCGAGGAGATGAAGGCCAACCCGGACTGGGAACGCAAGGCGTTACCCTGATCCACCCGATGCGCCGCATCATCCAGTCAAAAAGCGCCACCCCGGCGGCGCCGCCGGAATATATCCCCGAGTTGCCGCATGAGGTGGTGCTGACCCTGGACCCTGCGGTACACCGTTGCGTCATGACGGCGCTCCCCGGACCCGGCGACGCGGTAACGGCCGGTCAGGTTATCGCGGAGGGCAAGGTCATGCGCCTGCATGCACCCATTGAGGGCATGGTCACGGACGCCGGACCGCCATCCATCCGCATCCAACGCACGGGCGCCAATGAATGCCCCGAGTCGCACGCCCTTCCGGTTCCGGAGAAGTCCGCCTGGCCCGATTTCATGAAGAGCGCGGGACTGGCCGGCATGGGCGGCGGCATGTTCCCCTATCCCTCCAAAATGGACGCGGCGATCCCGCTCAATATCCATACCCTGGTGGTCAACGCCGTCGAGTGTGAGCCGGGCATTGAAATCGACGAGGCCATCCTCATGCACCACCATGATTTTTTTATCCGGGGTGTGGACGCCATCACGCAGTCACTGAACATTCAACGCAAGGTGGCGGGCCTGCGCAAATCCAACCGGGCACGGTTAAGGGAGCGACTTGAGGTCGACGGGTTTGACATCGTGGTCATGACCGACACCTACCCGGAGGGCGCCGGAAAGCTCATTGTGCGCAAACTGACCGGACGCATGCCGCCGACCGGGGTCCGCAACTCCGAACTCGGTTATTTGGTCATGAATGTCTCTTCCCTGTGGGCGCTCGGACGTCGGCTGGCCCTCGGACGCCCCAGCATGGACCGTCCCTTGACCCTGCTCGCGCCGGACTCCCCCCCTCGAAATATTATTGTACCGGTCGGAACCCCGGCAGCACACATCCTCAAGGTCTACGACATCCCCTATGATCGAAATACACAGGTTCTCATCGCATCAGGCTTCATGATGGGCGTTGAAGTGGACCCCTCCTATGCGGTCCTTAAAGGAACCAATGCCCTGTTTGTACAACCCCTCCGCAAGCGTCTCCTTGAGGAGGAGGCCCCCTGCATTCTGTGCGGATCCTGTTTTGACGCCTGTCCGCTGAAGCTGCATCCCATCGGCATGGCCGACCGGATAAAAGCGCGGCAGTTCAGTGCGGCCCTGGAGATACAACTGAAGACCTGTTTCCTGTGCGGGGCCTGCGCCGCCGTCTGTCCCGCCAACATCCCCCTTGCCCACTACTTTCGCGAAGGAAAACAATGGCTGAAGAACGTCGCACGTTAGTCGCGCCCTTCCTGCGCAAGGGCACGGACACCAACGGCATGATGCTCGGCATGCTGGGGTGCCTGACCCTGACCGCCGCGCATTTCGCGTGGCGCTATGACACCGGCTTCTTCCTGCGCTATCTTTCGCTGTCGGCCGCCAGTTTATTGATTGAAGTGGTCTATGTCATTCTTCGGGACGGGCGCCTGCATTGGCCGCGCGCGAGTACCGCGGTGACCGCCGCGCTCCTGGTCCTGAGCGTACCCGCGCGCATGTCCTGGATACAAATTTTCTACGGCATCCTCGTGGCGGTACTCTTTGCCAAGTGTATGACGGACCGCAATGCGCTGCGACTGAATCCGATGCTGGTGGGACGCCTTTTTATGATGCTGCTCTTCACGCAAGGCATCCAGGAATGGTTGAATCCCTCGGTTGAAATTGACGCCTTCAGTTCGGCCACGCCGCTGGGGTTGTACCTTGCCGAAGACACCGTCTACAATCCATTGAGCATCCTGGCCGGCTCGATCCGTGGCGACTGGGAAGGCGTCTACGCCCTGGTCCCCGGCGCGCCGGGTGAGGTGATGCCCCTGCTGGCCCTGGTGTTCGGGTTCATTTTGTACTTCACGGGCATCATCGACTGGCGTCCGGGCATCGCCTTCATCCTGGGCTTTGGCCTCACCTGTCCCATCCTGGGCATGCCCTTGTTCTTTCATCTCACCGCCGGGTCAATCATGTTTACAGCCGTATACATTGTCACCGACCCGCGCAGCATGCCGGGGTCGAAAGCCGGCCGCCTGATCGCGGGATTCCTTGCCGGCGTCATCAACGCCGTTGTACGCAATCACGGCTACTACCCCGAAGGCATCGTGATCGCCGTACTGGCCGTCAACCTCCTCAGCCCCACCCTTGACCGGCTGGCCTTTTATTTCCGCGGCGTCCTCTTGCAGCGGGCAACCCGCCGTTTTAATCAATGACTATCGGCTTGACATATTATAGTATGTCATCCATATTGATCTCATGAAGACCTTACGACACATCCGGGAAAAGCGTGGCTTATCCCAACGCCAGCTTGCGGCAATGTCCGGGATATCCTTCCGGTGTATGCAGCAGCTTGAAGCGCCTGATCATAACTGGCGCATATCCAGCCTTCATAGCATTTCCCATGCACTGAATCTTCCTGCCGATGGGTTAGATTACTTCATCGCACACTACCTGAGAATTACACCCGACTCTATCGAAGACATATCACTTCGAATTCACCATGATGGCTTCAATTCGTGGAAGATACATTTATTTAATTTTGTTGATCGTTTCAGGCACAGCCAGGACATGAACCTGATCACCAGACCACCAATCAGCGAGCTGGACATTCAATTGCAGGCACTCCTGGCCTCTACAGTAGAAACGCTCTGCCATGAGCGGTTGTGCCGCACGCAGACATGGTGCAGGGCCATCCCCCCTCTGGACAAACCATGGTTCGTCTCAGGCATGGAAAACCTTAAAGCAATGGCCCTGATTGAATCTCCAACCTTCTATCGGGTTCGTAATATATTTGTACTGAATAATTTTTTAAGCAGGGCCTGATCATGCTGGATACGGAAACCATTATTACCCTTTTCGAGGCGCTTAATGATGAACTTCACGCCAAAGACATCATCGGCGAGATTGGTATCTGCGGCGGGGCCGTGATGTGCCTTGTTTTTAATGCACGAAAAGCCACAAAAGATGTCGACAGCATCTTTAAGCCAACACGGGAAATACGTGAAGCCGCCGGTAAGGTTGCAGGCAAACTTGGGGCGCCGGAAGACTGGCTTAATGATGCTGCAAAAGGATATTTCCTTAGCCAACCACCAACCATTGATCTTCTTAACTTATCTAATCTTCGCGTTTGGGCTCCAACGGCAAACTATATGCTGGCCATGAAATGCATATCAGCCCCTTTTGATTCCCATGATGCTGACGATGTCCGTTTCCTGATTGAATATTTAAAGCTGAAGCAACCACAAGAAGTCTTTCGCATTATAGAGGACTTCTACCCAAAACAACACATCCCCCCCAAAGCACAGTATTTTATCGAAGAAATAATCGGCTCCTCGGGTTAGAGGATTATCAGTCAAAGTATTTAAGTATATTTTGTCAAGGTTAATCTTATTCCGCGGCCATCTCAAGGTAAGGATCTCTGAATGTTGATTTCATGAAGAGCCAAATCTGAGACAGGGCAGAACTGAGGAAGACCGTGCGCGTCGCGGCAGGGCAAAGGAGCGCCGACTTTGTGAAGCCGATTGTTCTATCATTATTCAAATTGTGTGTGTATGTGCTTTACAAGACTCATGCAGGTCAACCATTTTTACCTTTGAGAGGCTTTCTTTCTGTTGCAGGGCTTTTGCCATAACCCGCACATAGTTATATTTCTTTGCGATTCTATCGCTTGCAACCCAACCTTCTTCAATGATTTCATCTTTCATGAGAATTATCTCCCATAAGATCAAGTGGTGTGCATCCCTTGTTTTTCACCCCTATCCTCCCTCTGGCCATGCTAATTATCCTTGAATGAATACAGAGCTTGCAAAAGTACTATTCATGTATTAAGTTTGTCAGTCATCAAGCGAGAAACAATAAAAAACGGCAGAGTAATTGAGATTAAGTTATGCTTGATTTTAAGATTTCTCAGAAAACGAAGAAACAGGTCATCGACGATGTGAAGAATGGCCATTCAATTGATGATATCTACCTCAAGTTACTCACTTCTGATATCGCATTTTGTGAAGGTATAAAAGAAGCCGCAAAAGAAAGCGGCAATATCGCATTTGTCAGACAATTAAAGAATGCAATCACCGCAGAAGAACATTTACAAAGAGATGCCGAAGCTGGAAGTAACATTTCATCTAAAAACCCAAAAAGGAAAAAGGGTATCAGTTTTCTTCAGGGCGTTAGAGCAGTTTATGAAGACTTAAAGCATATTGAATTCAAAAAACCAAAAAACTATTGTCCGACTGGAACAAGTTTCGAGGATTTCGCAAAAAAACAAGGCGTTATCATAAATGAACATCCCAATAGTACCGGTAAGCCGATTAAATTTGTACAGGGAGGGGCTCCAGGACAAGGGAAAAGAGCTTGAGACAAGACGAAAGACTACTTCGATCACAAGTAACAAAGCAAAAAGAATTATGGATATAATGCTGTTGGACGAAGTCGCCTTCGACAAGTCTACGGCGTTCCACAGGGCGGCTGCGCTCTTCGGGCTACGCCTGCCAAAGGTCGCGCTTATCGCGCTTGTTGGAGTGCCATGCTATGGGTTTTTTCTCGGAAAGAATCGGGTCAAAATGCCCATTTGGGTCTTTGGGATGCAGTATTTTTAAACCACAAGCGATGCAAGAGGTTTGTTGTCCAGGACTTGAGCCTGCCGCGCACATGTACTGGAAAACGGACATTATCACATTCTTGTCCCTATTTTGGCAAAAACGGATATTTTTTGCAAAAAATGAGGCAACTTCTCAATTCATGTTGTACGCAGTGCGCAACATAAATTCAGAAGTTACCTCGAAACACGCACAACAGCCCTTGCATCCCGACGCCCCCTGTTGTACGATGGCAGGCAACAAATGGCGTGTGGAACAAGAAGCGCCCAGGAGACAGATATGACTGCGAAGATAACTGCTGAATTTATCAAAGCCATTCCCAAAACCGACCTGCACCTGCATCTCGACGGCTCGTTGCGTCTTCCCACACTGATTGAACTGGGCAAGGAAGCAGGGCTCAAGCTGCCCTCTTTTGATGAGGAAGGATTGCGGGAACTGGTATTTAAAGAGCAATACAAGGATTTGCCGGACTATCTCCAGGGGTTCGGCTACACCTGCGCGGTCATGCAGACAGAAGAAAATCTTGAACGGATCGCCTATGAACTGGCGCAGGATAATATGGCCGAAAACGTACGCTATTTCGAGGTTCGCTTCGCGCCGCAACTGCATGTCCGGGAAGATTTCACGATGGAACAGATCGTCAGCGCGATCGCCCGGGGGATGGACAAGGCCAAGGCTGAGCACAATGCGAGCGCGGCGGTGCAGGAAGGAAATGACATTCCGTTTGAATACGGGATCATTGTCTGCGCCATGCGGTGTTTCTACGAATTCATGTCGCCCTATTACGCCGATCTGTGCCGGGTCATGAAACATGCCCCGAAGAAAGAGCTCTTTGCCGTCGCCTCGCTGGAGTTGGCGCACGCGGCGGAGGACATGGCGCATCACAAGGGGTTGCCTGTTGTAGGCTTCGACCTGGCGGGTGAAGAATCCGGCTACCCGGCCATCTATCACCGTGATGCCTATCAGTACTGCGCCAGCCATTTCATCAAAAAGACCGTGCATGCCGGCGAAGCATACGGCCCGGAGTCCATTTTTCAGGCTATCACGGAATGCTATGCCAATCGAATCGGGCATGGCACGTTCCTCTTTGCCGTGGATATGATCAAGGACCCGGCCATTGTTGACCCCAACGCGTTTGTCAAGCTGCTGGTCGAGTACATCGCGAGTCAGCGCATCGCCATCGAGGTATGCCCCACCAGCAACCTGCAGACGATACCGGCCATGAAGGACATTGCCAACCACCCGTTACGCACCATGCTCGATCACAATTTGTCCGTATGCATCTGCACCGACAACCGGCTTGTTTCGAGCACGACAGTAACCGACGAGTTGATGAAGGTCATCGACAGCCTGCAGGTTACGCCGCGCGAACTGCGCAACCTCGTGCTGGCCGGATTCAAAGGCAGTTTTTATCCCGGCAGCTACAACGCCAAGCGCGCCTACGTCCGCAAGGCCATTGACCGTTTCGAAAAGCTCGCGGCGGACTTTGGACTGGATAAGTAAGGAAAACTACATGTCATCGTTACATGGCGCCACGGCGCCCTCACGGACGTTCCACCTGTAAGCGATAAATGGGTCCCCGTGGAGGATCGTTTGTATCCCGGACATAATCGGTACCGCCAACCCCCATTCGCGGCCCGGCACCCGGAACGGGACTCCATATTCCCGAAAGCAGGTTGGACCTCCCCCATAGTGTATAAACGGTTCCGGTACTCGATTCAAAGCACAATTCCGGGTGTTCCCCCTGCAGAGAACCCATAACCCGGAAGAGGGAAGACGGGTCCTGAGGATCAGTATCGGCGACATATTCTTTCCAGTTCGGCATTCCGTCGCCGTCACTATCGAACTCATCCAGTTCTTCCCAGGTTTCCATCCCGTAGTCAGATGGGGAGATGTTCTGTTCAATATACCATGCGATGGGGATGCCCCTCAGCGCCGTAAGGTGCTGAATCCACCTTGCAAAAAGGGAATGGTCCGCTGCGGTTGTGACCAGGGTGGCATCAGTAACCCGGGTACCGCCGTTTGTGGCGGTCCACCAACCATCCAGCGTATATTCAGGATGTGTGGCATTTGGCAGCATGCCATAGGGGGTGCCAAAAGTTACAAGCGCTGTTTCAGGGTCTGGTGTTTCACCACCCTGCGCATCGAAGGTTACGGTGTAGGTATTGGCGGTAAATATTGCCTGAACGGTGCATGGGCCTTCCATCGTCAGCGTTACGGGATTGACGTTGGTTGTCATCGGAGGCTGGTCGCCGATCCAGCCCGCAAATGACCAGCCATTGGAGGGTGTTGCGTACAGCGTGATGTTGGTTCCGGTGCTGTGCCAGCCACTATCCCTATTGACGGCGCCCTGGCCCTCAATGACCAGCCCCAGCCAGTAATTCGTCTGTCGGAGCCAGGTCAATACGGCATCATTCGTGAGGACGAAGCAGATCGCCGAGGCGCTCCCGCTCGATAGCCCGTTCGTATCCGTCACGCCTTCAAGCGTCCATCCCTTATGCACCAACTGCGTGCTTCCGCTGATGATGTCCTGCGTATTAACGCTGCATGTAAGACTTGCCCCGTTATTATTTGTATATGTGCCGGCGGGTGGAGTGGCCGTGCTGTACTCCGAGACAATCAGGATTGTTCGCGTTGCGTTGGTTAAGCTTCGGGATGCCTGTTCCGTTCCGCCATACGCGCCAAAATTGATTCGATCGCCATTCGGCGCCGACTCGTCGGTCCAGTCGTCATTCGGGTCTCCGGCATCTATACAGGGGCTGTGCTCCGTATCCGCAACCCAGGTTCCAGGGGCATAACGGCCTTGCACACTGCGCAGGTGGTAGTCCCCACCCACTGCGTCCGCGAAAAGCGGATCAAGCGAGAGGCTGTTGGCGTCCTTGCTCGTGGCCGTCCGCCAGTCTGTCAGCGTGGCGCGGTCACCGCCCGAGTAGCCCACCAAGGCTCCGTTGGCCGCGTGGAAACCGTTGTAGTCCGAGTTCAGCGTGTAGTTTGTCGTGGACCGATAGATCGCGTAGTCCCCCGTCCCGTCCGCGCAGATGATGTTGTTACGCAACGTCGTACCCGAAGACGAACTGATGTAGACCCCGTACTTCGCGTTGCCTGCGATGGTGCAGTTGTTCACCGTTGCGTAGCTTGAGCGGACGTAGATGCCCGCCCCGCTGGAGGTGTCCGTGCTGCCCCGCGCCAGACAGTTTTCCACCGTGGCGTAGGTTCCGCGGATGTCTATGCCACGGCAGAGGCTCGCCGCCACCTCCACCCGTTCCAGCCGACAATATGTCCCCTCCACATAGATGCCAGCGTACCCCCCCGTGACCCGCATCCATCGTTGCGCCACGTTGGGATGGGCGGCGCTCACGGCGGTGCGCAGTGTGACATAGCTGGCGCCGCTAATGTGCCAGCCATAGCTGCCCCAGGCCGTACTGTTGCGATTAAAGGTAACGCCGTAGGGCGAGGCCTCGAAGATCACCGGGTTGCCGGTCGCGCCCTGGTCCTGGCTCGCTACCCCGATGTTGGCATTCAGCCCGTAGTCACCTGTGTCGATCCGCAGCATGTCTCCGGGCTCCAGATCGTAGGCGTCCAGCACCGCCTGCACGGTCGCCTTAGGCGTTGCTGGGGTCAGGCCGTCGTTGGCATCGTTGCCCGGCGCCGTACACCACGCATTCAGATTAATGGAAGTGTCATTGACGTAAAAGGTCAGCGTCCCTCCGATACGGAAATAGTCCGGGCTTGCATCTATAGCCGAGGCGTCCTGGTTACAGGTCGCCCGTACCCGGTACAACGGTCCGGGCGTCAGCCCCGAGATATCCCAGGCGTACTGCCCGTCGGTGGCCACCACCGCCGAGGCCCCGGCGATTCCATTCCACGTCCCTCCGGCGTTGGCCGAGTACTCCAGCGCCACCGTGTCCGCGCCCTGCCAGTTTGTCCCCGCCCAGGTCCAGCGGATCGTCACCGGTATCGCCTGGTTCACGTAGATATCCCCGCCCCGCGGAGCGTACAGCCGCAGCCGCCGGTTTGACGGCGTCAGCGATCCCTGCTCGGTCCCCCCGTATGCCCCCAGGTTGCGCATCCCGCGGTTGGAAGCGTGCAGGGGCGAAGCGTTCGGTTCCGGCTCCAGCCCGGCGTCTCCGTACCCGGTGTCCAGGCCGGGACTGTCTGCGCCGTCCGCGCTCCAGGCCCCGCCGTGGTAGCTGCCTCTGGTGCTCTCCAGGTGGAAGTCTTCACCCGCCGTATTGACGAACCCCGGATCGCACGAGAGGCTGTTGGCGTCCCCGCCGGTGGCCATCCGCCACTCGGCCAGTGTGGTGCGGTCCCCGCCCGAGTTGCCCACCAAGGCTCCGTTGGCCGCGTGGAAACAGTTGTAGTCCGAGTTCGGCGTCTGCCAGGCCGCGTAGATTGCGTAGTCCCCCGTCCCATCTGCGCAGATGATATTGTTGCGCAACGTCGAATCCGACGAACCGATGTAGACCCCGTACTTCGCGTTGTCCGCGATGGTGCAGTTGTTCACCGTCGTGTCGCGTGAGCCGACGAAGATGCCCACCCCGACGTAGCTGTCCGTGCTGCCCCGTGCCAGACAGTTTTCCACCGTGGCGTAGGTTCCGTCGATGTATATGCCGCGGCAGAGGTTCTCTGCCGCATCCACCCGCTCCAGCCGACAGTATGTCCCCGCCACAAAGATGCCGTCGTACCCCCCCGTGACCCGCATCCAGCGTTGCGCCGCGCCCGGATGCGCCGCGCTCACGGCGGTGCGCAGCGTTACATTGCTCGCCCCGCTGATGTGCCAGCCATAGCTCCCCGAGGCCGTACTACCGCGATCAAAGGTCACGCCGTAGGGCGAGGCCTCGAAGACCACCGGGTTGCCGGTCGCCCCTTGATCCTGAGCCGTCACCTCAACATTTTCGCTCAAGAGGTAATCGCCCGTGTCAATCCGTACCATGTCCCCAGGCTTTAGATCGTAGGCGTCCAGCACCGCCTGCACGGTCGCTTTGGGCGTTGAGGGGGTCAGGCCGTCGTTGGCGTCGTTGCCCGACGCCGTACACCAGGCGTCCAGATTCGTAGAAACGTCGTTGACGTAGTAGATCAGCGTCCCGCCGATACGGAAATCGTCCGGGCTTGCATCTGTAGCCGCCGCATCCTGGTTGCAAGTCGCCCGCACCCGGTAGAACAGTCCAGGCATCAGCCCCGAGATGTCCCAGGCGTATTGCCCGGCGGTGGCCGTCACTGCCGAGGCCCCGGCAATCCCGATCCACGTCTCTCCAGAGTTAGCCGAGTACTCCAGCGCCACCGTGTCCGCGCCCTGCCAATTTGTCCCGGCCCAGGTCCAGCGGAGCGTCACCGCCTGGTTTACATAGATATCCCCGCCCAGCGGAGCGTACAGCCGCAGCCGCCGGTTCGACGGCGTCAGCGATCCCTGCTCGGTCCCCCCGTATGCGCCCAGGTTGCGCATCCCGCGATTGGAAGCGTGCAGCGGCGAAGCGTTCGGTTCCGGCTCCAGC